>JAJRVT010000439.1 GCA_024277175.1 Chloroflexota bacterium | reverse complement strand
GCCCAATCCACTCAATTCTCGGCCCATTGAAATCTTACTGTATGGTCATGGGCAGAGGAACAAATCCTTTATGACGGCCTCGAGACGGGAATACGCTTTCGGCGTCCATTGTGATATAATAGAGGCGGTGTGTGAAGCGTGTGAAAAGTCTTTCGCCACATGGTTGCGTCCAGATGATACGGTCCCATTGGTGAGATGAACGCCGGGCGCGTCACGTTGTTTTGAAACGCCGGAAAACCTGATTTTTTTTCGGCGCACACAAAAAAGTGCGTCAATTCATCACAGATCAAACGTTGATCCAAGTGAAAAATAAAGGAGAAATCAATGGCTACAAGAGTTGCAATCAATGGCTTTGGTCGCATTGGACGTCTGGTCTTCCGCGTGATGGCCGAGCAGCCGGATCGTTTCGACGTCGTCGCCATCAACGATCTGTCCGACCCCAAGATGCTGGCCTATCTGGCCAAATATGATTCGACCCAGGGCCGTTTCCCCGGCGACATCGAGGCCGGCGAGGGTAGTCTGATCGTCAACGGCAAGGAGATCAAAGTCCTGGCCGAGCGCAATCCCGCCAACCTGCCCTGGAAAGAAATGGGCGTCGAAGTCGTCATCGAGTCCACCGGCTTCGTCCGCGACAACGCCAAGCATGGCAAGCCCGGCTACGACAGCCATTTGCAGGCCGGCGCCAAAAAGGTCATCATCTCCGCCCCGGCCAAGGGGACGGCCGAGACCGTGGTGCTGGGCGTGAACGACCACGTGCTGGACGCCAGCGACGACTGCATCTCCAACGCCTCCTGCACCACCAACAGCCTGGCTCCCGTGGCCAAGGTGTTGCATGAAAAATTTGGCATCGTCAAAGGGCTGATGGTCACCGTCCACGGCTATACCAACGACCAGAAGATCCTGGACCAGGTGGGCAAGGACATGCATCGCGCCCGAGCCGCTGCGGTCAACATTATCCCCACCACCACCGGCGCGGCCGTGGCCGTGGGCAAGGTGCTGCCCGAATTGAACGGCAAGCTGGATGGCTACGCCCTGCGCGTGCCGGTGCCTACCGGCTCTATCACCGACCTAACCGTGGAATTGGCTCAGGACGTGACCGCGGAGGAGATCAACGCCACCATCAAGGAAGCTGCCGAAGGCGATTTCAAGGGCATCATCGAGTATGTCACCGATCCCGTCGTCAGCAGCGACATCGTCCACAACCCCCACAGTTCCATTTTTGATTCGGGCAACACCAAGGTAATCGGCGGCAACATGGTCAAGGTCACCATGTGGTACGACAATGAATGGGGTTATTCCAACCGCACCGCCGACTTGGCGGAACGGCTGATGGAGCTCTAGGATCGCCGTCAATGTAGCAATTGAAGAAGACGTGAGGCGTGAAACGTAAAACGTGAGGCGTAAAGCGTGAAGACGTAATGAGTGAGAACGCGGCAATGATGAACCGTAGCGATCTCACGTTTTACGTTTCACGCCTCACGCCTCACGCTTTTTATTGCCGCAAGGATAAGGAACCCCATGAACAAGAAAACCATCAAGGATGTGGATTGGCAAGGGAAGCGGGCGCTGGTGCGGGTCGACTTCAACGTGCCCCTGAGCGACGGCCATATCACCGATGACGCCCGTATCCGCGCCGCGCTGCCGACCATCGAATATCTGCTGGAGAACGGCGCGTCCGTGGTGCTGATGAGCCATCTCGGTCGCCCCAAGGGAAAGCCCAACCCGGATCTGAGCCTGAAGGTGGCGGCCGATCACCTGGACGCCCTGATTGACGCGCCTGTACGCTTCTGCCCGGAGACCACCGGCCCTATGGCCGAATCTACTGCCGCGGCCCTCAAGCCGGGCGAGGTGTTGCTGTTGGAAAACACACGCTTTGACCCGCGCGAAAAGAAGAATGACCCGGAGATGGCCCAACAACTGGCCAAACTGGGCGATGTCTTCGTCAACGACGCTTTTGGCAGCGCGCACCGGGCCCACGCCAGCACCACTGGCGTGGCCCAATACCTGCCTGCGGTGGCCGGTTTCCTCATGGAGAAAGAACTGGATTATTTGGGCGACGCGCTGGAGAACCCTCGCTCGCCCTTCGTGGCCATCCTGGGCGGGGCCAAGATCAGCGACAAGATCGGCGTCATCCAAGCGCTGCTGGAAAAGGTGGACACGATCCTCATCGGCGGCGGCATGGCCAACACCTTCCTGGTCTCGGAAGGCTATCCCATGGGCGCCAGCCTGGTGGAGCAGGAGTCCATTGCCACAGCCGCAGGCCTCATGGAAAAGGGTGCAGACATCATCCAGTTACCTGTGGACCTGCGGGTGGCCGATCAGTTCGCGGCTGACGCTGAAAACAAGGTGGTGAACGTGGAGGACGTCCCTGACGGCTGGATGGCCCTGGACATCGGTCCCGCCACCATCGCCCACTTCTCCAACTGGCTGGCGGGGGCCAAGACCGTGATCTGGAACGGGCCCATGGGCGTCTTCGAGTTTCCCGTCTTCGCCCAGGGCACGGTGGCCGTGGCTGAGATGCTGGCCGGGCTGGAGGACGCGACTACCATCATCGGCGGCGGCGACAGCGCGGCCGCGGTGCGCCAGGCCGGGCTGGACGACAAAATTTCCCATGTAAGCACAGGGGGTGGGGCCAGTCTGGAGTTCCTGGAAGGAAAGGAACTGCCAGGCGTAGCTGCATTGAACGATCGAGAATAGAAAAGGAGATTGGGGATTGGAGAGATTGAGAGATTGAGAGACCGAATCTCTTCAATCTCCCAATCTCTTCATAAGACATCATGGGCTTCTTCAAACGTTTCGCCAATCTGATCGGAGGCAACCGGGGTGACGACAACCGTTTCCTGGACATCTACGCAGTGGACCATCGCTGCCGGGAGCCGGTCCACGGACGCGTTGACCTTTTCAACGAGCTGAGTCGCGAGGACGAGGGCAAGGGATTTTTCACGCGCAAGGTGATGCATACCAGCGGCGCAAAACGCTGCTTCGGCCAGGTGGAGGTGGAGCTTTGGTTCGACTCGAACAAGAAGCTGATCGACCATACCATCTCCGGCGGCCGCTGGCTCAACGCAGAAGAATACGCCGAGGAACTGGCCCGTTTCAACGCCCCGCCAGAGGAAGAGGAAGAGCAGGCGATTGAAGAGATTGATCCACAAAAATAAAGGATAAAAACCATGCGTAAACCGATGATGGCTGGCAATTGGAAAATGAACAAAACCATCGACGAGGCGGTCGAGCTGGCCACCGCCATCCGCGATCAGGTCGCCGATGAGGAGAGCGTAGACCGGGTGCTCTGCCCCACCTTCGTCTGCCTGCCGGCCGTGCGTGCGGTGCTGGACGGCGGTTCTATCGGCCTGGGCGCGCAGAACATGCACTGGGCCGAGAGCGGCGCATACACGGGCGAGATCAGCCCGGCCATGCTGGAGGGGCTGGTGGAATATGTGATCATTGGCCACAGCGAGCGACGCCAGTACTTCGCCGAGACCGATGAGACGGTCAACAAGAAGATCAAAGCCGCGCTGGCCCACGGTCTGATCCCCATCGTCTGCGTGGGCGAAAGCCTGGAACAGAACCAGGCCGGCGAAACCCAGTCCTTCGTCAGCGGGCAGGTCAAGGCCGCACTGGCCGGGCTGACGGGCGACCAGGTCCAGAGCCTGATCATCGCCTACGAGCCTATCTGGGCCATCGGCACCGGCTTGGCCGCGACCGCGAAGCAGGCCCAGGAGATCTGCGGCAGCGTGGTGCGCGCGGCCATCGCCGCCGATTTCGGCCAGGACGTGGCCGAGAACACCCGGGTCCTCTACGGCGGCAGCACCAAGGACAAGAACATCCGCGAGATCATGCAGCAGCCGGACATCGACGGCGCGCTCATCGGCGGCGCGGCCCTGCAGCCGGACAACTACAGCGCCATGGTGCGTATCACAGCTGAGGTCTATGGGTGAGTGTGTGTGTTGACCTTCCAGGAAGCTGCCAGCTTCCTGGAAGATGAATCGAATCAGCGTGGTCAGAGCGGGCGGATTCCCAGGAATCCGCCCGTTATTTTTATAGGATGCACCCCAACTTTTTGGAAAGCGGAGGTGGCAGCATTCCGGGATTCGACCATAAGACACACCGCCGCGAGGGATGGTCTGGTCGAATCCCGGAATGCGGGTCTGGCCTCAAATCTGGAACGCATCCAATTTTTACAGAATGCATTGCGGGACGGTTCCCCCTGTGGTATGATCGATACACGCTGGCGGTTTGGACGTAAGCATCATTTCATGCCGGGAAATTGCTTGACCAACTACCGTATAGCGCAGACCATCGGCCGTTGACGGTCTCCTGGGGGGGGGCAATTTTTATGAAGCAACTTTCCATCGTCACCGTGATCCTCATCGGCGTCCTGAGCGCTGCCTACTTCATCGTTGCGTCTCGAACCCACACTTTTACGGGACGGTGGATTGCCTGGAAATCATCAGATATCGACGATTACAAACGTTTTCCCTACCAAACCATTGAACACGCGCCGCCCGCATTTCACTTCGACCGGAATATCGACGCGGTTTCCTCCGACGCTATCCTCTATCAATACAAAGGCAAACCCCAGCGTTCAAGTTTGGACGATCTGCTGGAGGCGACTGGTACAACCGCTTTTCTCGTGATCAAAGACGACGTCGTTCTTTACGAAGGGTATTTCAACGGCTACGCGAGAGACTCCATCGTCACCTCCTTTTCTATCGCCAAATCCATTACTTCGTTGCTGGTCGGCATGGCTATCGATGACGGCTACATCGATAGCCTGGACGATCCGGTTACCCGGTACATCCCCGAACTCTTGCAAGTGGATGCCAACTATCAGCGCATCACCCTTGCGCACCTCCTGTCCATGAAGTCCGGCATCGCCTTCAAAGACACGGACATCCCCTGGCACGATAAATCGAGGGCCTACTATCATCCGTATCTGCGAAACGTGGTGGTTAATCTTCCGCTGGCCGAAGCGCCCCACAAGACCTTCGTCTACAACACCTTCAACCCTATCGTCCTGGGGATTGTTCTGGAAAGGGCGACGGGACAATCGGTGGTCCAATACTTCGAAGTCCGCTTCTGGCAACGGTTGGGTATGGAATATGACGCCACCTGGAGTATTGACAGTGAAGAAGACGGCATGGCCAAGATGGAAAGCGGACTCAACGCCCGGGCCGTAGATTTCGCCAAGATCGGGCGACTTCTCCTGAATCAGGGTGACTGGAATGGGGAGCGGATCGTATCCACCGCGTGGATGGAGGCGTCCATGGGCACAGACCCGGAAAACAACGTCCCTCAATTCGGAGACAACGTCTTTTACCAGTACGGCTGGTGGAACCTCGCCCCGACTGACACAGACAAATATATCGTTTCCGCCTGGGGGCATTTGGGCCAATATCTCTATGTGTTTCCTGATGACAATATGATTGTGCTGCGCTTTGGCAGCAAGATTGGGAAAGTTGACTCCTGGCGCCAGATCGCTCAGGGAATTGTTGACATCGCGAGCGATGCGGAAACCGATGTCCAGTAATCCCCACGCCGAGCCACCGGCGCGAACGGTGCGCCTCTTCGGCCAACTCCACGTACAAAATGGCGACCGCGTCTGCATCATCCCCGGCGGCAAGGCGCGCGCACTCCTGGCCTACCTCCTCCTCCACGGGCGGAGCGCCTGCCGCCGCGAACGGCTGGCCCATCTCCTCTGGCCGGACGCAGCCCCCGATCGCGCCCGCCGCAACCTCTCCGACACCCTCTACCGCCTGCGCCAGGCCCTGGACGACGACTGGCTGGTCACCACGCCGGAGACTATCGGCCTGGTCCCCGACCTCGATCTGGATGTGGACCTGTGGCGGTTCGAAGCGGCCATCCAATCGGGTGACATGGCGGCGCTGGCCCAGGCCGTTGAACTCTACCAGGGCGAACTGCTGCCGGGAATCGATGACGATTGGGCCCTGCCGCCCCGGGTGGCCCTCCACGAGAGCTATCTGGACGCGCTGGAGCAGGTGGGGCGTCACGCGGAGGAAAACCGAGAACTGAGCCGGGCCCTCCTCTGTTACCGGCGTCTGACCCAGGCTGATCCCCTGCGTGAGGACGGCTACCAGGGCATGATGCGGGCCTTGGCCGGCCAGCAGCGCTTCGCCGAGGCCCTCCGCATCTATGAATCCCTGGAGCGCATACTGGCGCGGACCCTGGACGTCCGCCCCGGTCCCGTGAGCCGGCAACTGGCCGCGCGCATCCGTGATGAGGCCGAGGTGGCTGCGTTCCAACAGGCCGCGACCGCGCCCCGGCCCATGCCCTTCGTAGGCCGGCTTCCGGAGCGGGCGACCGCGGTGCGCGCGCTGGAGGCCGCACAGGCCGGGCGCGGCAGCGTGCTGGCCGTGGAAGGCGAGGCCGGCATGGGCAAGAGCCGCTTCCTGGCCTATCTGGAAGAAAGCGCGGCGTGGCGGGACGCGCTCGTCCTGAGCGGCCGGGCCACCGAGTACCCGGGCGCGTCCCCCTTCGCCCCGCTGGTGGAAGCCCTCTCCCCCCTCCTCCATACCGCCCAGGCCGCGCCGGTGGCGGAAAGCCTTTCCCCGGAAACCCTGGCCGCGCTGGCCCTGGTCTTCCCGGAATGGCGTCCCCTGGCCCGGCTGCCGGACCTTCCTGGCGATCAGGCCCGCGCCCGCCTCTACGACGCGCTGATCGACCTCATTGCCGCGCTGTCGGACTACGCGCCCCTGGTGCTGATCCTGGACGACATGCACCGGGCCGAGCCGAGTCTCTGGGCGCTGTTGACGGCCTTGGTCTCCCGGCTGGATCGCCAGCGGCTGCTCCTGGCCCTGGGTTACCGGCGCTCCCAACTGGCCGAAGCCGGCTTCCTCCAGACCCTCCAGGCTTGGGAAGGCCAGGTGCGGGTGCGGGCCATCCGTCTCGCCCCCTTCTCCGTGGAAGAGGTGGCCCGCCTCCTGCCCGAGGGCTCCGCGCTGGACGCGACCGCGGTCCGCGGCGTCACCGGCGGCAATCCCTTTTTCATCCAGGAATATCTGCTCAGCGTCCGGGCGGGGGAATCTGCGCCCCAGGCCCTGGTCGCGGGCCGGGTGGCCGCCCTACCCGCGGAGGCGCGCCAGGCCCTGGATGGGGCCGCGGTGATCGGCGACCGCGTCCCCTTCCGGCTCTGGCGGGACCTGCTCCAGCTTTCCAGCGAAAAGCTGGCCCGGATCGGCGCGCTGCTCACCGAACGCACACTGCTGCATCCCCAGGCCGACGGTTACGGCTTCGTCCATGACCTGGTGCAGACGACCGTCTACGCCGGCATTCCATCCGAGGGACGGCGGCGACTCCACGCCCGCATCGCCGAGCTGCTGGCTTCGGAGCCTGAGGAGGGTCAATTACGCCTGCTGGCGTTGCACCTGGACCGGGCGGGCGAGGCCCAGGCCGCGGCCCGCGTCTATGCCCGGGCCGGCCACTACGAATTGCAACTTCTCGCCTTCACCGAGGCCCGAACGGCTTTCGAACGCGCGTTGACGCTTGCGCCCGACAACAGGGACAGGAAACGGGTGGAGACCCTGCTGGCCCTGGCCAAGGCCTGCGACGTCACCGGCGACCGTACGCGTCAGAAGCAGGCCCTGGACGAGGCCCTGGCCCTGTCTGAACAGTTGGGCGACCAGACGTTACAGGTCCGGAGCGCGGTCCAACTGGGCCACTGGGCCACGCGCACGGGCGAGCACTCCGAGGCCGCGGCCCTCCTGGACGCGGCCCTGGCTCTGGCCCAGGCCGGCGGCGATCGGGCCCAGGAACTGGAGGTCTATCAGATCCTGGGAGACCTTCATCTGCGCATGGGCGATCACCGGCAGGCCCAGGCCTTGCTCACCCGCGCCCTGGCGCTGGCCCGGACGTTGGGCGATCGCCCCCAGGAGGGGCGCGCGCTGGAAGGGCTGGCCTGGGTGGAGAGCATGCTGGGCGGAAGCGACGCGGCGGTGCGGGAATTGTTCCAACAGGCGTTGGCGGTGCAGCGGGCCTGTGACGATCGCTTTGGCGAAGCCCGCACGTTGCTCAACCTCTTCTCAGCCTACCAAAACCAGGGGGCTTGGGACCGGATGCTGGCCATGGCCGAGGAGACCCTGACCGCGCAGCGGGACATCCACTTCATCCTGGGGCAGGGTATCGCGCACCAGGCCCTGGGGCTGGCCGACTACGCCCTGGGCGACTTCGCCGGCGCCAGGGAGCATGTGACCGTCGCCCGGGAGCGCTTTGCTGCGGTGGGCGAGCGTCTGGGCGTGGTCATCACCACCAACACCCTGGGCCTGATCGACCGGCGTCGCGGCGACCCGGAGGCGGCCGAATCCCACCACCGCGAGGCCCTGGCCCTGGCCGAGGCCGTCGGCTCGGTCGCGTTCGAAGCCTTCACCCAGCAGGACCTGGGCTTTCTGCTGGCCGACGAGGCGCGGTGGGAGGAAGCGATCCCCCTGCTGCGCCGCGCCATCGGCAACTGGACCCAGAGCGGCGATCCGCTGGCAAGGCTCAAGTGCGAGGCCTGTCTGGGCCTGGCCCTGCTGGGGCGGGAGGAAACCAAGCGGGAAGAGGCCCAGGCGCTGGCGGACCGGGGATGGGCGGCCCATACGCAGGGCGATGTGGGGGGCGAGGAGCTTCAAACCTGGCTGTGGACTCTGGCCCGCCTCTGCCGGGCGCTGGGATGGGACGAACGCGCGAACAAGCTGGTGGAAGCTGCGTACCGGGAGATCCAGCGCCAGTCCGGGGCCATCGCCGACCCCGACACGCGCGCCCGTTTCTTCGGTGAGGGACCCAACAACCGGGCCATCGTGGCCGCGTACGACGAACTGGCCGGCGTGACACGGCAGCAGGAGGCGACCCTGGCCAGGGCCGGCGCGCTCCGGGAGCGGGTGCATGTCGTCTGGACGGTGTTGGGGCCGGAGGATGAGGCTGTGGTTGATAGGGCTGAGCGGCGGCGGCTCGCGCTCCGGCGTCTGCTGCGGGAGGCGGAGGAACAGGGCGCCGCGCCCACGGATCAGGACCTGGCCGCCGCGCTGGGCGTCAGCCGCCGCACGGTGATCCGGGACAGGAAGAGAATAGAACGCGGATGACGCGGATTTGGCGAATCTTCACGGATTTTTGTCATATTTCAAGAACGGGAACCTCTGTCCTCCTGGTGCAGTGGCCCCAAATAATCAGCAATACGTAACTCATCGTTGATGGCGCATTTTTCTGGATCCCAAATGATCATGGTCCGGCTCTGGTTGATCTCATATTTTTCGCGCTCTTCTGGCGATGCGTTGTATAGCGTGGGGATCCACCACAGGGGGATCGACAACATCCTTCCGTCCGTCAGTTCGACATGCACATACTCATCGTCAAATTGCACCCGATGGACAAGGGCTTCGCGGGGAAACGTGTAAGCAGATATGGGATATTGCACCCGATATCGTTTCACATTGAAGCGGTCTTTAACCTGTTCCGTGCTTATAGTCACATCTTTCTCCAGCAAATCCAGACTGGTTATGCCGACATCTTCTCCGCTTCGCGCTCCGTCACCTCTACACCGATTTCGTAGAGAAATTCAGGGGCCAGATCCGCACCATTGGGCCACTCGATAGTCGTACCCGTCTCATTGATGCGAACTTGGCGGAACAACGTCAGGTCTTTTAACGGCTGGAAGACCGGTCCCCAGAGTTCATCTTTTAGATCTACATCTTTCACATGACCATCGTTGAAGGTAAGCCGCAGTCGATATTCACCGAGATAGGCGACATCTGTTACATGTAAAAACATTGAATTCCCCCGTCACAACGTCACGTTGCTGAAAAACAAGTGATGGACTTTGACGCTGCCGTCACTATTTCTTGAGCAAGCTACACCAATGGATCAATTTTTTTGAGTATGTCTCGCCCTCTAGCTCTTGCCCAGTTATCCAACAATTCGATTTCATGCAAATCGAGCCAATCAAGGACCATCCTTAACGCACGCCTGGGCATTTTTCCTTGCACGATCCCTGAGCGAATCTCAACGGTAACCTCATACTCTCCATACAAAGCATGAAAATGGGGCGGGGCATGATCGTTATGGTACATCTCGATCACAATCCCATAAAACCGACTAATCTGCGGCATAACCTTCATCCCAATCATTGGTGTCTGTTACATTTCATCTCCATCATATCATGGCACGACAAATCTTGAGAAACAACAACGTAAACACAGTCTTGGCGTCTTCTCATCGGTATCTTCTCACGACTTCAACCCAAAGCGCCTGGTCTCCCGGCTGGCCAGGAGCGCGCTGGCCTCGAAGAAGCCGTAGACCCGGCGGACCGCGTTGTAGCGCCGCTTGACCAGATCCCGGGCGTCGCCGGCCATGACCTCCCATAGCATGCGGTTCACCTCGTCAATGCGCCACAGCATTTCGCCCGGCGAATCGGGCGCGGGGATGTCGGCGTAGGTGGGGGGCTTGCCGTGGCTGTAGGGGAAGGTGATCTGCTCGGCCGCCATCCGCGGCAGGTAGCCCAGGGCGATGCTGGCCATGCCAAAGGCCAGCAGTTGGCTGCGCACCCGCTGGATGCGGTCATAGGCGTCGGCCCCCATCTCCTCCGGTGGGATCTCATCCGCCTGCTCTCCGGTCAGGCCCAGCTCCTCCTGGAGGTTCTCCCAGTCGGTCAGCACCCGCTCCAGCAGAAAACGGATTTCTCGACGGCTGCTGATCTGGGGCGTGCGCACACTGAAGACGAACCCTTCCCGCACTTCGCTCATGTGGTCCCGGGCCTGTTGCAGCACATAGTGCTTGACCTGGCGGCTGGCCGGCCGGCGCTCGCCCATGACCGCATCGTACTGCAAATCCAGGGAAAGTAGTTGCAGGGTCGTTTCCGCCAACTCACCGATGCCGGCGAATGTATGCATATTGGTTGCATCATGCATAAGGCGCCTCCTACAAGTTCGTTGCTGGAATCGTGAGATCGTTACGTTCTCAAACGCCGATTTCTCAAGTCGGATTGACGTGATTCATGTCCGAACGGTTTCCACTCGTGAGACATCACATAACAATGATTTGTAAACTGGAAAACCTGAAATAGGGTCACGATTGTCAGAATCAGTCAGGACGTTCACGTTGGCCGCTTGCCATTCTTGGGGGCCGAGCGGCCCGCCGCCGCCCATGTTGGCCTCGATGACGCCTGGCACAATATCCTCAGTAACATGCGCCCAGAAGCGAACCTGGCCGCGTGGCGACTTCACGATCACCTCGTCCCCATCTGCGATGCCACGTGCTTTCGCATCCTTGGGATGGAGCCAAACCAATGGCTTGGGCTGCAATTTTCTCAGGCCGTCAATGTTGAGGTGCTGCGAGCGGAAGGTGGATTGCATTCGCGCGCCAGAGTTGAAGACAAGCGGATAGGTCTGTGCCAGTTTGGTTGCTGCCAACGGGCTTTCCTCTGGCTCGGTATACACGGGCAGCGGTTCGTATCCATAACTTCGAAACCATTCGGAGGTGAACTCGAATTTGCCTGTTGGGGTTTCGAAGCCCGGGCGGCCATCTTCACGCAGGTCCCCCGTCTCATATTTGCGGTAACGCATGGGCGGCACGGGCAACGGTACGCCGGCCGGATTGGCTTGTAACTGTTCCAGGGTGACGCCCGTTCCCTCCAGTCCGCGTCTGATTTTCTCCTCATCCGTTCTCGGCCACTTATCGCCATATCCCAGACGATCTGCCAATTCTGTAAATATCTGATAGTCGGGACGGGAGTCGCCTATGGGCTCAATAACCTGCGACCGAAGCTGCGCCCAGCCATCGTGGAATTGATAGGATGTGGTTTCAAATGGGGTGGATGCGGGCAGTAGCAGGTCGGCAAATTGAGCGTCGGCCGTTGGAAAACGGTTGACGACGACGAGCAAATCGAGCGCCGCCAGCGTTTGCCGCCACAGGTCGGGATTGGGCCAGGAGGTGATCAGGGATGCGCCGCTGACAATCAGACCCCGCACGGGATAGGGATCATTTTCAAGCACCGCTTTGGGCAACTCAACAGCGTGCGCTTCGTTGCGTAATTCGGTGTAGAGTGGGTAGCGGCTGGAGCCAAACGGCCGTTTTCCATTCCGCGGCGGTTCCGTTGTGGTGCGATTATGCTGGATTCGATTGGGCATCTTGAAAATTTTGCCGCCGGGCACATCAATATGGCCGCCCAAAGCCTGAATTGCCAGGACAGCCCGGATGGCTTGAACACCGCTGTTGCTGTATTCAAGCCCTGTATACATCAGGATTGAGCATCCTTTGGCCGCGCCAATGGCATGGGCAAGATCGATAACGGATTCTGCGGGAACACCGGTGATGGCGGCGACGCGGGCTGGGGGAAAGCGCTCAACATAGCGAGCCAACTCTGCAAAGCCATGCGTCCATCTCGTCACAAAATCATGGTCATAGAGATTTTCACGAATCATGACATGTATGATGCCGAGCGCCAACGCGCCATCACTGCCCGGGCGAATGCCGATCCATTCAGAGCGGGTCGCTCTAGCTGTTTCATTGCGGCGATGGTCAATGACGATCACCCGCGCCCCGCGCTTGATCGCCTTTTTGATCCGTTTCACCCTGGCTGGAGGGGAGTCAGTTGCTGGATTGGCGCCCCAAACCAGAATCAAATCGGCATTCTCAAGATCATCGGTGAGATGCCGGTAATGCTGACCAAAGCAGGCTTGGGGCGCAATCATACCGTAAGCGACAAAGCATAAAGCCCCAACGCCCGTACTGTTGGGTGACCCAAAGGGGAACAGGATTGAGCTGGCGGAAGATTCACTGGTGTTTGCCGGTGGAAAAGTTTCCTGGACGCCGAACTCAAAGTTGCCTCGTCCCGTGTATATGCAAATCGCTTCCGGTCCAAACCTGGCTTTGATTTGATGAAGCTTTTCGATCCAGAACTCATATGCTTCATTCCACGTGATACGCTCGAAACGGCCTTCACCACGCGCCCCAACCCGTCGCTGGGGATAGAGCAGACGATCCTTGGAATAGACGATTTCGGCAGCGCGTACGCCACGGGGACAAACAATACCGAGTGGATGATTTTTGAGCGGGGTCAGACGCTTGATTTTGCCATCGACAAGATGGACACCAACACCGCATCCAGCATCACAGATGCCGCAGATAGTTGATATTGTCTTTTGTTTTGCTGCATTGGGCATAGTTTATTTCCTGTGGTCGAAATTATACTGCACCATTCACCTCGCATCACGTGTAGCGCTTACTTTTCACGTGCAGTTCAGTCGAACGAAAATCAAAATCCCGATTCCGGCTTTCTGCCCGGTTCTGGCCTCGCCAGGCCAGCCAGCCCTGCACCAGATCTGGGCATCCACAGTTGGCGGAGGAGCGCCAGCTATCAACTCTTCCTTTGAATCATATCTTCGAGATCTGTTAACAGTTCTGGCATCTCTAACAATTCAGCAAATTGTTGCACCCAAAAGATGATCCGTTTAGTATCCAGATTGTCCTGCGTTGTGATAATCGCTTCAATATCCAGCATATCTTTGGGGCGATGGGCAACTGCTTTGAGGATGATTAAGTCTTCTGGCGTGGGCAGGCGCAATTGGAGGGAGCCTGCATTAGATGCTTGCCGCCACGCCGCCGATGATGATTCCCCGATCACCAAACGCTTCAATCAGTCTCTGTAGCGCCTCGATCGGAGCGAGCAATGGCTCAAGTGCATCTATTGACTTCATTCTGTTCGCCTTTGAAGGTCAGCCAAATAGCGCTCTCTTAGAAGATTCCAACGACGGCGAACAACCTGCACTTGCGCGTCATCGTTCTTCACTAGAATGCCAAGTCCGGCGGCCATGCGCACAAGGGAATTCAATTTTCGCCAACGTTGCGCTGCGGAAGTTTGTCGTTGTTCCACCATTTCCACTTCCGCAACCATCTTCCATTGATCTTGGTGCGCCGTTAGCATGGATTTATTCATCTGCATGTGGGATTCCCGGTAATGCAAAATCGTATCGACTCTCACATCAAGCTATAGTCATTATACCAGACCAAAATGCTTCATGAACAACTCTTCAGAGAGCTTTTCGCCTTCTTCGGTCAGAACAACTGACTTCGCCTTGCTTTTCGGATTGTCGATGTAGCCCTTTTCATGCAACCTGTCCAGCGCATCCCAGTCCATGCCTTTCCAGGCCCTGGTCACAAAACGGTCATGAAAGCTGGTAAGATATAGAAGCGCCAGGACCATTTCGTCAACTTTGTCTTTGTCGTATTCCATCGTCATCTTCCTTCTCCATCCACAAAGCATATGACTGCCATCATTGTAACCGAGACGAATAGAGAGGGCAAGGAAGCGTAAAATCTTTCTATTCCCTCCTTACTTCTTTTGTCACTCCCTCGCAATCCACCCCTCCCGCGTCGACACCCACGCGAGACCCCGCTGCTACACTGCCCCGGACGCCATCCCGCCCTCAATCCGCACCCCTGGAGGTGATCTGTGCCCCAACTGAAGCTGGCTTTCGTCCTGCGCATCTGGGAAGAGCCTCATCCGATGACGGCAGACGACTTCGATCTGCGCGGCTCCCTCCACCGGGTGGACACAGGCCAGATTCGCTATTTCACCGATCTGAAGCAGATCGAGGCCATTCTACAGCAGACCATCCAGAGACAGCGGACCCAGGGCGAGCGAGAGGCGCAATCTGATTGAGCAGGCCTGTAGACAGGGCCAAGGAGAGGAGAACCACAATGCAACAGACAATGGATACATTACGAAGAACAGTGCGCGCCCGCTGGCTGGCGTTGGCGATCCTGGCCGCGCTGCTGGCCGTGGCCGCGCTGGCCGGCGGCAATCTTCCCGTCTTCAGCCAGTTCGATCCTGCGACCAAGACCAACCTGCCCGCGGACCTGACGAACGTCTACGACCGCTACGAGTCGGACGTCATTGAGATCAAGTTCCGGGACGACGTCACCATGCGCCTGCGGGAGGGCGTCCCCCAGAATGTGAACGCCGACGTCGCAGCCGCGGAGGCGGAAGCGCTGCTGGCCCTCTCGGCCGGGGGAACATGGACCCGCTCCCACACCACCGACGAGGCCGCGCTGGACGAGCTGCGCCGCAGCGGCGAGACGCGCACGGGCAAGCCCCTGCCCGACCTCAACAACTACATGCGCCTGGAGTTGCTCCCGGGTCAGGACGCGGTGACCGCGGTGCAGGCGTTCGCCGCGCTCTCCACCGTGGAAGCCGCCTACCTCATCCCCAAACCGGTGGCCGTGACCGCGGCCCCGGTGGGGGACTACGCCAATCCGGGCAACATCACCGGCAACCGGGTCACGGACGCCTACCAGGGTTATCTGGACGCCGCGCCCAGGGGCGTGGACGCACGCTGGGCCTGGGACGGCGTCAACGGCAGCGGGGCCGGCATCCGCATCTGTGACGTGGAGTATGACTACAACGCCAGCCACAAGGACCTGCCCGCGGTCACCTTTGTGGGCGACCCCAAGGATCCTCCCTTCTCCAATGACCACGGCACCGCGGTGTTGAGCATCATGGGCGGGCGGGACAACGGCTGGGGCGTCAAGGGCATCGCCTATGGCGCGAGCTACTACTTCGCCGCGGCCAAGACCACCACCGGCGGCTATGACGTGGGCGCGGGCGTCATCGAGTGCGCCAACAAGCTGGACCCGGGCGATGTCATCATCATCGAGCAGCAGACCAGCGGCCCCAACGCCAGCGGCAACGGCCAGTTCGGTCTCGTGCCCGTGGAGTGGTACGAGCCCTGGTACGATGACATCGTCACCGCGGTGGCCAACGGCATGGTGGTGGTGGAGGCCGGGGGCAACGGCAGCCAGGACCTGGACAGCAACGACTACCAGACGGGCAACGGCGGCCACTATCCCTTCAAACCTGGCAACGATTCGGGCGCGATCATCGTGGGCGCGGGTAAATCGCCCAAGTGGGGAGCCGACGCGCGCTCGGCCGAGAGCTTCAGCAGCTATGGCTCCACGGTCGATCTCCAGGGCTGGGGCGATGGTATCGTCAGCGCCGGCTACGGCGATCTCTACCCCGGCGGGAGTTCGCCCGACAGCGAACAGAAGAATCTCTGGTACCGCGAAGCCTTCGGTGGCACGTCCGGGGCCAGCCCTATCGTCGCGGGATCGGCGGCCATCGTCCAGGCCAACTACAAGGCCAAGAACGGAACGGGCGCCACGCCAGCCCAGATCAAGCAGATCCTCCAGGACACGGGCACGGCCCAGACCGGCAGCAAAAACATCGGCCCTCTGCCGAATTTGAAAGGGGCCATCCAGCAGATATGGGGCGTGAATCCCGCGACCGTGGCCGCGCCCACCATCAGCCCCGCGTCCGGCAGCCACGCCATGCCCATGCAGGTCACCATCGCTTACGGGTCGGGGAGCCAGAACAGCAGTAACACCCACATCCGTTACACCCTGAACGGCAGCGAACCAACCATCGATTCGTTCATCTTCATCCCGGAACAGGGGGATACGGTCTATCTGAACTATGGGGCCACGGTCAAGGCCAAAGCCTTTCAATCCACTGTGTCCAACGGGCTGGTCAACAGCAGCGAGACCAGCGTAGCCACCTACCAGAGCTCGACGCCAAAAGTAGAGACGCCCACCATCAACCCTGGCGGCGGCTACTACAACCAGCCCCATCAGGTGACTCTCTCCACCGCCACATCGGGTGCGACCATCAGGTACCGCACTGACGGACGCTCGCCCAGCTTCTTCTATCCGGGCACGGAGTACACCGGGCCTATCACCCTCGCGCCCGGCGAACACCGGATCAAGGCCAGGGCTTACAAGGACGGCTACTACAAGAGCGATGTGGCCGATTCGGGTGACATCGTGGTCAGCCCGACCACGCTGCCCGCGCCCGCCATCTATCCGAGCAGCGGCGATTTTGCAGGCTCGCTCTCCGTCTATATCGGCTCCACGGTCCTGGGGGCCGAGGTCCGCTACACCACCGACGGCAGCGAGCCCACGGCCAGCTCGCCCCTCTACACCACGGCCATCGAGGTGACCCAGTCCGCGACGGTCAAGGCCCGGGTCTACCTGGACGGCTACACGCCCAGCCCGGTGACCAGCGCCACTTTCAACATCACCCAGCAGGTGGCCACGCCCGTGATCACGCCCAACGGCGGCACAGGGACCGGCTCTCTCCAGGTGAGCCTTTCCGTAGCCACGCCGGGCGCGACCATCCGCTACACCACCAACGGCGCGGAGCCAACGATCTATTCGACCGAGTATACGGGTCCCTTCAACCTGGGCGTGGGCCAGCATTCGGTCTGGGCCAAGGCCTTCCTGGCGGGATCGACGCCCAGCGAGACGGCCAAGGCTGACTTCACCGTCTACACCACCAACCAAGCCCAGGTGGAAGCGCCGGTCATCGATCCGGACGGCGGCAACCACACCGGCGATCTCCTGGTGACGCTGACTTCGGCCACCCAGGGCGCGACCATCTACTACATTCTCAACAGCGCCGCCGAACCCAACCTGGTCTACAGCGGACCCATCACCTTGCCGGCCGGGGGCAATTACTCCCTGCGCACCCGGGCCAAGAAGGCGGGCATGGTCGACAGCGTCATCAGCCAGACCTCCTTCAGCACCTTCGATCCCAGCCTCACTGGCCAGATCGAGGAGCCGGCCGTGACGCCGCCCGGCGGGACCTATGACAACACCTTCCAGGTGACGGTGGATGGCCACAACAACCCGCCCTTCAAGATCCGGCAGGTCTATGTGACCACCAACGGCGAAGATCCCATGCCCAACTCCAACGCCAACAACCAATCTTCGCCCTACAGCTTCACCGTCTCCAAGTCCATGACGGTCAAGGCCATCGCCACCCAGCTTGGCTGGACCAACAGCAACGTGGTCACCCGGGAGTACATCCTCCGCTGTGGGACGCCGGTCATGGACGCCGCGGGCGGAACCTACAGCGGCAGCGTCTCGGTCACCCTGTCCACAACCACTGCCACCGCCACCATCCGCTACACCACCGATGGGTCGGAGCCGACGGGCGCTTCCAGCGAGTACACAGGCCCGCTCGCGCTGGGTGTGGGAACCCACACGGTCAAGGCCAAGTGCTTCCGCAACAACTTCGAGGACAGCGAGACCGCCACCGAGGTCTACCTGGTGAACGAGCCGCCGGTCGCGCCCCAGATCATCACTCACCCCGCGAGCAAGACCGTGGACGTGGGCATGGATGCCACCTTCTCCGTGGAAGTGAGCGGAGAGCCTGATCCCGCTATCCGCTGGCAGAAGGACGGCGTGGACATGGCCGGCGAGACCGAGCCGGAACTGCGCATCGCCGACGCGCAGCCAGGGAACGCCGGCCAGTATCGGGCCATCGTCGCCAACAGCGCCGGGGAGGTGACCAGCAATTCGGCCACCCTCACCGTCAACGGAACGCCCACGCCGACGCCCACATCGACCACCGTATTGCCGACTGCGACGCCAAGCGGTCCAACGCCAACCCCGACCATGACCGTGACGCCCGGCGGACCCACCCCTACGCCCACCATGACGCCAACCCCCGGCGGGCCGACGCCGACGCCCACCATGACGCCGACGCCCACGTCCACGTCTACACCCGGCGCGCCCGGCTCTGACACGGACGTGGCCATCAACGAGGTCTACTATAAGGGCGACGCCAATGGCGACTGGGTGGAGATCATCAACACCGGGACGAGCATCGTCGACATCTCCAACTGGTGGCTCTGCGCCCGCTTCCAGTACGGCCAGATCAACACGCTGACTCTGCTCTCGGGCAACGACTACACCCTCGGCCCCGGCGAGAGGTTGGTGGTCCGGGCCCACGCGGATCTGGATGATAGCGCCTCGGACCTGGGCCTCTATACCGCGGCTGACTTCGCCAACCCGGACGCGATGGTGGACTTCGTGCAGTGGGGCGCGGATCAGGATGTGGGGCGTTCAGACGTAGCCGCAGCCAAGGGCGTCTGGCGGGAGCTTGCGCCCGGCCAGTATGACTTCGTCCCCACGGCGAGCAGCGGCCAGTCCGCGGCTTGGAAAGGAACCAACAGCGGCGGCGGTCTGCTCACCCACAGCCAGGACTGGGGCAACGGAACGCCCACCCAGGGCGGCTCCAACAGCGGCGGATCTTCGTCCGGGGACAAGCGGGTCTTCTTGCCGGTGGTGACGCGGTAGAGGAGAAATCGAGGATTGAAGATTGGGAGATTCGGGAGAGATTAGGAAACTGAGGAGAATGGAGATTGGTTTCCCCATCAATCCCCATTCTCCCCCGAAACTCCCAATCTCTTCCCTCTGTTCACGGCAACCGGTACAGACGCCGAGCGTTCTCACACAGGATCGCCCGCGCGGCCTCCACTGCCTCCTTCTGATCCAGCGCACCTAGATCGATCAGTTCCTCCAACACATGCGCCAGGCTTTCCCGGGCCCAGTGGGCGCCCGTCCAGTAGTGTTCGGGAATGCTGAAGCCGTCCGAGGCGTAAAGGATTTTGCTGAAAGGAGCCAGGGCCAGGATCTGCCGCCAGATGGCGGTGAAATCGCTGACCGCAAAGGGGATGGCCAGCGAGACGTCCGCATACACGTGACCGTACACCGAAGTCAGATAGCCCAGTTCCCGCACATAGGGGTAGCTGGCGTGCAACAGAACGAATTGGGTCTTTCGATAGCGATCGTCCTCCAGGAGCGGACGCATGTGCAGGGGATTGACCTCACGTATATCCAGGTCTGTGTCGCCGAAACCGGTGTGGAACTGCACAGGCAACTGAAGATCGCCCGCCCATTCCAGCGCCCGGCGCAAACAGAAATCCAGAAACAGTTTATCTGTCAGTCGGATGCCCCCTTGACGAGTCGCCTGTTCGTGGAGGGCCAGGCAATGGGCTTCGGCCTGCTTCCGATCCGGGTCGCCGATGCGCAGCCCGGTGCGATAGGCGATGATGCTCTTTAACGCGACGACGCCTTCCTGCGCGGCCTCCTGGATGCGCCGGGCGAAGACGTCGAGCAACGCGTCCAGGTTGTCGTGGACCGCCAGCAACTCTTCCAGCACCGTTTCCAGGCGCAGCACCCTGTATACAGCAGCCCCAGTCAGGCCGGTCATCTCCTGGACAGAGTAATTGTCGTCGCTCTGGAAGTGATAGTCCAGAAGGAAGGCCTCGACGTTGGCGTCTCGCACCAGGCGGCGGGCGTACTCATCCAGGGGAACGTCGGCCCGAGCCGCCAGGACCGCTTCCGGCGTGGCTACACATCCCAACAGCCGGGCCAGGTCGTGGAGGGTGCGCCGGAAGAAGAGATTGTTCTGCACGTGCTCGCGTCTGATGACATCATCGCCGCCTTCGCTGAAGAAAGCGGCGAAACGCGCCGGCGTCAGTTGCGGGGGCAGGTGCATCAACGCGTGGGCGTGGTGATCGATAACCGGAATTGCAGCGATTTGATTGCGCATGATTAAAATTTGTAGAAGTGGTGTTTGAGTTCGAAGGCCAGGTCCTGGGCGGCGAAGGCGTCCGCCTCAGAGCGCTTGACCGTAATGTAGGCGTCGGCCAACAGGTCGCCGAGCGCGCTCGTGAGCACCGTGTCCTGAGCCAAGGCATCGACGGCCGCCTCCAGGCTATCGGGCAGGCGGAGAATGTTGCGTCGTGTGCGCTCCGCTTCGTCCAGGTCGAAGGGGTCGACCGCCATCGGCTCCCCTGGGTCCAGTTCCCGGCGAACGCCATCCATACCGGCCGCGATGAGAGCGCCCAGCGCCAGGTAGGGATTGTTGCTGTTATCTGACGCTTTGAGTTCGAAGTGAATCGAGGGCGTCGTCTCACCCCAGAGTCCGGAAACGATCCGAACCGCCGCCTCCCGATTGTCGAATCCCCAACAGGTGTACGCTGAACTCCAACTCTGGGGCTGCAAGCGTCGGTAGGAATTCACGCTGGCGCAGGTGATGGCGACCAGGCCGGGCAGATGGTCCAGGATCCCGGCGATCCAGTGACGTCCGAAATGGCTTACGCCCTGGGGACTTCCATCACCCGCCATCAGGTTGTTGCCCTCATCGTCCCAGAGGCTCACATGAATGTGACAGCCGTTGCCCGCCTGGTCAGGGAAAGGCTTGGGAGCCAGAGAGGCGAAGAAACCGTGGGCGCGAGCGACGGCCCGCATGGTGTCCCGATAGCGGAGTTGGTTGTCTGCGGCGCGTACGCCGGCGGCGTGGCGGATGGAGAGTTCCTGCTGCCCATGGCCCAACTCCGGGTAGTACTGCTCCACCGGCATGCCCTGGGCCTCCAAGGCGGCTACGATAGCATCGATCACCGGGCCGCCCGTTTCCCAGCCGACCGTGCTAAAACAAAGGCTCTCATCCGCGGGGGCGAAGGACCCGTCCTCAGTCTGGCGGGCCAGGGTCCACTCCGGCTCGAACGCGGCCTGCACATGGACGCCGGCGGTCGCAGCCTCCTCCAGCATGCGACGCAGAAACGAACGCGGGCAGGCGGCCCAGGGCGTGCGATCCAGGGCGATCATGTCGGCCATCATAGAGGCGCTGTGGGGTGCGTAAGGCAATTCCACGTAGCTCTCCACATCCGGGACCAGACGAATTTCGCCCACCGGCCCCATTCCCTCCACAGACTGGAGTTGGTCGAGCATGTTCATAGCCTGCATGGCGACGGTCAGGCCAATCCCATTCTGGATGCGGCCGGCCAGTTTGTCGATGTGAATGGCCTTGCCGCGAATGGTCCCGCCGTTGTCGCAATAGAGGAAACGCACGAAACGCACGTCGTTGTCTCGAGCGCGTTGCACAAAAGCTGCAAGATCCATTGAGGTTGCCTCCTCCGTTGAGTGATAGACAGTCTTTTACAAGAGACTCGAAAACGCTTACCGTTCCAACCCGCTCAATCGATGCCGGTCATGCGTTCAATCTTTGAGCGTTTCATAGAGCGGCGTCTCCATGATCAGGCCAGCTAACAGGGCCGTTCGAGGTCTGATGCTATCCAAATCCAGATATTCGTCGGGGCTGTGGTCCAGGCCGCCGATGGGACCGAGCCCATCCAGGACCAATGCGCCAGTCGCCGCCACGAAATTTCCGTCCGAGCTGCCGCCAGTGAAGGTATGACCGACATGAAAGCCAAGACGTTGGGCGATGGACTGCACCCGTTCGATCAGCACACCGATAGCCGGCCGGTAAGGCATGGGCGGCATGGTGAGCCCTCCTTCCACGCTGACGCGTACGCCCGGCCTGTGAGACGGAATCGCGGCGATCCGATGCATGGCCTGATCCAATAAAGCGACTTGCTCCGGCGCGTCCACGCGTACATCGATGATCACCGAAGCGCGTTCGGACACGCCTTCGAGCAAGCCCGGGTTCACGGTCACGCCAGGAGCCAATCCATTCAGGTCCCGGAGGGCGATGATGCGGGGGGCCAACGCCAGAATGGCGTTGACGTCATCGTCCAGATCGCCGCCGGCCTGGGCGTCCTCCACCGTTACGGTGAAGACGTACTGGCCACACCCCTTGCGTGCGCTCACAATGTCACCGTTGGCCCGGGCCGCCTCCAGCACGTAGACCGCATCGAAGCGGCGGGCCAACTCGGCTGTGATCGCCTGTGAAACGGGCGAATCCTCTTCTTCGTCACTGACCGCCAAGAGAGCGATCTCGTCGAAGTCGTCGAAATGGATACGCTGGAGGGCCGCCACCGCGTAGAGGCCGGCCAGCAGTCCGCCTTTCATGTCCGAAACCCCGGGACCGATGGCGCGGCCGCCCTCGATGCGCATGGGCCGAACGGCCGCCGTCCCGATAGGGTAGACCGTGTCCAGGTGTGCGACCAGCAGAACGCGTTGTCGCCCGCTTCCCCGCCAGACGCCCAGCCAGCAATCGCCGTACTCTTCCTGGGGAAAACGGGTGACGGCGGCGTTCATTGCGTTCAGACGCGCCTGCAACCAATCGCCAACCCGGTCCACACCGGCTTTATTGCCTGTGCCGCAATCCACATTCACAAGCGTGGCCAGATCATCCACGAAGGCGGATTGTCTCTCCTGGAGAAAGGCGGCGATCTCGTCGAGCCGGTCAGGGTTGGTCGTCATGTCGCATCCCACGGGGAAGTTCGGCTTCTGGGTAAAGTCGAACTTCCCCGCGCTCGTTGCCTCTTGCCGATAATCTGTTACTACGGAGCGGGCACCTTCTCGGGCACCATCTCCGCAGCCAGGGTGAATTTGCCGTCCTTGACCTCGATCATGGTAACGCCCTTGCGGGGAACATGCTCCGAGGCGCTGTAGTTCAGCTCACCGGCCACGCCTGGGAATCCCTGGGTCTCCTCGATAGCCTTGGCGATGGCTGCACCGTCGGTGGAACCCGCCCGCTGGATGGCGTCCACGATCAACTTCATGGTGTCATAGCCCAAAGCGGCGAAGGCATTTTCCGGATCGTGTCCGTACTCGGTCCGATAGGCCTCGATGAAACTCTTGACCGCCTCGGAGCCGTTGTCCGCATCCATGAGCGCGTGGGTGGTGAAGAAGACGTTGTTTGCTGCATCCCCGGCCACTTCCACCAGCAGGGGCGTATCATAGCCGTCGCCGCCAACGATAGGCCCGGTGATGCCGGCTTCACGGAACTGTTTCACGGTGGTGCCGATATCGTCGGGCACTGCCGAGATGTAGTAGAAGTCCGGTTGCTCGCCCAGGGATTTCGCCTTAGCGATCTGGGCCGAGAAGTCCTTGTCGCCGGACTGATAGGTGTCCTCCAGGACGATCTCGCCGCCTAATTCAGTGAAACGGGTCTTGAAATAGTCGGCGAGGAGGGTGGTGTACTCGGTGCCTTTATCCCAAAGCAGATAAGCTTTGGGGCCGAAGCGGTCATAAGCGAACTCCGCACCGACCGCGGCCTGGACGTTGTCGCCAAAGGGGGTCAGAAACATCATGTCGCCGACCTGGGAGGGCAACTTCGGCGAGGTCGCCCCGGCCGTGATAAAGGGAATGCCCGCTTCCTGGCAGAGCGGGCCGGCGGCCAACGCCGAATCCGAGTCGGTGAACCCGATCATAGCGACCACTTTGTCAGAGTCGATAAGTTGGGTGGTGATGTTGGCCACGGTGGCGGGGTCTGTTTTGCCATCGCGGATGATCAACTCCACCTGCTTGCCGTCGACGCCGCCGGCCGCGTTGATCTCAGCCAACGCCAGTTTGGCGCCATTGGCCGCTGGTACATCCAGGGAAGAGAGTTCGCCGGTCAGGTTGAAAGCGCCGCCGATCTTGATCGTCTCTGCAGGGGCGGAAGCTGCTTCACCACCGCCCGTGGAGGAAGGTGCGGGGGCGGTGCAGCCAGAGACCAGAAGTGCGATCACGAGAGCGAGAGAGAGAAGAGAACCGATGCGTTTCATCTGTACTGACCTCCTGTGTAATGAAAATAGTGTCGACAAAGACGAATAACGGAGAACACGGTTTCAACCTACAATACAGAGCCAATCTGGGCCGCTACACCTCCTTTCGCCTGAATACGGATCGCCAATAATCAACAACGAACAACTTGGTGAGATCGATTTCACGTCCGCCCAGAAGCCCTTCTCGGCGGAAGATGAGGATGCCGATAAACAAGATCGCCATGAGGATCTGACTCATGCCGTACAGGGGTGGGATCTGCACGACGCCCAGGGAAAACCCTCCTTCCAGGTTGCGCAGGACCTCGGAGAGAAGAACCACCAAGATCGCCCCAATCACAGACCCGCTGATGCTACCCATGCCACCCACGACCAACATGGTGATAATGCTGAAGGTTTCCGCGAAATAAAAAGCGTTGGGGGAAAAGGAGAGAATATAGTGCCCCCACAAGGCCCCGGCCACGCCGGTGAGAAAGGCGCTGATGCCGAAGGCCCACATGCGGCTGCGCAGAACGCGCACACCCACGGACCGGGCCGCGGCCCGGTCTTCCCGCTGGGCCAACATGGCCCGCCCGTACGGGGATCGGAGCACCCGCCAGGCCACGTAGATGGTTACCAGCGCCCAGCCGTAGACCCACCAGACAGTGGTGTAGGCAGGCGTCCCCGAAAAAGTGCGGGAGCCGCGAGTGTAGGGGGTGGCGTTGATCAGGATCACGCGCACGATGACGAGAAAGGCGAGGGTGGCGACCGCTACATAGTGGCCGCTCAGGCGCAGCACGGGACGACCGATCGCCAGGGCCACCAACGTAGCGGCCAGGCCCCCAATCAGGATGGCGGGAAAGAATCCGAGCTGGATATGGGCCAGCCACGCGGGCAGATCGGGCAGATTTATCGCCTTTTTCTCCAGGGGCAGGGTCAGGATGGCGGAAACGTACGCGCCGATGGCCATAAAGCCGACGTGCCCCAGGGAGAAAACGCCGGTGAAGCCGTTGAACAAGTTAAGGCTAGCCACCAGGATGATGTCCAGCCCCAGGATAATCCACACCCGCTGGATGTAAGCGCTGCTCGCCCCCTGGATGTACAGAGTCACCAACAGAAGAAGCAGCAGGGGCGTCGCCACCCCGGCATATCGTTGCCAAGTCGTCGGCTGGGCCACTGAAACGGGCCGTGAAAGAGAGTCGTCCATGGCTGTGCTCAGATTTCCTCTCGCTCCTGAACGCCGAGAATCCCATTGGGCCGAATGAGGAGCACCAGGATAAGAATGCCAAACACGAAAGCGTCTCGGTAGGCGCTGCTCTGACCCGGTAAAATTCCTTGCAGGAAAATCTCTAGGAACCCCAATACGTAGCCGCCCACCACCGCGCCCGGAATGGTGCCGAAGCCGCCAATAACCGCGGCGATGAAGGCCTTCAACACCGGGGAGAAGCCCATAAAGGGATCGACTTTGCCCACTTTCGCCGCCCACAGCAGACCCGCCACGCCCGCCAGACCGGAGCCGATGGCGAAGGCGTAGGCGATGACGCGGTTGATGTTGATGCCCATCAGTTGCGCCGCCACCAAGTCCTCCGCGGCGGCGCGCATGGAGATGCCGGTGTCCGTGCGCCTGACGAAAAAGGTCAACAGCACCAGAAGGATGGCGGTGGTGACGATGGCCACCACGTTAACGCTTGACACCGTGAGGTTGCCCAGGGTGAAGACCGTACTCAGAAAGGGCGGGGCTGGAAAGGCCCGGGAGCGCGCGCCGACAGTGAGCACAGCCACATTCTCCAGGACGATCGTCACTGCAAAGGAGGTCAGCAGCATGGCCACGTCCGGCGCCCCCCGAATTGGACGATAGGCCACCCGTTCCATGGCCAGGCCGGCGATCGCGGCGACGACCACTGCGACGATGGCCGCGCCAAGGAAAGGAAACCCGTCGATGAGCAAGAACAGGGCCGTATAGCTGGCCACCATCATCAGATCGCCGTGGGCGAAATTGATCAGACGCAGGATGCCAAAGACCATGGCCAGGCCGATCGCCATGAGCGCATACAAACTGCCGATGCTCAGCGCGTTGATCAGTTGTTGTACGCCGTACTCGAAAAACGACATGGCGATCAGCCTCCTAGATAAGACTGGACGACGAGTTTATTGGTGCGCAGGGTCGCGGCTGCGTCGCCCAGGATGATACGTCCCGTTTCCAGAATATAACCCCGATCGGCGATTTCCAACGCCTGATGAGCGTTTTGCTCCACCAGCAGAATGGTGGTCCCCTGGGCCTTCAACTGCTGAAGCGTCTGAAAGATGGTCTGCACCAGCACAGGAGCCAGCCCCAGGGAGGGTTCATCCATAAGAAGCAGCCGGGGGCGGCTCATCAGGGAACGGCCGATGGCCAGCATTTGTTGTTCACCGCCGCTCAGCGTGCCTCCAAGCTGGTGTAGCCGTTCTGCGAGCACGGGGAAGAGCGCATAGACCCATTCCCGATCCTGGCGAACGCCTTCGGGATCCCGACGCTGGATGGCGCCCATGCGCAGATTATCATCGACCGTCAGGTTGCCGAAGATACGGCGTCCTTCAGGGCAGAGGGAAATGCCCCGCTGGATCATCTGAAAAGGCGAGAGGCGGTGGATCGGCTCATCCTCGTACAGGATCGCTCCCTGCCGGGGATGGAGCAGGCCTACGATGGTGTTGAGCGTGGTGCTCTTGCCCGCGCCATTGGAGCCGATCAGGGTGACCAGTTCACCTTCGCGCACTGAGAAGGAAACGCCTTTCAGCGCGCGGATATTCCCATAAAAAACTTCGACATTCTCCAGCCGCAGCATATACGCTCCTCAACGCGCTGCAACCCGCGTCGGGCAAGTTAAAGGGGCGGCGAATTGTGGGGGAGAGGCGCATCGCCTCTCGGACGTTTCACTCAGTGAGCGGCGCCCAGATAGGACTCGACGACTCGAGGATGTCTTCGTATGTCCTCGGGCAGGCCCTCAGCGATGATCTCGCCGTAATTGAGAACCTGCAAGCGCTCGCACAGATTCATCACCAACCGCATGTCATGCTCGACAAGCACGATCGTCAGGGCGAATTCCCGCCGCAGGTCGAGAATCAGTTGATGCAGTTGATCGCTCTCGTGAGGATTCATACCGGCCGCCGGCTCGTCCAGAAGAAGCACAGCCGGACGCGTCGCCAGAGCCCGGGCGATTTCCAGACGTCGTTGCCCCCCGTAGGGCAACTCATCGGCCCGCCGCCTCGCCTGATCGGCCAACCCCATCAGGGCCAGAAGATCGAGGGCCTCTTGACGCACACTCCGTTCTTTGCGCAAAAACGTGGGCCAACCGATAATCGTCTCCCAGAAGGCATAGGACGTGTGGAGTTGTTGGGCGACCATGACGTTGTCGAGCACGCTGAGACTGTCGAACAGGCGGATGTTCTGGAACGTGCGTGTCAGTCCCATCTCGGCAATCACCGGCGGCGGCGCGCTGGTGACGTCTTCACCCCGAAAATGGATCGTTCCTGTGGTAGGCGTGAGAAATCCCGTTAGCAGATGAAAGAGGGTGGTTTTGCCTGCCCCGTTCGGGCCAATAATGCCCAAAATCTCACCGGCTCGGAGGGTGAGATCATACCCCTGCAAAGCCAGCAAGCCGCGAAAAGATTTGGAAAGATTTCGAACCTGGAGGAGGATCTGGCCGTTGTCGAGCCGCGCTGCATCCGTCCGTTCCGACTGGTCCGTTTGCCGGCTATCACTGTCGGCAAAGCTTCTGGCGTCATCCAAGCGCAGCCATTGGGTCGGACGAACATAAGCAAAACACGACGACATCGATTTGTTCCTCAGTGCTGGCGGCGAGATAGCAAAAAGGGCTACCCAAGCCCGGATAAAGGATCGAGATCAACCACCTGTTTATCGAAATCAACCAAGTGTTTTAGGGATGGGGAGAGATCAAATCGTTGGCATGCCCCGAAGAGCAGGAACACAGCCATAACTCTACGCGTTCACAAATAACATAGATTTTTTTCTCTGTCAAATCGAATTTATGGCATTTGGGTCTGTTCCCAACAATTCTCAATACAGAATCATCCAGAGGTAAATGGCTACGCGCAACAGCCCTCAAACCTAAGAAGAACAAAACCACTTTATCCCTTCAAGGCAACGGTTTCGATGGAGAATCGGTTTCATTCACCGTCCTCAACCCCGTCAGGCGCGGGCGTGTGAATTGGCCAGATCAACAGCCCCAGCGCCACCAACAACATGGCCCACGAAATGATAGCCCCGGTGCTGCGCGCCAGGGTGCTCCCCATGCGCGCTTCGATCTCATGCTCGCCCGCGGGGACGTCCACCTCGATCGCACCCGTGGGGTCCGAGACCCGATGGTCCGCGGGCTGGCCGTCGATGCGCACTTGCCAGCCGGGGAAATTAAGATAGTGGATGCGCACCACGCCCGGCGTCTCCATGCGTATCACGCCCCCGCCGCTGGACCCCGCGCTCCACTGGCTGACTACCTGGCCCTGGCCCTGGATGATGGCCAGCCGGGTCAGCTTATCCGTGCGCCCGCGGTCGTCGCTGTAGTCCTCGGCCGCATAGTCCGCGGTCATGGGCGTCTCGGTGAAAGGTTCCTGCACCCACTCGGTGTAGGCGATCATGTCCGGGTGCTCGCGCTCGAAGCGAAAGACCGCGCGCCCGTCCTCGCGCCAGGCTTCCACCGGCTGCAGATCGGCCCCGATGTAGCCAAAGCTGGCGAAAACAATCAACAACATCAGCGCAAACGCGACGCTGAACTCATCGCTGGCGTAGGGGCGCATGGTCAGCAGATTGGCCACGGTCAGGCCACCCAGCACACCCATAGTCAGCGCGGCCAAGGCCAGCAGCCGCCAGGGGAACTGGATGATCCCCAGCGCGGGGACCGCGTCCCACAGGGGCGCGCTCAGGGGCGTCATCACCAGAAGCAGGCCCAGGGTGGCGGCCACGAAGTAGATCGCGTGCCCCCGCGCCATGAGCCGCCGCCCGCGGCTGTGGATGAGCGTGTAGATGGCCGCCATGAGCAGGATGACCATGAGCGCGCCCAGTTGGAAGCTCATGCCGTCGTTGGCCCCCGCCGGGTCGTCCGAAAAGCCGAAGCCCCAGAACGGGCTGAGGAACTGGCTGAAGTAGACGAAGTGGTTGCGATAGTTGTAGGTGTCGGCCACATAAACCTGCTGTTGCAGATGCGGTCCCTCGGCCAGCAGGGGCAGCAGGAAGACCGCGTAGAGCAGCAGCGCGCCCAGCCCGCCGGCCCCGGCCAGCAGGGTCCGCCAGAGGAGCGCGCGGCCAGCCTTCTCCCCCACCCGCCGGTCATACACCCAGGCCAGCCCCAGGCGGAAGAGGACGAAGGTGATCAGCAGAGGCGTGAAGGAGATGAGCGCGAAGGTGTGGGTGAGCAGGGTCCCGGCCAGCAACAGCATGGCCAGGGCCAGCCGCCGGGTCCAGCCGGGCCCGGTCCCCTGTGCGATCAGGCGGTCGAAGGCCAGCAGCACCCAGGGAAACCAGGCCAGCAGCAGGGTGTCGTTGAGCGCGCCGCGCACGTAGATGTCCACCAGATGATAGGGCGCATAGACGTAGAGCAGCCCCGCAACCAGCGCGGCCGTGCGCACCGGGTCCAGCCCCTGCCGGTCCCTCTCTTCCCCTTCTGGATTTCCTCGCAGCAGATGGATGACCAGCCGATACATCCCCCAGCCGCTGGCCAGGAAAGCCACGGCCCAGGTCAGTTTGGCGGCCAGGGTGTAGCCCGCGCCCAGGAGGATGAAGAACTCGGCCACATAGAAGCCCATGGGGGCCTGGATGATGAAGGTAGGATAGCCGTAGCCCTGGATGTGGTGCATGGCCCAGCGGGGCCAGAGCGCGCCGTCGCGGATGGAAGCGTCGAACATGCCCAGATAGAAGACGCTGTGGCGACCATCATGCGCGCCGTAGAAATAGCCGGGCGCGAGCAAAGGCGCGATAGCGAACCCGCTCAACGCCAGCAGCAGGAGGAGATAGGGATCCAGTTTGGCGATAAGATGACGAATTCGGTTCATGTTGTCTGATGGAGATTAGAGATTGGAGATTGGGGAGATTGGCGTGCATTGGTCAATCTCCCCAATCTCCAATCTCCCAATCTCCAGTCTTTAATCTCTAATCTCCCAATCTCCAATCACCGAACATCAACCGCCTCCAGCAAATCCTGCCGCAACACCTGCATCATGGCGTTGGGCGCGGCCTGGCCCACCGTGGCAATCACCGGCATCATCCCGCTGTGATCTCGCCAGCGGGGGGAGAGTTCGGGAAAGTGTGCGGGCGGCGATCCGCTGATCAGCTCCGCGGGCGGCCAGCCGTCCAGGACCTGGGGTGGGGTGTGCGCGGGCGCGTAACGCATGCGCACCTGTTCAGCATCCTCCTGCGCCCACACGTGCAGTCGCCAGCCAGACGTAAAATAGACCCCATGGAGTTCCGCCAACTGCTCCACCGCCAGCCACGCGCGTACGCTCTGAGTAAAGGCCGTCTCCATACTCACGATGCGGGCCGGCCGGGTGATCCAGCGGCCCAGACGGGTGAAGCCGGGCATGCGCTGGCAGAGCTTCCAGTGATGCCGAGTCAGCGCCATGGCCAGGGGCGTTTGGACCACTGTCTCGGACGTGGGGCGCACGTTGCCGATGACTTCTACCGGCAGGATCTCGTCCACCGCGGCCAGCAGGTCCGCGGTCGGCGCGGCCAGCCAGCGATCGCCGGCGTAGATGACCAGGGGGTACTGGCTCGGGGGCAGCCGCTCCAGCGCGCCAGCCACCATCTTGCTCAGTTGGTAAACGGGCTTATGGGTCGCAGGGTCTGGGTCGTCATAACCGCCGGTGATGATAAGCACGTCCGGCCGCGCGCCTGAAAGCTGATCGGCCAGCCGCTTGCCGTTGACCGTGGCCGTGAGCACGGTTTCCCCCACCACGCGCGCAGGTGCGGCCGTCACCGCGGCTTCAGCCACCGCCATGCCGCCGCTCCGGCTCAGTCCCGCCACCCAAACGCGCAGCAGCGGGCGCGGGCTGGATGCGGCCAGCACCTGGTCCAGAGGCGGATACGCGACCGGGTCCTCGCTCTGGAGGAAGGGAGCGCCCGGCCCATCGTCCCACAGCTTGCGGCCCAGACGTCGGCCCAGCCGTTGGCATGCGATCTCGATCTGCTGCGTCAGCTCGCTGGTCGGATCCCGCTGCACGTTGATCCAGCCAGCCAGCCGATGCTCGCCGGCCACCGGCTCCAGCAGACAGGCGCGGATCACCCGCTGCTCCACGCCCAGGGCCAACAGGCTGCCCGGCGCTTCACTCACACTCGGTTGGGGGGAAGAAGGTTGCTGGTTCGGTTGCATAGAATTTATCGACCAACGACGGACGAGGAACGACCAACGCGTTCGTCGCCCCCCACATTGACCATTGAGAATTGATCATTGAAAATTGCCCATTCACCCACCTCCAATCCGCGCCCAGATCGACTCGGCCCAGCGCCAGAGACCAGTCTGCTCCAGGTGGATCATGAAGAACTCCATGCGCGCGATGAGGAGGGTGAGGCGGGCGACCAGGAGGCGGGCGAAGACCAGGCCCGCGGCCAGCCAGAGCGCGCGCTTGCCCAGGCCCGCCCACCAACGCAGAACCTGACGCAGGATGGGCGGTTGCTGCTCGATCAGTTGCCTGTCGGCGCGCAGGTAGATGAGCGAGCCGCCGGTGATGAAGAGCATGAGCGCGCCCAGGAAGAGATCGCCCGGCGAGGCGCGCCAAGGCAAGCCGGTCTGCGCCGCGCGCATGAACTGGGGGAAAATCGTCCCCTCCATCGCACCGATAACGCCTGCGGCCACGGCCACGGCCAACATGATGGCCAGCGGGATGGAGCCAAGAACGGCCATGATCGCGCGCCAGCCGCCGCTCCCCTTGCGTGCGGTGGGCGTGCGGAAGATGCGCTCCAGGCCGGCGGCGAAGAGAAGAACGGCCAGGGCCAGCAGCGCCCACAGCCACAGATCCGCGGGATCGCCGGCGCGGGTGGCCGTCCACAAAGGCGTGAAGAGGCGGGGTCGCAACACCTCTTGCCAGGCCAGCACGGCCACATAGCCCAAGGCCGCGCCCACCAGGATGTATTGGGTCAGCCGCGCCAGGAAGTGGTCCCCCAGGATGGCGCTGAAGATCATCAGCGAAAAGAGAAAACCAATCCAGAGACCGGCGTTGGCGATCAGGGCCGGCGACAGGGTGAAGAAGGCGTCCATGGGCTACGCCTCCCGCCTGAAACCAAGGATCGCGGCCAGATTGCCCAGCCCGATGACGACCAACAGCGCAATCTGACCCCAGTTCTGAGCCGTCAGCCGGGCGCGCTCGCTCTGAGGCGTCGCGGTGCGGAAAGGCGTTCGCAGGCGCTCATAGCTGTACGCGCCGTCGAACCCGCTGACCAGCCCCTTCAGTTGTCCGCTGTCCCAATAGGGCCGCGCCTGGGGATCGACCACCGCGCTGGCGACCGCGATCACGGGCGCGCGGTTGCGCGGCTGCACCTGTTCCAGCCAGTATTGGACATCCTCCCCCCGGGCCGCGAAGACCAGGGTCAGGGCTGGCGGCTGCTCCAATCCGGCGGCATCCACGCCCAGGGCCGCGGGCAAGTCCTCGCCGATCAGGGGCAACGCGGCCACGCCGCCTGCCAGGAAGACGTTGGCGACCATTCTGGCGTCAGCCCGAAAAAAAGTCGCCGCGTCGGGCAGGGATGGCGTACGTTCCAAGGTCCGACCTGCGCCCCGACTCCTTGCATCGCTGTCGAGCGCGGCTTTGGCCACCAAACGCCGGGCCGTAGCCGGCCCCCCGGGCAGCGTGCTGACTACTACCAGGTGGGCCCGTTTATCCAGCAGGTGGCGAACGACCGGCTCGGCCACCTGATCCAATTCGCCGCTGGTGGCCGGATCATAGGCCCAGTAGACCAACACGGTCGCTCCGGGGGGCAAGGCGTCAATGGTCGCGTAGGCCTCCTGCACGCCGGGCCATTGGCGAGGCTCGCCGCCGAGGTTACCCAGCAGCAGAGCAATAGGCAAAAATGCGCTCAGACCGATGATCCAGAAGATCCAAGGGATGCGCAGCGTGGGCCATCGGCGGGGCGGACGCCACTCCCCAGCGGGGAGCGGCGACGGTTCCTCGGCCATGAGCCGCCGAATGCGTCGGATCTCATCCAGCGACAATTCCCTGGCGCTGGGCGGCAGGGACGGAGAGACCAGCGACTGTTGATCCACCCGACTGGTGATGTTGAGGGGGGAGAGCAATCCTTGAACGCCCGTGATCAGACGGCCCTCGGGAATGGGAGCGAACGCCTCGTCGTCCTGTGGCTCATCCGCTGGGATCTCATCGCCCTCCTCCCAGGGGGCTTCATCCCCTTCGGCCTGAAGCCAGGGCTGATCAGCCAGCCATTGCTCCTCTGCACCCGGCGACGCCAGCCCCAGATCGAAGAGCGGGCGCGCCGACTCCTGCCCAGATTCTTGAGCGGGATCTTGTTCTGGCGAAGTCGGTTCGACCGAAGGCGCAGCGGAAGCGGAGGGCGCGGGTTGATCAGCAGATCTGGCGCCCAATTGATCAGGGGAGAGCGGCGCATCGTCCATGCGCAAGTCCGCGCCGCAGGCGTTGCAAAAGTTGGAGCCGGCGCGGTTGGTCGCGCCGCAGTGGGGACAGCGAATGGCGGTCATGAACTACCTCCGCCCCACGATCATGCGCAGGCCCACCAACGCCAGGGCCAGGCTGCTGCCCAGTAGCGCGCCCCGCAGCGCAGCCATACCCGGTTGCTCCAGCAGCCAGACGGTGAAATTGGCCACGCCAGGGGGCAGCCAGCCGCTGGCCACGGGCAGTTGGGTGAGCATCATCAGCAGCGCGCCGACCAGGATCCACGCGCCGCCGGGACGCCCAATGCGCAGGTAGCGGTAGGCCGCAGCGGCCATGAAGAAGACGAGCAGGGCAAAGAGGGTGGCCTGTCCCGGTGCGATGATGGCGTCAAAGAGCCATTCCACCAACGGATTGGCCGTCCCCGCGGGGTCGACCAGCCCCGCGGCCAAAACCACGAAAAGGGCGACCAGCAGGGCCAGGCTGCCGATCCAGTCGGGCGCGCCGACCTGGACCCGGCGCAGGTGCACCCAGGCCACATTGATCGCGCCCAGCAGCAGGGCCACGCCGCCCAGCACAATGGCCCAGGCGAAGAGCCGGTTGGCGAATGGCCGCAGCGCGTCACCAAAGACCTGGGCCCGATCCAGCGCCAGCAGCGCGAAGATGGCCACGAGCGCGATCACGGTGATCGAACGGGTGAGGAGGAGCGTTGGACTCTTCATGGCTGCAACGAAAGGATGATGGCGGCCAGAACCAGGAGGACGGCCAGCATGATGGCGGCGTACGCAGTCCAGTCCGGGGTGCGACCCGCGGCCGGCGTTTCCAAAGAAGCGCCAGCCAGGCGGCGCTGATCCCGCTCAGCCTGGGCCACTGTATAGAAGGGCAGCGTCTCCCAGGGTGCGGCCGCGCCGGGTTCGCTCGCGGGGGCCAGCAGCGGGGCCATGGCTGGCGGTAACCCTGCGGGCGGACGCAGGAACGCGCCTCGGCGCAGGGGGTTGTAGCCACTGGCGTGGAGTGTGTGACTGGCCAGCCAGGTGGCCACGTCGGCCCCGGCGTAGATGGGGTAAATGTCCGGCGAACGGGGAGGACGGTCGGCCGGGCGGCCATGGAGGAGCGCTGCCGGCCAGAGGGGGCTGGTCCCGCCGGCCAGCGCCAAGGGGGCGGTAATGTCATTCCGACGTTCGGCCAGGGTCTGCAACGCCAGCAGGCCGGGCGCGCCTTCCAGGATCAGGCGGTCCATTCCCAGGTGGAGCACGGGCGTCTGGCCCGCCTCCAGGTGAGCCTCAATATCAGCCCGCCACCCTTCGCGAATCTGCTCGATGGTCTGGTTACTGAGCATGGTCGAGGGCCTCCAGCAATTGGTCTGTTCCCTGGGGATCGCTTAGCGCTTTGGCCCAATCGGTCCAGCCGTCGAAGCCCAACATGACGCCCACGGGCGCGGCCAGATAGAGGGTCTGCCCGGCGATGAAGGCCAGGGGACGATGGCCGGCGATCAGCAGGAGAGCGGGCGCGATCAGTTGGCGGCGGGCGAGGCTATCGATGGTCGCCTGCATGCTGGCGGGCAGTTGCGTGGTCGGCACAGTAGTCGGCATAGATGAACGGACGCGTCTTGGCATGGCAGTTTAGCGGTTGGCTGATGGCGACATTGTAGCACAAAAACGGGCGGGCCTGCATTCCGGGAATGGGATGGGATGACTTGCGCCGGTAGTGCGGCTGCAAGCCGCACGGTCTTCTCTTTTCCAGACGCTCTGGCTTCCTGGAGGTTGTGCGGCTGCAAGCCGCATCTACTTTTGCGATTGCGTCAGCACATAAAACCACCCCCGCCCATCCAGCGAGGCGCAGTCGCCCATGGTGTAGCCGGCCGCGAAGGCCTCTTCAAAGACATTGCGCAGATAGAAGCGCCAGGCCAGGGAAAGCGCGCTGTCGGCCGCGCGGATGGCGGCGATGTCGTCCGGAATGGGTGCAGCCAGAGGCGCGCCGTCCAGCGGAAGCATGGTCTCCACCGGCGCCTGAAAACCGTCCGTGCGGCGGCTGACCGGCAGGATATGCATCTGCGCCGGGTCCCACGTGCGCGGCGGCGGCCTGTCGTCCAGAGACCGGGGGACATGGGGATCGTTCAGCCGCCAATCCACCTGGCAGCGGTCGCTGGGCATGCCCTTGTTGAGGATGTCCTGCATTTCGCCGTAGACGTTGCGATAGTAGGTGTTGCAGGTCGCGCCCAGCCGGTGAATGTTGAAGACGCCGTTGGCCCGGTAGAGGGGGTCATAGGTCCAGGTGACCCAGTCAGTCAGCCCCTGGGCCAGCACCGCGTCCCGCTGGGCCAGCTTCAGTTGCAGGCCGATACGTCGCCCTTGCCAACCGGGCAGCACACCCACGATGTGGCTGCACACCTTGAGTCGTTGGCTCTGCTCGCCGTGCGGGGTCCCTGCGCCCAGCCACCAGAGCGCGAAGCCCACCATGCCGCCGCTCTCCGCGGGGCCGTCGTCCGCGTACGCACCCAGCAGGCCGCCACCGTTCTTGGCCACGGTGATCAGCACGTGGGTCGGGATAAGGATCTCATCGTCATCAGCCCAGATCAGCTTCTCCACGATCTGGATGTGATGGCAACCTTCGATATCTTTGATGGTTCGAATAATGACGCCCATTTCTCACGTCCTCAGTAGGTGCAGCATCCCTGCCGCATGGTATCGGCTTGCTGATGATTTTCGGTTCACCAGTGAGCGTCGCCCAGAGATGGGCGACCTACGCGAACAGTTTGGTGATCTCGTCCATGGCGAAGCGGGGGAACGAGCCAGGATCTCCGCTGCGGTGGGCGCTGACGCCTTGGTCCACAGGCTCGATCCGGCCGATGATAGTGGCGTCATAGCCGGCCGCGGCCCATTCACCTATGAGGATTTCCGCGTCTGCCGGCGCGGCCGTGGCCAGCAGCGCACCGGAAGCGATGGTCCCCAGGGGATCCAGGTCGAACTCGGCGCAAAGGCGCTGGGCCAGGCCGGAGACGGGGATCGCGTCCAGGTCCACGCACAGGCCGGTGTGGGCTGCGAAGGCTAGTTCCAGCAGTCCGGAGGCCACGCCCCCTTCGGTGGGATCGTGCATGGCCGTGACCAGCCCAGTGGCCGCGGCCAGGAGCGCGGGGGTCAACACACTGATGCCGGGATCGTAGAGATAATTGGCGGCTGCATCCACCTCGGCGCCGTTCCAGCCCCGATCCAGCAGAACGTCGTGTTTTTCGCGGGCGATGAGGCTCACGCCCTCGACAGGGACCTCGCCCACCAGCAGCACCGCGTCGCCTGGTTGGCAACCGCCGCTGCGCACGAAACGCTCCCGCCGGACCTCGCCCAGCATGGTCCCCGCGACCACGGGCTGGCTGACCGCGTGGGTCACTTCACTGTGCCCGCCGGCGATGACCACGCCGAGCTGGCGGCAGGCCTGGCCCAGTTGTTCGAAGATACGCCGGGCCATGGCCGCGTCCGCCTGGCCAGCGGGCAGAAGCAGAGTGGGCATGTAAAAGCGGGGCGTCGCACCGGTGACGGCCAGGTCGTTGGCGCAGACGTTGACCGCGTAGTGGCCGACCGCGTCGGTGGCGAAGGTGACGGGGTCGCTCTTGGCCACCAGCAGCCGATCCTGGCCGGGCGCGAAATCGATGACCGCGGCGTCCTCGCCCACGGATGGCCCCAGGATCAACTGAAAATCATCCGTGGGCAGGGCGTGGAGAAGGCCGTCCAGGAAATCGGGGGGGAGTTTACCGGCGGACAGAAGATCATGCGACTTCATCGCACGCCTCTTCGATCATCACTAACACATCTTCTTCGCCTAGTTCGCGGTTATAATCAGCGTTGCGTGAGGGTGTTCTTTCCAACCAATCAAAAAATGCACTACGCTCACGCTGGAGACGCTGCTCGTTATCCTGATCGTCTATCGCTTGCTCATCCATGACTTTCTTCCCCAAAGAAAACGGACATTGCCAGATTTACGAAATTGTAAACCTTGCAATGTCCGTCGTCAAACGGGGAGCAGTTGAACTCGCATTCGTGCGCGCCTACTGCATCACATGCACCGGCATGCCAAGGTAGGCGGCGTTGTAGAGCACCTCGGCGTCGGGGTCATCCAGCATGGCGCAACCGAAGGTGGCCGGCTGGCCGATGAGCCCGGACCAGAGCTTCTCCCCCGTGTCCCACTTCACCGGCAGGCCATGGATGCCGTTCTCAAAATCGCCCACATCATAGAGGCCGAGCCAGTAGGGCATGTCCAGCCGGTAGGCGCTGCTGGGCGCCATCTCCATCTTGGTCTTGACGTAGAACGTGCCCGTGCGGGTGATCCAGTCACCATAGCCTGTGCTACAAATCCAACGCTCCTTGACCCGCTCGCCCTCGAACAGGAAGCATTCCTGTCGGCTCAGGCTGACCAGGAAGCTGGTGCCAGAGAGGGGCGCTGGCGGCTGGCGCAGGGGCAGGGGCGGCGGACCATAGGGGATGCGCAAGTCCAGGCCGGCGTAGACGGTGGACTCGTCAGGCAAATTGTTGAACTCCAGCAAGGCCAGCTTGGTGGTGTTGAAATCACGCGCGATCTCGGACAAAGTATCGCCCGCCTGGACTTGGTAGTAGTAGAAACCGCTGCGCTGGGGACCGACCTGCACGTCACTAGTCGGCAGTTTTTTCTCCTCTTCCTCGGCCGGCGGCGGAATACGCAGCGTCTGGCCGACGCCGACCAGGTTGGGGTCGCTGATTCCGTTGGCGGCCATGAGTTCGGCCGTGGTCAGGCCGTTGTCGTTGGCGATGACGCTCAGCACGTCCCCGGGCTGAACCACGTAGGTGGCGACGGCTTTGGTGACCTGGAGTTCGTCATCTGTGGCGGGCAGGAGCAGGGCCTGACCGGCGGCCAGGTCAGCGGGGTTCGTATCCTCCAGTCCATTCAAGGACCGGAATGCTTCTTCACTCACCCCCGCGCGCAGGGCGATCAGGCCGATGGTGTCGCCAAATTGCACCGTGTAGCGCTGGTTCAGGCTGGCGGCTCGATCGCGGGCCGGGGACGCGGATCCTTGCCTCGCGTCGGAAACCGCAGCCGGAGCAGTGAGCGTTTCGCTGACGACGATAGTCGCGCTGGCTGCGACGGATTCGCTGATCACAACAGTCCCGGTGAGCACAGTCGTCTCCCCTTCGCCATCAGCCGTAGCCTCCAGTCTGGCCTCCGCGGGCAGGCGCAATTCCTGGCCCACCATGATGGCGTCAGCGTCAGTGACGCCGTTCAGGGCCATAAGGTCATCCATAGAAACGCCATACTCTTTGGCGATCTCGCTCAACGTCTCGCCGGGCTGAACCACATGCACCGGCGCGCTCTGGGCGTACGCCGGCGTCCAACTCAGTGAGGTGAAGAGCCAGACCAGGACCAGTGCGGCCAGCACAGACAAAGAGCCGATGAAAACGCGCTTGGATATGAAGAGAAGACTCATTGCGTTGATTCACCCTCGAGTTACAGGGACGTAATGGAACGTCCTTGATCATTGCCGAAAAATGACTGTTCAGCCGGCTTCGTTAGACCGCATATCGAGCGGATCTCCATGCCCAAAAGCCTAATTCGAAGCCGCGCGCTTGTCAAGTTGGCGCGTTGTGCTACACTGCATGCATGATTGCGATGGGGTTGCAGCCTATGCTATCATGGAAAGGTAAAATCAGCCGGAAGCAATCTCACAAGTTCGGCTATCGTTCATCCGTCATTATTGCTTCAGCTATCGATCGATATTCAGGATGTACAGGAGGCGCCATGCTCCAGCCCAGAACCTACCCTACAATGCTCGGCAAAGCCCTGGTCTTCGAAGCCGACCCCTTTATCATCATGGTCGACGACGATGATCCCTGGCAGGAAGGCCTCTTCATGACGGTGCTGGTCGGCCTGTTGATCGGCCTTGCCCAGTGGATCGGCGGCCTGTTGATGACCGCCAGCCTGCCACCCTCGGACGCGGTGCTGGCTCTGATCCTACAGGCTTGGCGCACGGCTGGCTTCAGCCCGGAGATAGCGACGCAGGTTGAGGGCGTCATCAGCAACGGCTGGCGTTGGTTTGGCTTCTTCACCGGCTACGGCAGCGGATGGGCCGGCCTGTTGATGCTGATTGGAATTCCGCTATTTCTGGTCCTGCAATGGCTGCTCTTTGGCATGATCGGTCATATGGTGGCCAAGGGCATGGGCGGCGCGGGCACGCTCAACCAGACGTTGGGCGCGACGGCCCTGGTGGTTGCGCCCCAGGCTCTACTTCTCTTCCGCGTCATCCCCTTCGTCTCGGTGAGCGGAGCGCTGCTCTTCGTCTGGTCGCTGCTGGTGGCCTACCGGGCCATGGAGGTGGCCCACCAACTGCCATGGCGGCGCGCGGTGTGGGCTGCGGTGATTCCAGCGCTGGTCATCCTTGTGTTGGTCGGCGGAATGGGTGCATTCGTCGGCGCCATGATCTTGCGGGGGATATGACATCATGACTATTCAAGATCGTCCGAATCAGGAAGGGACGCAATTCGCGCCTCAAACCGACATCATAGACGCGATGAGTCCTTATACAGACTGCCCCGACTCGGGATTATTGGAATGGCGACAGTGGACGCCCAGCGTCAAGCAGATGCGTAATGCGCTGCGGCTGAACCTGATTACAGCCATTGACGGCGATGCGGCGGACCAGGCCGAACTGGGCAATTGCCCAGCCACCACTATGCGCAAGGGTATGGGCATGATCACGCTCGCCGGCCTGGCGGCTGGCTTCATCCCCTTCCTGGTCAACTGGTTTGTGGCCGCGCGTTGGGGAACGGTGGCGCCCTTTGTGAGTTGGGCCCGGGACGCCAATCCTATGGTCATCGGCGGATGGCGACTTGCCGACACAACCGGAACCATCGCCAGCATGGGATCCTGGCTACCGGCTTGGCTGGCCGCCGGGCTCAGTGCGCTGGGCGTATGGATCTCCATGCCCCTGCACTGGCTAGCCGTCTGGGTCCTCTACGGGCTGGGCGTGCTCGTCATCTGCCACATCCTGGGCGCGACCACCACCCTGCAACGCTTTTATGGCGGCGTCAGCTACGCCGCGCTGCCTCTGGTTCTCCTGGCCCTGACGCCTATCCCCTGGATTGGCCCGCTGATCGGCTTGGTTGCGCTGGTCTGGGCGTTCGTCATCTACGTGCGCGCGGTTCAGGTGGTCGCTGACCTGGACGTCGGCCGCGCCGTGTTGAGCGTCCTCTTACCGCTGGTCATCATGACGTTCATCGGCCTGATCGTCGGGCTGGGCGTCGCGGTGCTGACGCTTTTCCTGTTCGCTTTCTGAGGCTGTCCATGGCAAAAGCAAGAACACGCTACGTCTGCTCCAACTGTGGCGGCGTGCAGATGAAGTGGATGGGCAAATGCCCTGACTGCGGCGAATGGAATACGCTGGAAGAGGAGATCGTGCGCGTTCAGAAGCCGGGGCGCACGGCCATGCCCGTCGTCGACGCCAACGCCGCGCGGCCGGTGGCCCTCCCGGACATCCCCGCGGACGGCTCGGCGCGCATCCGTTTGCAGATCACGGAGTTGAACCGGGTGCTGGGCGGCGGCATCGTGCCTGGGGCGGGCGTGTTGGTGGGCGGCGATCCGGGCATCGGCAAGAGCACCCTGCTCCTGCAGATGGCCGCGGAGGTGGCGGAGCACGCGCCCGTCCTCTACGTGAGCGCGGAGGAGAGCGCCCACCAGATCCGCCGCCGGGCCGCGCGCCTGGGGCTGGACGCCGCCCAACTGTTCATCCTCGCCGAGATCGCAGTCGAACAGATCGTGACCAACGTCGAGCGGATGCGCCCCGCGCTGGTGATTGTGGATTCCATCCAGGCCATCTATACTGAAAACGGCTCCAGCGCAGCGGGCACGGTGAGCCAGGTGCGGGATTGCGCGGCCCTGCTGTTGCGGACGGCCAAACAGTACAACATCCCCGTCTTTCTGGTGGGCCACGTGACCAAAGAGGGCATGATCGCCGGTCCCCGGGTGCTGGAGCACATGGTGGACGTGGTGCTGCACCTGGAGGGCGAACGCTTCCACGCCTACCGCCTGCTGCGCTCGGTCAAGAACCGTTTTGGCAGCACCAACGAGGTCGGCATCTTCGAAATGACGGAGCGGGGCATGGCGGAAGTGACCAACCCGTCCGAGCTATTTCTGGCCGAACGCCTGCCCAACGCGGCCGGCAGCGCTATCGCCGTCTCCATGGAGGGCACCCGCCCGCTGCTGGTGGAAGTCCAGGCCCTGGCCAGCCACACGGCCTTCAGCCAGCCCCGGCGCACGGCCAACGGCATCGATCTCAACCGGCTCCTGCTGCTGACCGCGGTGCTCAACAAGCGGGTGGGGCTGAACCTGGGCGATCAGGACATCTTCGTGAACATCGTGGGCGGCATGCGCATCAACGAGCCGGCCGCGGACCTTTCGGTGGCCATCGCCATCGCCAGCAGCTATCGCAACAAGCCAGTTCGCGCCGATCTGGCCATCGTGGGTGAGGTGGGACTCAGCGGCGAACTGCGCAGTGTGGGCCAGATATCCCGTCGTCTCCACGAAGCGTCCAAGCTCGGTTTCACTGGCGCCCTGGTTCCCCGCAACGTAGTCAAACGCAAACGCGAAGACTTCCCTCCGGACATCGAAATCATCGGCGCGCGCACCCTCCATGAAGCGTTGGACGTGGCGCTGGTGCGGTAGGCTCGATTCAAATGGATGCAAAATTTTGCATCCGCCCGCGGCCTTTGCATTTCCTCAAGCCAGCTTGAACAGCCACGCGCTTTTCGCCAAATCGAGCGCAACTTCTCCTCTGTTGCCGTGTTATAGTAACGCGAGAATGGGCGAACGACCAGTCAACAAAAACAGATAATGAAGACGCAACACCCCCTGAAACACTGACGATTGGCGTCAGTTTTTATTTTTTGCGCGCCCACTGTTTTTATTATGATCATCACTCTTGACTCTTGAAAAGTGGGGGCTACGCAGAGGGTCGCCAAAGGAGGCGCAGCGAGCCACAGAACTTTTCCGCTGGATTCTGCGTCACTTTTCTCTGAAATATTGGAAAGACGACTGCGATCGGTCAAAACGCACGATCCACCATAAGAGAAATACGAAGGAGGAATGAACGAGATGGCTGCAATGTCACTCACTGAATTTTCTGGGAACGGCTCTGGCCCGACCCGCGTCGTTATCACAGGCATCGGCGCGATCACGCCCCTGGGGCTGACGGTGGATGAACTGTGGGCGGGTCTGATCGCCGGTCAATCCGGCATCGGCTACATCACCCGTTTCGATCCCAAAGACGTAGGCGTGAAATTCGTGGGTGAGGTCAAGGGCTTCGACCCACGTAATTATATGGATCGCAAGGAAGCGCGGCGCACCGATCCCTATATTCAATACGCAATCGCAGCGGCGGCTGAAGCCATTCAGGACTCCGCCCTTGATTTCGAAGCCGAAGACCCGGTGCGTATGGGTGCGATCATCGCCAGCGGCATTGGCGGCCTATATACGACGCTGAAGAACGTCGACATTATCAACGCCAAGGGTTATCGCCGGGTCAGCCCCTTCATGATCCCCAACATGCTGGTGGACAGCGCAGCCGGTTCCCTGGCCATCAAGTACGGTCTGCATGGGCCCAACCACTCGGTGGTCAGCGCCTGCGCCAGCGGCACCTCGGCCACCGGCGAGGCGTTCGAACTGATCCGCCGGGGCGATGCGGACGTGATGGTGGTTGGCGGTTCAGAGGCCGCGGTGCTGCCGATTACGGTGGCGGGGTTCGACGTCATGGGCGCGCTGAGCCGGCGCAATGATGACCCGACCGGCGCCTGCCGCCCCTTCGACGCCGACCGGGACGGCTTTGTCATGAGCGAGGGCGCGGCCGTGCTGGTGCTGGAGAGGCTGGAACACGCGCTGGCCCGCAACGCACACATCCACGCCGAGATCATCGGCTATGGCAGCAGCGCGGATGCATTTCACATGGCTGCACCCCACGCCGAGGGACGAGGCGCGGTGGACGCCATCCGCATGGCCCTGCGCAAGGCGGCTGACTACGGCGTCCAGCCTGAGCAGATCGATTATATCAACGCCCACGGCACGGCCACCCGGCTCAACGACAAGGGCGAGACGTTGGCCATCAAGCAAGTGCTGGGAGAGCACGCGTACAACGTCAGCATCAGCAGCACCAAAAGTATGCTCGGACATCTGCTGGGCGGTGCAGGCGCGGTGGAGACTATTATCTGCGCCAAGACGATCCAGGAGGGCGTCATTCCACCTACGATCAATCTTGAAAACCCCGATCCGGAATGCGACCTGAACTACACCCCGTTGACTGCTAAAAAGGCGACGGTCGATGTGACCCTAAGCAACAGCTTTGGGTTTGGCGGCCATAACGCCTGTATCATGTTGCGACGTTATGGTCAGAACGGAAACGCCGGCTGAGCGAGCCGGATTTTGACAGGCCGTTCGTGGGGAAGTCCGATAAGGAATTTTAGGAGATGGATCAATGGCAAATGTATCTGAGAACGGCGTAAATGACGCCGACGTTGGTGACGGAGCCACCGAAAATATGGCTAACGTCCCTGACTTGACTGATGGCCGGCGTTACGCCCAGATCGTCGGCTGGGGATGTTCAGTCCCCGAGAAGGTGATCACCAATAAAGATCTGGAGCAGATCGTCGATACAACGGATGAATGGATTCGCTCACGCACGGGCATCGAAGAGAGGCGGGTGGTGACTGACCCCAAACAGACCACCGCGACCCTGGCCACCGAGGCCGCGCGGCGGGCGCTGGCGGTGGCGGACGTGCACCCAAACAAGGTCGACCTGATCATCTGCGCCACCAGTTCGCCGGAGCATATCTTCCCGGCCACGGCCTGCCTGGTTCAGGATGCGTTGGGCGCACACAACGCCGGCGCGTACGATCTGCTCGCGGCCTGCTCCGGCTTCGTCTATGGCCTGGGCATGGCCCGGGGACAGATCCTGGCCGGAGACGCCGAATATGTGCTGGTCATTGGCTCAGAAACGCTCAGCCGCATCGTAGACTGGACGGATCGCAACACCTGCGTGCTGTTTGGCGATGGCGCGGGCGCAGTGTTGGTGGCGGCGAGTGACGTGCCTGGCGGCATCCTGACCACCAAGTTGGGCAGCGACGGATCGGGCGGCGACGCACTGATCATCCCCGCCGGCGGCAGCGCCATGCCCACCAGCCTGGAGACGGTAAGCAACGGCAGTCACTATGCCAGGATGGATGGCAAAGCCGTCTTCCGTTTTGCAACCAAGGTGATGGCGTCGGCCACCCGCGATGTAGTGACCCGGGCCAATATGACTGTAGATGATATCGATCTGGTCATCCCCCATCAGGCCAATTTGCGCATCATCCAAAGCAGCGTCTTGAAGCAATTGAAGATTCCTGAAGAGAAAGTGTTCGTCAATCTGCAAAAATATGGTAACACCAGCACGGCCAGCATCCCTCTTGCCCTCTGTGAGGCCATCGAAGAGGGCAAGGTGAATCCGGGGGACAATATTGTCTTCGTAGGCTTTGGCGCTGGCCTGACCTGGGCGGCGGCCGCTATCAAATGGAGCGTGCCCGTGGAGGCTCGAAAGGCGGGCTGGTGGAAACAGACGCGGCGGCAGGCGACCTATCAGGCGGCGGCCGCCCGCAGCATGTGGAGACGGGCGGTGCGCTGGGCCCAGGCCGTGTTGCCCACCGATCCGGAAGGACGCCCCATTCGCACAGACGATCCCAAAAAGACCGCGGACAAGGTGAACGGGAAAGAGCTTGAACCGGAAACCGAAACTGAAGCCGAGGACAAGTCGGATTGATAGATGTCTTCTCGCCGCAGAAACGCAAGGGACGCGAAAAAAATTCGCGTCCCTTGCGTTTCTGCGGCGAATCTTCGTTGTTCTGCTAGAACTGACAGGCAGAAATTATTCACTGGACCTTCCAGGGGGCTGTGAGCTTTCAGGAAGACATTCACGCTGCCATACAGCGCCACGGGGAATGAAAAATCTGTACAATCCGCGTAATCCGTGGCTATTTTCAGGGCAGGTCCAGTATTTAGGTTTCTCGATGAGGCTACCCTCTGAAATCAGCCGCCACCTCGGGTCTGACCAGATACCAGATGATCAGCGCGCCGATGAACGTGCCGATAGGAAAACCGAAAAGAGTCAGGATCGCCAAAACGATCGCGGCGATGCGCGCCCATTGACGTCGGGTCCACAGCCCATAGCCGACAATGAGAAAAAGGAGCGTAAACGTCATCAGCAGCGCGCCGATGATGGCCAGGATCACAGAGGCGATCAGCGCGTCCGGCTCATTCGTCACACCGATCACGCCGGTGAACAGGGCCGGGATGGCCACCCCCACCGTGCCCAGCAGAAACAGGCCGGCGAGCATGAAATGGTAGACGGCCACCAGCTTGACGCCATCGTCACCCGTCCTCGCTCCAGAAGAGGCAGTCGCCGCCAGCCCGCTCGCCAGCGACGACGCGCCTGCATCTGCGGCTATCCGGGGGGGGACGTTCGGGCGTTCCTGTGCGCTTGTCATGATTACACCTCACCTGTAGCTTAACGTTGCATCCGAAATGCACTATAATAGAGATTGCGTTGTCATTGGGGGCGACTCGAACCGATCTTGCGTCCTGCACCGGGGCGATGAACAGGTCGTTTCTGTCAAATCACTACGCATTTTGCGCGGGAAGGTTTCACGCTACGATTCCGAGACAACCTTTTACCGGGGCAATCGACGCTTTATCTTGAAGAGTTTTGCAGCCAGAAGTACAGGTCCATATTCTCAACCCCATAAATTCGGAGGAAAAAATGACTGAAATCGTTTATGTAAATGGCCGTGAAGTGTTGGACAGCCGGGGCAATCCGACCGTAGAAGTCGAGGTGATGCTGGAAAGCGGGGCCAGCGGACGCGCCATCGTGCCCAGCGGCGCCAGCACCGGTGAACACGAAGCCGTCGAACTGCGCGATGGCGACAAGGCCCGCTATGGCGGCAAGGGCGTGCTCAAAGCCGTCAGCAATGTGAACACGGTGCTGGCTGAAGAACTGCTCGGGGCGGACGCCCTGGACCAGGTGGCCATCGACGAATACATGATCGAACTGGATGGCACGGAGAACAAAGGCAACCTGGGGGCCAACGCCATCCTGGGCGTAAGTTTGGCGGTGGCCAAGGCCGCGGCCGCGGCGGTGGGGCTGCCCCTCTACCGCTATCTGGGGGGCGTCGGCGCCCGCACCCTGCCCGTGCCCATGATGAATATCCTCAACGGCGGCAAGCACGCCGCCAACAGCACTGACTTCCAGGAGTTTATGGCCATGCCCGTGGGCGCGCCCACCTTCGCTGAAGCTCTGCGCTGGGGGGCGGAAGTTTACCACAGCCTGAAAAACGTGCTGCACGACGAGGGCTACGGTACGAACGTAGGCGATGAAGGCGGATTCGCCCCCAGCCTGGGCGGCAACGTCAAGGCCATCGAGATGATTCTGAAAGCCATCGAAAAGGCCGGTTACCGCCCGGGGGAGGATATCTTCATCGCCATCGACCCGGCGGCCAGCGAACTGTACGATAAGGAAAGCGGGCTTTACAAGCTGCCCATCGAAGGCAAAGAGATGACCAGCGCTGAACTGGTGGCGCTATGGGGCGACTGGATCGACCGTTTCCCCATCATCAGCCTGGAAGATGGCCTGGACGAAAACGACTGGGAGGGCTGGGAACTCCTTTATCGTGAACTAGGTGACAAGGTGCAACTGGTGGGCGATGATCTGCTGGTGACCAATGTAGAGCGCATCCAGCGGGCTATCGACCTCAAGACCTGCAATTCTCTGCTCTGCAAGCTCAACCAGATCGGCACCCTGACCGAGAGCATCTCCGCGGTGGAGATGAGCCATCGCGCCGGCTGGTCCGTGGTGGTCAGCCATCGCTCCGGCGAGACCGAGGACACAACCATCGCCGACCTGGTGGTGGGGCTCAACACCGGCCAGATCAAGACCGGCGCCCCGGCCCGCAGCGATCGGGTTTCCAAGTATAACCAGTTGATGCGCATCGAAGAGGATCTGGGTGACGCCGCGCGTTTCGCGGGGCGGTCGACCTTCCCCCACTTGCGCTAGTACAGTTGGGCACAGACGAATGACCCGTTTGTAGCATGGGCCTTAGCGCAGCCCCGCCGCCACCCGCGCTAAGGCCCTACTACAAACTGTGTGGCTGTTTACGCCCCCGTGTATTAATAATTTTCCGCTTCTCCGATCACAAACCGATCGCTCCACAGGGTCCTTTTATGAACTCAGAAACCGCCTTGTCCAACCACTTTTCGAGCACGTTACGCTTTTTCATTGGCTTCGCCAGCATTGGGCTGTCAATTTTTTTTCTCCACACTGCGTCCTACTATTTCAGCAGCTTCTTTCTGGCCCTGATCATCGTCCTGGCGACGTCACCGGTTATGTATTGGATGAAAACGAGAAATTTCCCCGCCTGGATGGCGTTGGTTGTGGGGCTGACCGTTGCGATCTTTGCAGTGACTTCGATTGCATTAGTCGTCGTCCTGAGCGTCACGCGCACAATCGCCTTACTGCCCTCATATGCAGCCCAATTCCAGCAGACTGAAGCAGGGGTTAAAGAGCTCTTGCTCCGCTATGGAATCAATGCCACGGATGTCATCAATCTTGTCAATGTAGATCAACTGCTGGCGCTTGCCCAGGGCTTATTGGGCAGTATCCTGAACGGCGTTTCGCTGTTGTTTCTGACGATCCTGGTGGTCGTCTTCATGATGATCGAAGCGTTCATTTTCCCCGAAAAAATCGATCGCCAGTTGGCCCAGGGGAATCCCCGATTTCTCACCATTTATCGATTCACCAACAATATCCGCCAATATGTTCGAATTACAACCGTGGTTGGGCTGGCCGGCGGCGGCGTGATCGCGCTCACGCTTTATTTATTCGGCATCGAGTTTCCAGTCATGTGGGGCGCACTCTATTTCGTCATGAATTATGTGCCCTTGGTTGGATTCTGGATCGCGTTGATCCCTGTGGCCCTGCTGGCCTGGCTCAAGCTCGGGCCTCTCACCGCCCTGCTTATCATGCTGATCTACATGATTTTGAGTTCACTCATCAATCAAGTGGTGAAGCCCGCCTTCATGCGCGAGGGGCTGGATCTGTCGCCCCTCTGGTCCATCATGTCGCTGATCATCTGGAGCGCGGTCCTGGGCGCGCCGGGGCTGATTGTGGGCGTCCCCTTGACCATCGCCATCAAGGAGTTGCTGCTGGAAACCGATGAGGACAACCGCTGGGTGGCCGAGCTGATCAGCGGTGACGTGCGCACTGACACCGGCGCCCAGCCCGTCTCTACGGAGGCTCCACCATCATGAGTGAAACGCCCATCAAACTGTACGAACCCATCAACACCCTGAAGCCGGTGGATGACGATCCGCATCCTGATCCTAACCGACATCATCGAAAATTTCGAGCTTGATCGGGTTTCCCGCAAGTACGCCTTTTTGCTCAGGATGGCCGGCAACGTGGACCCGGACGGCAAGATGCCCATCGATCTGCGGATGACGTTCCGGGGACACAAGGATCAGGCCAGGGAAGCCTATGAGCGCATGCTGGCCTGGGAGCCGGAGCGGATTATCCTGGCCCACGGGCGCTGGTATCCTGAGAACGGCGTGGAAGAGTTGAAGCGCGCCTTCCGCTGGCTGGAATAGAACGCGGAAACTCCGGATTGGGCAAATTCCCACGGATTTTCCAAAACTATCCGTGGAAATCCGTTCAATCCGGAGTTTCCGCGTTCTGGTATTATGGGTTTTGTAGACGGTCATTGATCAAACCGCCTTTCGTGCGGTAAAGTATATTCGGTCCACCACAAGGTAAGGCGGGATCCTGACGGGAGACGCACAAGAATTTTATCTGCTCCTGCCTTGC
>JAJRVT010000438.1 GCA_024277175.1 Chloroflexota bacterium | reverse complement strand
TGGTTGATGAAGGCGACCACGGGCGGAACCCCGGCTTCGCTCAAGGGCGATAGCTCCACCGGCGAGGCCGGGTTGAAGCGCCCATGGGCCAGCCAGAGATCGGCGAAGACCAGCGCGATCAGCAGGAGTGCGGCGAAGGTGACAAGATGAGGGGGTGACAAGGTGACAAGATGACCGGATGACCGAGCATCGGATGCCCCGATCTCCCCATTTCCTCCCGCCTCTCCGTCGTCCAATCTTAAATTTTCAATCTTTAACTTCCGCCTGACCATCCACGCCACCACCGCGCCCGCGGTCACCGCGAAGATCCCAAACTGGACCAAATTCGCGGCCTGGTAGCTCCAAAACATGCGCCCGTCCGCGAAGGCCATCTGCGCCAGATCGCTGCCGTCCACAATGCGCTGGCCCAGGGCGATGAATCGATCCGGCGCAAACAGGCTGGCCGCGACCAGGAGGAGGGTGGTGAGACCGGCGAGGATGGAGAGGAAGGATAAAAACAAAATTGAGGATTGAAGATTGAAGATTGGGTGGCGGCCGGTTCCGGGTGAACCGCCATCTCCTGCCGTCCAATCTTCAATCTTGAATCTTGAATTTCCCATTCCCCCCATCAACACATTCACCCCCGCGCCCCCCAACACCGCCATGCTCAGGGTGAAGGGAAAGACCCAGCGGAAGGGACTGTGCAGTTGGTTCCAGCCCGGCAGGCCGTAGTAGAGGATGGCGTAGAGGGGCGAGCCAAAGGCGAAGAGCAGCGAAACCACGGCCAGGCCTACGAAAAACCAGAGATGCACCGGCCGCAGGCCCGCCGGCCGTCCCCCGTTACCCGTTACCCGTTGACTGTTAACCGTTGATTGTTGCTCGCCTGTCGTTCGTCCTTCGCCCGTCGTCGCTTGTCGTTGGTCGTCTCTCCTTCGTCGCCCAGCCCGCGTAACGATCTCCGCAACCACCGCCACCGCGGCCAGCAGCCAGGTCACGATGCCCAGGTAATTGCCGCCTTCCACGTAATTCTTGACGCCCCAGAAAATGGTGTGCCGGGGTTCGCCCAGCGCGTTGACAGTGGCCGGAACCCAGACCCGGTTCCATATGTCGAACCACTGATGGTGGCTGGGGCTGCCGAAAACATTGGGCAGCCCAAAGGTCAACACGTGACGGCTTGGCCACGCCCAGCCCCGCACCTGCTCCAGCGTGGCCGATCCCCCGCGGAAGTTCAGCGGCAGCAGCTCCGCCAGCGGGATCAACTGCACCGCGCCCAGCCCCACGCCCAGCGCGACCATGAGCAGGAGCCAGGCGGCGAGTTTTAGAATTCGCGCGGTGGGGTTTCCCCGAAATTGAAGATTGAAGATTGAAGATTGGGTGTCCGTTACCCCAATTTCTTCATTTTCCCCTACATCTCCGCCATCCAATCTTAAATCTTCAATCTTTAATTTTTCCCCCGCCTCTCCGCCATCCAATCTTAAATCCTTAATCTTCAATTTCCGCAGTACGCGCCACGCCGCCCCCAGCCGCATCGCGCTGTACCCGCCCGCGACCAACAAGGTGTAGTAGATCAGTTCCGGGTGGCCGGCGAGGATGGTGAGACCGATGGCGCCCGCGCCCGCGATCACATAGGGGATGGGCCGGAAGCTGGCCACACCTTTGGCTTCCTGCTTACGGATGATGATCTCGATAATGGCCAGGAGCAGGGGCAGCCAGACCACCGCGGCGATGAACATGGTGAAGACCACGCTCGCGATCAGGAAGCCGCTGAACATGAAGACCACGCCGCTGAAGAGAGCCGCTGGAATGCGCAGACGCAGCACCCGGGCCAGGATGTACATGTTGACGCCGGCCAACCCGATCTGGATGGCCGTGAACCAGCCGTAGGCGGCCTCCAGCGGCAGGATGTAGAAGAGGATGCTCAGTGGATAGGCTGTGCTGGACTGGCCGGCGGCGAAGAAGGGCTGGCCGCTGAAAAGTTGCGGGTTCCAGAGGGGCAATTGGCCCGCGGCCAGGGTGCGGCGGATGTGGAGCTTCCAGAGCGCGTTCTCCAACACCAGATCGCTCAACAGGTCGTTGTGGGGGATCAGGCCCGGTCGCAGGTGGCGCCAGGGTTCGAAGGTGTAGAGGTTGTCGAAGGGCAGCAGGGTGCGACCGCTCAACGCCGGCAGGAGCGTCGGCGCAAACCAGAGGAGCGGCAGGATGAAAAGAACCAGCAGCGCCAGCAGATCGCCGCGATGCCGTCGAATTCGATGCATGAGATTCACGATGGGTCAGCGGTCGATGGCCGGCGTCCCCGGGTTGCCCACAGGGGACCCGTGCAGGGCGGCGTTGGCTCCGGCCGCGCCGGTGTAAGGGTGATCGGCTTGCTGGGGGCGGGCGTGCAGATGGCGATAGCGCCAGCGGATCTGCCAGGTGCGCCAGGCGGATTCGAGTTTGACGGACACATCCAGTTTGCTCTGGCCGATGCGTCGATCTTCGAAATGGATAGGAATTTCCACCAGGTGGAAACCTAGGCGCTCGCAGAGATAGGCCATCTCCACCTGGAAGCTGTAGCCATTGCTGCGCACGTTTTCCAGGCCGATGTCCAGCAGCGCCTGCCGCCGCCAGAGCTTGAAGCCGGCCGTCATATCGCGGACGCGCAGGCCCAGGATCAGGCGGCTGTAATGGTTGGCCCACCAACTCATGAAACGCCGCCACCAGCTCCAGCGTTCGTCCAGGGTGCCGCCCGGTACATAGCGGCTGCCGATGACCACGTCGGCGTCGGTCGCCAGCATGACCCCCAGCATTTGGGGGATGTAGTCGGGCGAGTGGCTGAAATCGGCATCCATCTGAATGATGTAGCCGGCCCCGTCCGCCAGCGCGCGGTTCATGCCGGCCACGTAGGCTGTGCCCAGTCCGCCCTTGCCCTGGCGGTGAACAACGACCATTTTAGGCCGTTCGCCAGGGGGTGCGTCGTTGATCTGCGCGGCCAGACCATCGGCCACTTCGCCGCTGCCGTCGGGCGAATTGTCGTCCACGATCAACAGTTGCAGGCCGGGGACGCCCAGCCTGAAGATGGCCGCGGTGATGGCCGGCAGATTATCAGCCTCGTTGTAGGTTGGGATGACGACAGTCACCCGCAGATCGTCGGGCAGGGAGTGAATCAGGTTGTCCAAGGTCAACGCCTCTATCCATTCAGGCCTCGATGCTGTCACCGACTGACAGGCGCATCATTGTAGCATGAACGGGGGACGCGCCCCAATTTGGCGGGGAAAATAGGTTGTTCTCGATTCGCATGTGACCTGCTTCTGTGGCAAAATTCGAATGAATGCAACGATTCAACGGGAACTTAACCTTCATCATGCCTGATCGGCTACACTGGATCGGTCTGAACCTGATACGGACGCTTATACTGGCCCTTTTGCTGACGGGCGCAGCCATCGCGCCGCGGCCTCTCTCCGCCCAGGACGCTGAACAGGGTGGACGCTCCAGCCAGTCGGCCCGTGACCTCAACGAGGAGATCGTCTATATCGACCGGGCCGGCTTCCTGCGCGTCCTGGATTTCATGGAGGGGACGGTCGACGCTCCCCGGATTCAGTGGTACAGCCCCGAAGGCGGCTATCTGGACCTGGCGCTGGGCGATGTCAACGATGACGGCGATCTGGAGATCATCGCCATCGGCGGCGATAACAGCGACGGCGGCCCCCCGCGGCTGCTGGTCTACGACCCGGTCGTGGCCGATCCCAACGCGCCCGTGGACGGCTACATCAACGGCGTTCCCTGGGCCAAACTTTATGAACGCTCCCTGCCTGAGATTCCGCTGCTGGTGGGCGCGGGCGAGCTGGTCACATCCACGCCCGGCGACGAGATCATCTATGTGACCAAGATCCCCGACAATAACCCTGACGTCTACGATCGCACCCAATTGACGATCCTGAGAAACGCCTCGGCGCCGGTGGATGGACGCCAGTGGACGCCCTTCGTGGATCGGCTGGGCTTCAACGAGAAGTGGTCATGGCTGGACGTGGGCGACCTTGACGCTTCTGAGCCGGATGAGATCGCGTTGGTGGCCAATCAGGAAGGGCTGCTGCGGGTCTACCGGGATATCCGGGACGGTCCGATTTTTCAGCGGCGCAACGAGGACAACCAATGGCGGGCGGCCGTCATCGGCAATTTCCGCAACCGCAGCGAACAGGACATCTTCGCCATCCGCGGGGCCAAGCATGGCTTCCCCAGTTTCTGGGTTTTCCAGTACGCAGGCGGGAATATCTATGACGATTATGCAGAGTGGCTCAACCCCTCGCCCGAATATATATTCCTGGCCGATGTGGAAAACAGCGGCGGCGATGAGGTCTTCATGCTGCGCAGCGTGCCGGCCGGTCAGCCCCAGCCCCGCCTGCTCTCTCGCGATGAGCAGGGCCAGACCATCATAGAGGATCCGTTGGATCAGGACAATGGTTACCAGGCCGGGGCCGGCGGCAATGTGGACGCTGATCCGGGGGATGAGGTGGTCATCATGCGTGACACGGCCATTCGCATCTACACGGATCCCCGGGTGGGCAACGCCTTCGCCCAGTTCGCGGTCAGCACCAACAGCCAAGCCATCCAAATCGGCGATCTGGACGCTGCGGGCGTCCCGCCCGCGCCCCGATTTGCGGCCGAGCCGGTGTTGGCGTTCGTCGATCTGCCGCCCAACGCCACAGGCGAATCCCAACCCATTGTGCTGCGCAATCAGACCACGAACGACTCGCTGCCGTTCGAGATGCGGCTCGACGGCGATCCGGGGTGGGCCACTGTGACGGCCAGCAGTTCCCGGACGCCGGCGATCCTGACGGTTCATTTCAACAGCGCCGGGCTGATCCCCGGCATCTACCGCACAACGTTGTTCATCACCTCCAGCAACGCTCTGGTGGCGAATCAACCCTTTCCCATCGAAGTGACGCTGGAGGTGACGCCCGGCTTGCAGGCGATGCCGAAGCAGGTGACGTTTATCTATGATGCGCCCTGCGATCCGCCCCAGGAAACCCGCTCGTACGTCATGACAGTGGTGGGGACCAGCGGTCTCGGCTATTCTGTCCAGGCCGTCAGCGCCGGCGGCGGACCCGACCCCGCCAATTGGGTCACCATCTCACCGGCTAATGGCGTCGTTCCCGGCGTTTTCACCGTCACCGTGGACCCCACGCTCCTGGGCGATCGGAGCGTGTTGACGGCTGATATCGTGGTGGAGCCAGCTGGCGGGGAAAGCGGACGGCAGGAGATTCCGCTCACCGCACTCTGTGCAATCGATCGACTGCGTCTGCCCATTGTCTATGGACCATGACCTTCCAGGAAGCTCTGAGCTTCCTGGAAGATGTATCGTTGCAATCACATTCAACCATTCGAGTCCATCCCATCATGAGCGTCGCCCAGCCAGCGCCTGCAACCGAACCTGTCCCCGCCCCCCGCCCCCGGCGTTGGCCGATCGCGCTGGCCACGGGTGCACTGTTGACGCTCTTCTTCGTCCTCCTCTGGGGACTCAACATGCGTCGCGGGATCAACCACGATGAACACCAGTTCATCGCCGGCGCGGCCTATATGGCCAGGACGGGCGCGCGCCCCTACGCGGATTTCCCCTACTTCCACGTCCCCGTGCTGAGCCTGATCTACGCCGCTCTCTTCCGGCTGAGCAATGAACTGCTCCTGACCGCACGCCTCTTCTCGGTGATCTGCGCCTGGTTGACTCTGGGACTGCTGATGTGGGTGGGCTACCGCGCCCGGCCCGACCTGCCGCCCTGGCTGCGGCTGGCAACCGGCGGGGCCGCCGCGGCCCTGCTCGCGTTCACGCCCCTCTTCGTCTACACCAGCGGCCGGGCCTGGAACCACGACTTCCCGCTCTTGCTCAGTCTACTTGCATTCCTGCTGCTGGAACACGGTCTGCTGCACGCGTCAGGCGGCCGGCGCGCGCTGGCGGTGGGGCTGGCCGGGGCGCTGATCGCGCTGGCCGCCGGCGCGCGCCTCTCCTTCGCGCTGACGGGCGCAGCCCTCCTCGCCGCCATCTGGATCCAGCAGCGGGCCACGGGGCGCGAGCGTCTCATGGACACGTTCTGGTTTGGGATCGGCGGCCTGGCGGGCGCACTGCCCGTGCTCTATTTCTTCGCCCGCGATCCGGCCGCCTTTCTCTTCGATAACCTGGGCTATGTGGGCCTCAACACCGCCTACTATCAAGCCACATCGCCCGACTATCCGGGTATGACCCTGACGGCCAAGCTGGGCGTCTGGACCGAACTGCTGATCCGCCAGCCGGCCAATCTGCTGCCCTGGATCGCCTTCCTGGTGGGCGTTATCCCCGACTGGCGCTTTGCGAGCGCGAGCGACCGCTGGCGGCTTTGGGCCGTCTTGCTCCTGCTCGTCTCCGCGATCCTGGGCGCGCTCTCGCCCACACCGACCCAGACCCAATATTTTTACGCGGTTCAGCCCTGGCTGGTCCTGGGCGCGGTCTGCGGCCTGGCGGCTTGGCCCGCACAGCGGCTACAGCTGGGCGTCGGCCTCCTGGGCGGGGCCGCGCTGCTGGTTATCTTGCTGACCGCGCGCGCCTACGCGCCTGGCCTGGCCGTGGTCGCGCGGCCGGACGCCTGGGTTCCGCGCAAGGTCCACGCCCGGGGCGAACTGCTGGCCGGGCTGGCCGGCGAGGGCGGCAAAGTGCTGACCCTGGCCCCCATCCATCCCCTGGAAGGCGGCGCGCCCATCTACCGCCAGTTCGTCACCGGGCCCTTCGCCTGGCGGGTCGCGCCCCTGGTGGACGCCGAAATCCGGGCGCGCATGTCCATCGCGGGGCCGGACGATCTGGACGCGCTCCTGGCCCAGGAGCCGCCGCGCGCGCTGCTGACCGGGCTGGACAATGACGATGAGGCCGAAGAAGCGCCCCTGGTCGCCTATGCTGAGACGCACGGCTACGTGCCGGTGGCGCTGCCGGATGAGGGCCTCCTCTGGCTGTCGCCCCTGGCCGAGTGGGCGGAAACCATCCGCCTGGGCGCGGCCAGCCTGCCAAACGCGCCGCTGGACCCTGGTGAGCGCTTTGTGGCCACCTTTTATTTGCAGGGCATTCAGCCCATGGAGCGGGATCTCAACGTGCTGGTGCGGGTGGTGGGTGCGGACGGCGAAGAACTGTTGCGCGATGAAGGCTGGCCCCAGGGACGCCCCACCTCCACCTGGCAGCCGGGCGCAGTCTGGGATGACGGCCACGAGTTGACCATCCCCGACGGAACCGCGCCCGGCTATTATCGGGTGGAGGTGAGCTTCTACGATCCGGCCACGCTGGAGACGCTTGGCGATCCAGCCACCGCCGGCTATCTGCGCGTGGGCGAGCCGCCGGACACGCCGGTTCTGCTGGCGACCCTGAAGGATGGGGAGGGAGACGCTTTGCTGCTGCACGAGGCGGATATCCAGACCACAGAGGACGGGGTGGCGGTGCGCACAGTCTGGCAAGCCGCCCGTCCCCTGGCGCGCGACTACACGGCCTTCGTGCACGTGGTCGATGGCGGCGGCCAACTGGTCGCTCAGCATGACAGCCCGCCGTTGAACGGATTCTTTCCCACCGGTCGCTGGCGTCCCGGCTGGCCTGTGGCGGATGAGATTGCGTTCGACCTGCCGCCGGGCGAGTATAGCGTATACGCCGGATTTTACGATCCGGAGACGGGCGACCGGCTGGCGGTCTACCGGGATGGGGAACCCGCAGGCGACGCGGTGACGATGGGGACCGTGCGGGTGGAGTGATAAAATCGCCTCTCCCGTAGGTGCGGCTTGCAGCCGCACGATCTTCTTTTTCCCAAGGCGGTCATGTATCCTGAAGACTGTGCGGCTTGCAGCCGCACCTGGTATCTTATAGATGAGGCAAGAAGAGGCCGAGCCGCACCTGAAGATGAATCGAACTTGCTTCGTAGATAGGTCCATCTTGCCTCATTTCACCAAACTGGATACGCTTACTGGAGACAT
>JAJRVT010000437.1 GCA_024277175.1 Chloroflexota bacterium | reverse complement strand
GGGCCTGCGCGATCAGTTCGTGGTCGCCTCCGACAACTGGGGCATGGACCTGGCCACCTACGCCTTCCTGGCCGACCCGGCCTACGGCGTGGGCCTGATCAGCGCCTTCCCCTATCTGTGGTGGACCGACACCGACAACGCCGGCATCCAGTACGCCCAGCAGCTCTTCGAGGCCAATGAGCGGCCGGCTGCCGAACACAACGTGGGCTACCTGTTGCTGGTGGCTGGTGTGGACATGGCCGCCAAGGCCATCATGCACGCCATCGACACCGTGGGTTACGAGAACCTGAACGGCGAGGCCGTCCATGACGCGCTCGTCGACATGAGCCCCTTCGATCCGTTGGATGGGGTGCTGCGCATGGACTACTCCGGCGACAGCCGATCGCCCCACATGTCTCAGATCCGCATGATCCAGGGCGGTCCGGACGCCTTCGTGGTGCTCCAGGACTGGACCGAGACCCCCGATCTGCGGCCCAGCGAATAATCTAGCGTGGGGAGCGTCCCTCGGGGCGCTCCCCACTCCCGGGTGCCAGGCGCTATGTTGCGGTTGAATAACATCGAGGTCGTCTACAGCGACGTGATCCAGGTCCTGCGTGGGGTTTCCCTGGATGTGCCCGACGGGGGCATCGTCGCCCTGTTGGGTGCCAACGGCGCGGGGAAAACCACCACCCTGCGGGCGATATCGGGCCTGCTGCGGTCGCAGGACGGCGAGGTCACGCGCGGCTGGATCGAGCTCGACGGGGAGCGCATCGACCGCCTCCCGCCGGAGGATATCGTGCAGCGGGGTGTCATCCAGGTTCTGGAGGGCCGCCGCCTGTTCCAACACCTCACCGTCGAGGAGAATCTGCTCATCGGCGGCGTGGCGCGCGGGCGAAGCAGCCGGGCCGTGCTGCAGAAGGACCTGGAGCAGGTCTACCATTACTTCCCGCGCCTGAAGGAACTGCGCAAACGGATCAGCGGCTATCTTTCCGGCGGCGAGCAGCAGATGCTGGTCATCGGCCGGGGCCTGATGGCCCACCCGCGGCTGATGATGCTCGACGAGCCCTCCCTGGGTCTGGCACCCATCCTGGTGGCGGAGATATTTCGCGTCATCAAGCAGATCAGCGAGCAGGAAGGCATGGCCATCCTGCTGGTGGAGCAGAACGCGCGCATCGCGCTCGACGTGTCCCAATATGCCTACGTGATGGAGAACGGGCGGGTGGTGCTGGACGGGCCATCTGAGCAGTTGGCGGAGAACGAGGACATCAAGGAATTCTATCTTGGCTTGACGCAGGTGGGGGAGCGCAAGAGTTATCGCGACGTCAAACACTACAAGCGCCGCAAGCGTTGGCTTGGGTGAGGAGGGGAGCCATGCAGGCTTCGCTGGATGAAAGGCTGCAGCAGATCGTGCAGCATGCGTATGCTCACGCCCCGGCGGTGAAGGCGATCTTCGATGGGGCCGGGGTCAAGCCGGATGAGATCCGCACGGTGGCCGATCTGGCGCGGGTCCCCGTGACGAGCAAGGATCGTCTGGCGGAATTGCAGGCCGCAACGCCCCCCTTCGGCGGGTTCCTGGCCGCGCCGCTGGAATCGCTGGAGCACATCTTCCTCTCCCCGGGGCCGCTCTACGAGCCGGGCGGCAAGGCGGCTGCAGTGGCGGAATCCATCGAGGCCGTCTGCCAGGTGGCGGGCATCGGCGCCGGCGACGTGGTGCTCAACACCTTCGGCTACCACCTGATCCCCACCGGGCTGGCGCTGGACGCCACGCTGACGGGGCTGGGGGCGACGGTCATACCGGCCGGCGTGGGCAACGCCGAATTGCAGCTCAAGATGATGTCCGACCTGGGCGTGACGGCCTATGTGGGGACACCCTCCTGGCTGATGGCCCTCATCCAGAAGGCCGAAGAGGGGGGCGCACAGTTCCGCGAGGCCTTCAAGCTGCGCAAGGCACTGGTCTCCGCCGAGCCGATGCCGCCCGCCATGCGTCAGACCTTCGTCGAGACCTACGGCCTGCAGGTGGCCAACGCCTATGGTACGGCCGAGCTGGGCTTCCTGGCCTACAACGTTGAGGGCGGCATGGCCATGCAGCTGTTGGAGACGGCGGTGGTCCAGGTGGTGAACCCGGAGAGCGGGGAGTCAGTGGGGCCCGGCGAGGTGGGGGAGGTGGTGGCCACCACCTTCAATGAACTCTACCCGCTGATCCGCCTGGGCACGGGCGACCTGGCGATGAACGTCGATCCCGCGCCCGGGGAAAGCCGTCAGGGCGAGCGTTCCATCATCCTGGTCGGGCGGGTGGGCGATGCGGTCAAGGTGCGCGGCATGTTCGTGCATCCGAACCAGTTGCGCTTCGCGCTGGGGCAGGTGCCCGGCGTGGCACGGGCGCAGGCCGTGGTGACCCGCCAGGAACATCGCGACCGGCTCACTCTGCGCGTGGTGCCGGCCGAGGCCGGGGCCGACGAGGAGGCGCTGACCGCCGCCCTGGGTGAAGCCGTGCGCGGCGCGTGCCGCGTCAAGGTGGACGAGGTGCTCCTCGTGGGTGAAGGGGAACTGGAGGAGGGTGCACCGCTGATCGTCGACGAGCGCCAGTGGGAGACGTAGTCGCCTCGAAGGCCGAGTGGGCCGCTGAGTCGCGCCTCTTCACATTTGAGGCAATATGCATCACTCGAATCCGCTACAAGCACGATGGCTTGTAATGTGGGATTACAAGTGATATAACTTGTATGGTGCGACGCCGGGTGATGGTGCTCAAATGAGGATCGCAAAAGGGAGGATCTACGCAGTCCTGACCGGCGACATCGTCGGTTCGAGAAGGTTTGCGGGGGACGATCGCCGATTGCTGCACGAATGTCTGCATTCTTCGTCCCGGAAACTTGTAGTATCGTTCCCTGATTTCGTCCCCTATCCTCCCGAGTTCTTCAGGGGAGACGCATGGCAGTTCCTGGTCACTGATCCCTCACTGTCCCTGCGCATCGGCCTTTTCTACAGGGCCCTGATTAAATCGAGTTGGAATGCCAGGCTTGTCGATACGCGCATCTCGATAGGAATAGGTACCATAGACTTCCTGCCATCGGAGAGAATATCAAGTGGTGACGGCGAAGCGTTCCGGCTTTCGGGAGGGGGATTGGATAGGATCAGAAGGCCAAATCGAATGGGTGTGTTCTTCCCGGGTCATTGCGAAACCAGCATCGTCAAAGCCCTCGATATCATTGCCAAGCTGATCGACGTCAAGGCCAGAGAATGGACCGCAAAGCAGGCCCAGGCGGTTTCCGGCGCCCTGCTGGGTCATACGCAGCAATCCATGGCAAAGGAATGGTTTGCCAGGCAGATCTCTCAGCAAGCGGTGGCGCAGCTTCTTTCCAGGGCAGGCTGGCCGACAATATCCATCGCTATCGGATTCTTCGAGTCGCAAGTGCCGGGGATCTTGAAGGCTTGATCTGCGACGGCAACAATCTTTCAGCCTTGTAGGGCGCATGTACAAGCCAGAAATCTTGTCGGCTTGGCGAGAGGGGGGAATGGTGCATCCCACGTATCTCTTGATCATTCCACTGATCACCGCGCATTTGATCGCAGACTTTGTCCTTCAATCCGAGAACAGCGCTGCTGGACAGGCCCGCGCATGGACTCTCGTCAAGCACTCCCTCATCGTGGGCCTGCTGAGCTACGTCCTGTTGGGCATATACCAGGCCTGGCTTGTGGGCCTGGTGATCTTTGCATCGCACGCCGTCATTGACTTCGCGACAGTGAAGCGAACGGGCGATGGTCCGAGAGACTTCGTGCTAGATCAGGCGGCCCACATCTTGGTCATAGGGGCGCTTGCATATGCGATTGTCTCGCGGGATCTGTTCCCTCTTTCTGGTCTCTGGCTCCGGCTGTTTGGAAGGGCGTACTATTTGGCGAGCCTGATCGTCTCCGGCATGATCTTGTCCGTGTGGGTTGGCGGCATACTGGTCGGATTTGCCGTCAAGCCTTTTCTCGATCAGATCGAACAAGCCAGAGAAGGCAAGCATAGGGATGGAATCGAGCGCGAAGAGAAGGAAGAAGTGCGGGGCTTCGAGGAGGGCGGCAGAACGATTGGCTATCTTGAGCGGGCGTTGATCTATGTCTTCGTGCTCGTCAACCAGCCCACAGGCATAGGTTTCCTGGTGGCAGCGAAGTCGGTCTTTCGATTCGGGGAGCTTGGAGACCGCTCGAGCAGGATGGAGGCGGAATACATCATCATCGGCACCCTGTATAGTTTCCTGTACGGTCTTCTGGTCTCTTACGGGATCAGCATCTTGCTGGAACATATCTGATGAGCTGTGGCGTGCTCTTGGCCGGAGCGGGCGGGGGGTGCAGAGTGATTCGCCTTTCTTCTGAGGTCGCTCTCGGACGTCAGGCGGCGTGGTGCTGCCTGCGCGTCAGCCCGGCTTGCCCGGGAGTGGGAGTGAAGGCGCAGGGGCGGACACGGGAGGGCCTGCAGGGTTCTTGAGTTCGTTGGAGTAGATCAGCGGAGGGTGTGCCGCGCGGCGTGTTGGGCGCCCTGAGCCATGATCCTGTCAGGCTCGCCCCTCTTCCCCCGCC
>JAJRVT010000436.1 GCA_024277175.1 Chloroflexota bacterium | reverse complement strand
GGCCGCCCACCGGCTGATCGGCCTGGCCGAAGCCAACCGCCAGGGCATCGCCCAGGAATGGGAATTCAACGAGTGGCTGCACGGTGAGACCGGCTACCCCATGGGCTATGCAGAGCAGGCGTGGTCCGCGGCCATGTATCTATACGCCGATCACGCGGTGCACAGCGGCAAGCTGCCCCTCTTCGATGACCTACGGATGGCCAAACCGATCTCGGCAGTGGCCGAAGAGAACAATGAGTTTTATGTCCACGGCGGGGGCGGGCCGGTGTAGGGTGAAAGGAAGTTTTATTGGAACGCGGATTTTCGCGGACAAAAAACGGATTCTCACGGATTTTTTCAGAAAAAATCCGTGAGAATCCGGCTCCATCCGTAAGTATCCGCGTTCCACCGATCGTCGCTGGATAGACAGTTACTTGTTCATTGCAGATTCAGTTAAAAGGAGGATGATATGCATCGATATCGCACCATTCTATTCTTGGCCCTGCTGCTGGCGGGGGCGCTGGCCTTCAGCGCCTGCACCGCGCCGGCCGCGGCCCCGGCTGAAAGCGGCGCGGCCGCCGGCGGTGAGGAAGCGGCCGCCGGTCCCACCACCATCACCTGGGCCTTCTGGGGCAGCCCGGAGGAGAAGGCCTCCCACGAGCGGGTGGCCAACGCCTTCATGGAGGAGAACCCGGACATCCAGATCGAGATCCTGAACGAACCCTGGGGCGATTATTTCACCAAGATCCAGGCGCTCTGGGCCTCCGGCGACTCGGAAGCCATCCCGGACGTGCTCTTCCTCTGGCCCACGCCCCGCTACGCGGCCGAAGGCGTGCTGGAGAATCTGGATCCCTGGATCGAGAAGTCCGGCTACAATCTGGACGACTACTGGCCGGCCCTGCTGGAATCAGCCATGTACGAGGGCAGCGTCTACGGCTTCCCCCGGGACATCGGCCTGGAGGTGCTCTACTACAACAAGGACATTTTCGACGAGGTCGGCCTGGACTATCCCACTGAAGAGTGGACGTGGGACGATCTGCTGGCCGCGGCCGAGCAACTGACGGTGGTGGACGCCAACGGTCGGGTGGAGCGCTACGCCCTGGCCATGGAGGGCGGCAAGTATCAGCTTTGGGTGGGCCAGAACCACGGCAGCATCCTGGATGACATGCGCAATCCGTCCAAGTGCACCCTGGATCAGCCGGAAGCGGTGGAAGCCATCCAGTTCTTCGCCGACATGATGGACAACAACTACGCCATGCGCGACGCGGACCTGGGCCAGGCTGGGGGAGACGCCGCGGTCTTCCTCAGCGGCCAGGCGGCTATGATCATCCAGAACAGCAGCCGGGTGTCGGCCTTCAACGCCGCGGACATGAACTACGATGTGCAGGTGGTCCCCATCCCCGAGGGCGGCCAACGCTCGGCCTCGGCCGGCGGCGCGGCCTGGGTCATGAGTTCGGGCAGCGACGACAAGGACGCGGCCTGGACTTTCCTCAGTTGGCTGCAAAGCAAAGAGGGCGGCCAGAAGCTCTACACCGAGTCCGGCGAGATCTTCCCGGCGCTCCGCTCTGTGGCTGAATCCGACGCCTTCCTCAAGCAGGATGCGCCCCCGGCAAATCGCCAGGCATTCCTGACCGAGGCCGAGAACGCCAAAGTGGGCCGCTTCGGCTACTTCCCCGAATGGGGCGAGCTGGACGGCTCTGTCATCAGCCCGGCGCTGCAACAGATCTGGGCCGGCGAGGCCACGCCAGACGAGGTCTTGCCCGCGCTCTGCGAGCAGGTGAACGCGTTCCTGGCCGATAATGGATATCCGAAGTGATAGGATGACAAGATGAAGGGGTGACAAGATGGCAGGGTGAGGGGGTGATAGAATGGCCTGTGGGCCCAAGTCATCTTGTCATCCTGTCACCTTGTCACCGACGCCGCCTATGACCACATACACATCGTCATCTACGAAATCTCGAAATCCCCGCTTCTTCCGCTGGCGTCCCGACCAGCAGTGGGAGGCCTATCTCTTTCTGCTGCCCAGTTTCATCGGCTTCTTTGTCTTCGTCCTGCTGGCGGTGATCATGTCCCTGGGATTGAGCTTTTCAGACTGGGGATTGACGGGCTGGAAGGGGTTCGTGGGGATCAAAAACTACCAGATCCTCTGGCGTGATCCCGTTTTCTGGAAGACGTTCCGCAACACGGCCTTCTACATCGTCACCATCGTGCCCATGCAGTTGGCCCTGGGGCTGATGATGGCCCTGGCCCTCAACCAGGGGCTGCGGGGTCGGGCGTTCTATCGCCTGATTTACTTCATGCCCGTGGTCACCACCATCGTGGCCGGGGCCATCGTCTTCCGGCTCATCCTCAGCAACAACGGGCCGCTGGCGGACCTCATCTACTGGTTCGCCAACCTCTCCGGTCTCTCCATCACGCCACCCAACTGGCTCGGCAGCACCCAGTACTCCAAGTGGGCGGTGGTCATGCTCACCCTGTGGAAGAACGTTGGCTTCACCATGGTCATTTATCTGGCCGCGCTCCAGGGCGTGCCCCAACAACTCTACGACGCGGCCGAGACCGACGGGGCCAACGCCTGGCAGCGCTTCCGCCATGTGACCTTGCCCATGGTCAGCCCCACCACCTTCTTCCTGCTGCTCCTGCAGATGATCGGCGCGTTCCAGCTTTTCACCGAACCCTTTGTCATGACCCGGGGCGGGCCGTCTAACTCGTCCATGCCCGTGGTCCAGTACATCTACCAGAACGCGTTCGAGTTCGGACGCATGGGCAAGGCCGCGGCCATCGCCTGGTTCCTCTTCCTCTTTATCTTCCTCTTCACCCTGCTTCAAAACTGGCTGCAGGATCGCTGGGTCTATTACGAGACGGAGTGAATCGACCATGACAGGAAACGTCGCCACCGGCGGTCATCGCCGTTCGGGCCTGTGGAAAGAACTACTGCTGCAACTGCTGCTGCTGGCCGGCGGTGTGATCATGGTTGCGCCCTTCCTGGTCATGTTGCTGGTGTCGCTCTTTCCTGCCGAAGCCTTCCTCTCGCGCTCCTTTCCGCTGGAGGAGATCACGCTGAACAACTATGTGGAGACCTTCCGCGTGGTCCCCTTCGCCCGCTATTACCTGAACAGCGCCATCGTCGCCGTCTCCACCACCGTGTTGCAGATCCTGATCGCGTCCCTGGCCGCCTTCGCCTTCGCCCGTTTGCGCTTCTGGGGGCGAGAGACCCTTTTCATGCTCTATCTGGCCACGCTGATGATCCCCTTTTTGGTCACCATGATCCCCAACTTCCTGATCATCAGAAAGCTGGGCTGGTACAACACCTATCTGGCCCTGATCGTGCCCACCCTCTTCAGCGTCTTCAGCACCTTCCTCCTGCGCCAGTATTACCGGGGCATTCCCCTGGATTTCGACGAGGCCGCGCGTATGGACGGCGCCTCCAGCTTCCGCATCTGGTGGCAGATCATCATGCCCCTCAGCGGGCCGGTCATCGCCGCGCTCTCGATCTTTGTTTTTCAAGCCTCGTGGAACGACTTCCTCTGGCCGCTGATCGTGACCGCGTCCGATGAGATGCGCACCATCCCCATCGGTCTGGCCTCGTTCCAGGGGCAGTACAGCACGGCCTGGAACCTGCTCATGGCCGGTTCGGTTATCGCGCTGTTGCCCATCCTCATCATCTACATCCTGGCCCAGAACTGGTTCGTGCGCGGCATCACGTTGTCCGGGATGGGGGGGAGGTAATAGACCGCGGATTGAGCGGATTGGGCGGATCAACGCGGATTTTTTTTGAAAATCCGCGT
>JAJRVT010000435.1 GCA_024277175.1 Chloroflexota bacterium | reverse complement strand
TCCCCGCTGACGGATCTGGTGATCGACAGCAACGGCGGCGGCTATTTCGGCCCCTTCCTTAAGTTCGCCGGCTTCGACGCCATCGAGATCCAGGGCAAAGCGGACAAGGACGTGATCATCTTTATCGACGGCGACAACGGGCGGGTGACCGTAGAGGAAGCGCCTCTGGAGAACATCGACACCCATCTGCTGGCGGATGAGCTGACGAAAATGTACGCTGACAGCGATCGCGACCGTCGAGGCATTTCGGTGGTTTCTGCCGGCCAGGCCGCCGAGCATATCCGCTATTCCGGTCTCAACCTGAGTTGGTATGATGTGCGTCGCAAGGCCGTGCGCGTCAAGCAGGCGGCCCGGGGCGGCAGCGGTCGCGTCTTCCGGGACAAGAAAATCAAGGCGATCCTGGTCCGCTACTCCAAGCTGCGGGGTGTGAGCAACAATCCCGAAGACATGGAACTGATCAAGAAGGCCGGGCAGCGCATCAACAAAGAGATCGCGATGTACGACGATCAGCAGAACCAGATGCGTAAGGTGGGCACTGCCCATCTGGTGGAAATCATGGACTACTTCGATCTGTTGCCGGTCCACAATTTCCGTTATGGCTCCCACCCTGACGCCCACCTGGTCGACTCCGCGGTCTGGAAGAGCCTCTTCACCCAGGGCATGCCCGATGGCTGCTGGGCCGGCTGCCAGCTTTCCTGCTCCCACAGCGTGGACCATTTTCACCTACAGACGGGACCTTACGCCGGCGAGATCGTGCTGGTGGACGGTCCTGAGTACGAGACGGCCGCGGGGCTGGGTCCCAATATCGGCATCTTCGACCCCACGGGCGTGCTGGAACTCAATTTCTACGCCGACACCTATGGCATCGACACCATCACCCTGGCCAACTCCATCGCTTTCGTCATGGAATGCTACCAGGAGGGCATCCTCAACCAGGAGCGCACAGGGGGATTGGACCTGACCTGGGGCAACATTGGCGCTTCTCTGGAACTGACCCACCAGATAGCCCGGGGCGAGGGCTTTGGCGCCGTCGTCGGCCAGGGTGTGCGCTTCATGAAGAAATACTTCGCCGAAGAGTATGGCGCCGATCCCGCCTTCCTCCAGGACATCGGCATGGAGGTCAAGGGGCTGGAGATCTCCGAGTACGTGACCAAGGAGTCTCTGGCCCAACAGGGCGGCTATGGCATGGCCCTCAAGGGCGGTCAGCACGACGAGGCCTGGCTGATCTTCATGGACCAGGTCCACAACCAGATCCCCACCTTTGAGGACAAGGCCGAGGCCCTGCACTACTTCCCTATGTGGCGCACCTGGTTCAGCCTGCACGGTCTCTGCAAGCTACCCTGGAACGACATCCTGCCCGCGGACAACGAAGAGACCGATGAACCGGCCAAGGTCCCGGAGCACGTGGAGAACTACACCTGGCTGTTTGAGGGAGTCACCGGCAAGCCGACTACGCCCGACGATCTGGTCCTGCAATCGGAGCGGGTCTACAACTTCCAGCGGGTCTTCAACCTGCGGCGTGGATATGGGCGGCGCAAGGACGATTATCCGCCCTACCGGGCCGTGGGACCAGTGACGGTGGACGAGTATGAGTCCCGGGCCGATCGCTATGACAAGCAATTGCGTGATCTGGCCGGCGTCGATCCGGAAGGGCTGAGCACCGAGGAGAAGATGGCTCATCTACGGGCCTATCGCGAGGATCGTTACGAGCAGCTTATGGACGCCGTCTACGAGCGTCGGGGCTGGAACGCCGACGGCATCCCCACTGTGGAGACGTTGAAGCGGTTGGGCATTGACTACCCCGATGTGGTCGCCATCGTGGAGCGCGCATTGGCGTAGAAACAATAGAACGCAGATGAAACGGATTGGGCAGATCTTCACGGATTTTCAAAGAAAATCCGTGAAGATCCGCCCAATCTGCTAAATCCGCGTTCTATCTTTTTATGCACCCGGCGGCGGGTCGACCGGCCCGTTGAACTCCATCACGCTGAAGACCGCGCCCAGGGGATCCTGCATGACGGCGAACGTGCCCATGTCGCCGGCCGGCGTGGAGGGGACCATGACGTTTCCGCCCAGTTCCTGCACTTTGGCCGCGGACGCATTGACGTCCTCCACCATGAAGTAGACGCCCCAGTTGGGCGGAACCTCACCCCACTCCGGCTGGATCTTCATCATGCCCGCCTGAACCCGTTCGCCGGCCATGGCGACCACATAGCCCTTGTCATCCTCTTGGTAGGTCCAGTCGAAGACCCCGGCGTAGAAGCCCTTGGCCCCCTCCAGATCACGAGTCTGTAGCTCGTTCCAGATCAGGGAATTGGGTGCGTTGACCACCTGCGCGCCCAAGTGTTTGCTTGGCTGCCAGACCCCAAACGAAGCCCCCGTGGGATCGATGGCGACGATCATGCGCCCATAATCCATGACGTCCATGGGTGGCAGAATGAACTTCCCTCCTCTCTCTTCAATCCGGGCTGCCACGCCATCCGCATCATCATGTTTCACATACGACATCCAGAAGGGCGGGATTTTCTTTTCCTGCATGACCTGGGGCATCTCGCCCAAGCCGGCTACATCCTTGCCACCGAGCTTGGCCATGGAATAGACGCCGCCCATCTCGGTGGGGCGGTCGTCGAAATCCCAGCCAAAGAGGCCGCTGTAGAAAGCTTTGGCCGCTTTGGCGTCTGTGGTCGATAGTTCGACCCAGCAGAAAACGCTGTCTGGATAATGGATTGCATCTTGCATGGTGGTTTCTCCTTTGTGAATGACTTCAAAAAAACGGTGTGCGTGAACAAGGGAAAATTAGTATAGCACATATGGAACATATGTGCTAATTCTGTACATTGTTTGATTTTTGATATCCCTCCGATGGAGTATAATGCTGACCATGAGTGAAAAACATGCGAATCCACCAAATCGAACATCATTTTCATCTGTGCACCCGCTGTTTTTGTCCGACTGGCTGCAAACCCACGGGGTTCATGTCGCCAGCCAGCTCAAGTTTGTGCAGTGGGCGTTGCCGTTGCTGCTCACCGGCATCGTCTTTTTCGACGAGTTAAAAGAACATGTCCTGGGTGAGGGAGAGGGCTTTTTCAACGAGAACTTCCTGATCGAAGTGTTTGTCTTCGGCATTTTGGGGCCGGTTGCGGTGTGGCTGGTGTTGTGGTGGATACGCGGTATCCTGGCCGCACGTGAGCAGGATCAGCAACATCTGCTGCGCATGTACGAAAACCTGGAGGACGCCCAGGCCCGGCTGCACGCGCTCCACGCCCAGCGCGGCGATCTGCTCAACCGGTTGATGACGGTCCAGGAGGAGGAGCGCCGCCGTCTGGCCAGGGAGATGCATGACGAATTGGGCCAGTTGCTGACCGGTCTCAGCATCCGTCTGCGGGCCTGCCAGGAGTTGATCCCCGATCATCCGGAGGATGCACGCCAATGCCTGGAACGGTCGAACCAACTGGTGTTGGAGATTATCGAACACGCGCGTACGATTGTGGTCAGCCTTCGCCCCACTGTGTTGGACGATTACGGGCTGGTCCCCGCCCTTCAGGACGAGTTGGAACGACGTATGAAGCCCGCCAATATCGATACGACATTGGAAGTCGAAGGTGACCTGGCGACGACTCCGCCCGCCATCGCCACCGTCGCCTATCGTATCATTCAGGAGTCGTTGACCAATGTGCTGCGGCACGCCCAGGCCCGACATGTATGGGTGCGCGTTCACCGACAAGATGATTGTCTTCACGTCACGGTCGCCGATGATGGTGTGGGGCTGCCGTCATGGCTTCTCCGCGAAAACGGGCGTCAGGGATCCTCTTCGTTGGGCATCCTGGGCATGAAGGAGCGCGCCATGAGCGTGGGGGGCGAACTGTCCGTCCTCCCCAATCAGCCCCAGGGCGCGATGGTGGAGTTCTCGCTGCCTGCCGGCGCTCCCCAGGCGGCCCCCGCTTTGCAGGAGGAGGCGGCCCTGTGAAACCGGTGCGCATTATCATCGCTGAAGACCATGTGGTGGTTCGGGAAGGTCTCTGCCTGCTGCTCGGTTCCCAGGCGGACATCCAGGTGGTTGCGGCCTGCGCCGATGGCGGGGAAGCCGTCTCTCTGGTGCGACAGCATGGGCCGGATGTGGCGATTCTGGACATCAGCATGCCGCGTATAGACGGCCTCCAGGCCACCAGCTTGATCAGAGAGGCGTCTTCCCACACCCAGGTGCTGATTCTGACTATGCACGAGGAGGACGCCTACTTCTTTCGCTCCCTGGAGGCGGGCGCGGCCGGCTATGTGGTCAAAAAATCGGCCAGTAGCGAACTGTTGGCCGCGGTTCGCGCCGTGGCCCGGGGAGAAGCCTATTTCCCGCCTCGATTTACGCGTCGCCTGCTGGATGACTATCTGGAGATGGCCCGGGATGGTGGGAAAGCGGGTCCGCCGGGCTACAATGACCTGACCGAGCGGGAAAAAGAAATCATGCTGCTGTTGGTCCATGGACGCACCAATCAGGAGATCGCGGAACAGTTGGTCATCAGCGCCAGCACCGTGCAAACCCACCGCGCCCACATCCTGCAAAAGCTCAACCTGGAAACTACCATCGATCTGGTTCGCTACGCCATCCGCTATGGCATCATCGAAGCTTGATCCTCTCAGCTTCCTTTTTAACGCCTTTCACCTCTCCATTCTCGTCCGCACTTCTTCTCCTTTCACTCAACATCGTATAAATCGCTAGCTGACAATCGCATTTTGCATGATGAAGATATCCGGCTTTGCTCGATTGCGCCGGCTATTCCCTTGCGCGATGATGGCGGGCGGAGGATGACCGGCCATGCAAACCACGCTCGAAACGTCACAGATATTGATCATATGGCGGCATCCGCTGTTCAAGGAAGTGACCGCCGCCATCTTGCGGGATGTGGGCGTCGAATCGATCAGCGCAGTCAGTCTGGACGAGGGCAGGGACGCGATGCGGACGTTGCAGCCCGATTTCGTGCTGATCGAAGACGAATGGCCGGCCTCCTGGGCGTTCGATGAGATCGGCGTCGATCTGAATGTGCTGGCGTTCACGCTGGATCGGGACGACACCCGCTATTATCGCTACATGCGCTGGCGAGGGCTCGACCAGGCGCGGCTGATGCAGATCATCCGGGCGAGCCGGCGGCGCGGCGCCGATTCCATCTTCAGTCAGTAGAAGCGTCGTCAGAATCAAAGGATGCGCTATGGATCATTCACCTGTTCATTTCCACAGAGGCTGGATTCTCGCCTTGGCTGCGGCGGCTGTTGTGGCCATCATTCTGGCCATCGGCCTGCTTGCCCCGCGGCAGGGACATGCGGCCCCCACCCAGGAGGCGGAACCCACGCCCATCACCATCCCCTATAGCCACAAGGTTCACGTGCAGGAAGTGGGCGTTCAGTGCATGTTCTGCCACACCAAGGCCCTGCGTTCGCCCCAGGCCGACATCCCTTCGTTGAACAAATGCATGGTTTGTCACAACTATGTCAGCGTGGACGACCCGGACGCCCAGGCCCAGATCGACCAGCTCAAGGCCGCCTATGAAAGCGGTGCGCGTGTGCAGTGGCCGGATGTGTACAGACAGCCCGATTTCGTGCGTTTCGATCACAGCGCGCATGTACGCGATAACGTGGCCTGCGAAACCTGCCATGGCGATGTGGCCAACATGGTCCTGGTCGAAAAGACGGTCGAGCTGAACATGGGTTTTTGCGTCAGTTGTCATCGAGATCAGGTGAAGCAGGATGCGGGCGCTGGCGAGGTGGCGGCGTCGGTTCCGGTGACGGCGACGATATCCGGGGAAGCGGGCGCGGTTTTGGCGGACGCGGCCCACATTCCCCATAGTTCGCTGGATATGCCCCGGCTGTTGGATTGCTCGACATGTCACAAATAGACCCAATTTCAGGAGTGCAGTTATGACCTTCCACATAACGAGACGTGATTTTCTGAAAAGTAGCGCCGCCGCATCCAGCCTCTTCCTGGTCAGCGGCTGCACCGCCGATCTTCAGAAGCCGGTGTGGATGGAATCCTACGTCAACCCGCCGGAGGAGACGCTGCCGAGCGAGAATTTCTGGTTCGCCAGCACCTGTCGCATGTGCCCGGCCGGCTGTGGCGTCATCGCCAAGGTGAGCAACGGGCGGGTGCGCAAGCTCGAAGGCAACCCGGAGCACCCGCTCAATCGCGGGCGTCTGTGTGCGCGCGGTCAGGCCGGCCTCCAGGAGTTGTATCATCCTGACCGCGTGCAGCAGGCGCTGAAACGCAGCGGCGACCGGAGCCAGGACCAGTGGACGCCCCTTTCCTGGGAGCAGGCCATCGGCGATCTGGCCGCCGGACTCCAGGACGTGGATCCGGATCGCGTCGCCTTTCTGACCGGTTACCTGCCCCACTATCAGTCCGAACTGGTGGGGCGTTTCATGAAGGGGTTGGGGACCCAGCCGCCGGTGATCTATGACGCCCAGGCGGCCTTCGACGGTCGCGTCACCCTGGCCGCGGCCAGCCAGCGCCTGTTCGACACGCCCGCCCTGCCCGTCTTCGATATCAGCCAGGCCGACGTGGTTTTCGGCTTCGGCGCCGATTTTCTGGAAACCTGGCTGTCGCCGGTGGCCTATAGCCAGCGTTACGGCGATATGCGCGGCCAGGTCGGCAAGCGCGGCTATTTTGCGGCCTTTGGCCCTCGTCTCTCCATGACCGCGGCCAGCGCCGACCGCTGGCTGCCGACGCCCCCCGGAACCGAAGGGCTGGCAGCCCTGGCCCTGGGCAAGATCATCGTCGACGAGGGGCTGGACCGGGGCGGCGACGCCATCGACTATCAGGCCCTGTATCAGGATGTGGATGTGGACGCCATCGCCGAAATCGTGGAGATTCCGGTGGACGAACTGACGCAACTGGCCCGCACCTTCGCCGCCGCCACCCAGCCGGTGGCGCTGCCTGGGGGGATGCTCAGCGGCCACGCCAACGGCCTGGACGCGGTCAAGGCGGTGGCGGCGTTGAACATGCTGGTGGGCGCCGGCGAAGAGGGCGGCATGAAGCTGACCCCGGAGCCGCCCTCGCGGGATCTGCGCCGGGCGCCGGTCTCCTCCTTCGCCGATGTCCAGGCGCTGACCGCGCGCATGGCCAACGGCGACGTGGATACGCTCTTCGTGCTGGGCGCCAACCCCGTCTACGAGCTGCCGGCGGCGCTGGGCTTTGCCGACGCGCTGGCTTCAGTGAAGAACGTGGTTGTCTTCGCCACCCTCATGACCGAAACCGCACAGGTTGCCGACCTCATCCTACCCGCCCACACCTATCTGGAAACCTGGGGATACGAGTTCGTCGACCCCGGCTTCGGGGAGATGACGGTGAGCGCGCAGCAGCCGGTGGTGCAGCCACTCTACGACACGCGCGACCCTGGCGACGCGCTGCTGGCGCTGGCCAATGCCATGGACGGCGATGTAGTCAAACGCCTGCCCTGGCCCAATCTGGTCAACTTCATCCAGACCCGGCTGACCTCGCTGCAACTACTGGACGGCAATTTCACGGCCAGCGATACGGACACGTTCTGGGCCGCATGGCTGCAACACGGCGGCTGGTGGTCCCAGGAGGCGGCCTGGACTCCGCCCACGCCCGGCGAAGGGTTCGGCAAGGCGCTGGCCGCCACGCCCCCCCGCTTCGCCGGCGATGCGGGCGAGCGCCCTTTCCATCTCATCCCCATTCCTTCCGTCATCTTTGGCGATGGACGACACGCCGGCCTGCCCTGGCTCCAGGAAGCCCCCGACCCCATGACCACGGCGTCCTGGGACACGTGGGTGGAGATCAACCCCGTCACCGCCCAGCAGTTGGGGGTGGCGAACAACGACCTGGTCACCATCGCCGCGGACGGGGGCGAGATCACGGCCATCGTCTATCTCTATCACGGTATTCGCCCCGACGCCGTGGCCGTTCCTGTGGGGCAGGGCCATGAGGCGCTGGGCCGGTGGGCGAGCCAGCGGGGTGCGAACGTCCTGAGCATTCTGGCTCCGCAGACGGACGACGCCAGCGGACAACTGGCCTGGCTCGACACCCGGGTTCAGGTGACCAAGGCGGAAGGACGACGGGTGCTGCCGGCGCTGGAGAGCAATCTGGGCGTCGAACGTTTCCGCCAACAGAGTTTGTAGGGGTGGAGACGAAATTTTTTGAGCATGTCCATGCCAGGCCGATCAGACGAGACCTGGAGAGTCGCTGACACACGGAGAAGTTCTATGACTGAAACAACCCATCGCTGGACCATGGCCATTGATCTGGACAGGTGTACAGGCTGCCAGGCCTGTGTGGTGGCCTGTCATGCCGAGAATAACGTTCCCGTCGTCGGCGAAGACGAAGTGCGTATGGGGCGGGCCATGCACTGGCTGCATATAGAGCGCTACTGGGTGGGCGAATATCCCAACATCCAGGCGCGCTTCATCCCCATGATGTGCCAGCAGTGCGAAAACGCCCCCTGTGAGCCGGTCTGCCCTGTTTTCGCCACCTATCACAGCCAGGTGGAGGACCTCAATATCCAGGTGTACAACCGCTGCATCGGCACCCGCTATTGCGCTAACAACTGCCCGTATATCGCCCGCACCTTCAACTGGTTCAACCCCGAGTTCCCGGAACCGTTGAACGAGCAGCTCAACCCGGATGTGACGGTGCGCAAGCGGGGGATCATGGAAAAGTGCACCTTCTGCATCCAGCGCATCCATGATGCCGAGCATGTGGCCGAGATCGAGGGGCGGCCTGTGCAGGACGGCGATGTTCAACCGGCCTGCGCCCAGTCCTGTCCCACCAACGCCATCGTCTTCGGCGATTTAAACGACCCGAACAGCCGCATCTCCCAGCTTGCAGGCAGTCGGCGGAGCAGTCGCCTGTTAGAGGAGTTGGGAACGGAGCCGTCCGTCATCTATCTGTCAGGAGGGGACGCCCATGTCAGTTGAAACCAAAGCCGCGCCCCTGGTGTGGCCCGAAGAAGAGGACCCCAGGGAAGAGCATCTGCTGCTGGACCCCCGGCCGCGGGCGGAGTTGAATCAGATTGTGCTGGACGCCATGCACCGCACCGGCTTCGGCTTCTGGGCCGCGGTCACCGTGCTCAGCCTGCTGGTGTTGATCGGGCTGGGAGGCGCGTGGGGCTACCAGATCTACAAAGGCATGGGCGTGGCCGGTATTCGACGGCCGGTCTACTGGGGCGTTTACATCACCAACTTCGTCTTTTGGATCGGCATCAGCCACTCAGGCACGTTCGTTTCGGCCATCCTGCGCGTGTTCAAGGCTGAATTTCGGCGGCCCATCACCCGCGGCTCGGAGATGATGACGGCGTTCGCGCTGGTGGTGGCGGGCATGTATCCCTTGATCCATCTGGGGCGCACCTGGCGTTTTTACTGGATGGTGCCCTATCCCAACCAACGGCAGCTTTGGCCCAATTTTCACTCACCGTTGATGTGGGATATGTTGGCCATCTTCACGTACGTCATCGGCAGCACCCTCTATCTCTACTTGCCCCTCATCCCCGACGTGGCCATGGCCCGGGATCATAGCACGGGCTGGCGGCATAAGCTCTATCGCATCCTGGCCCTGGGCTGGCGGGGGACGGAGGCGGAATGGCATCATTTGAAGACAGCCATCACCATCTTCGCCTTCGCCATCATTCCGGTCATGTTCTCCGTGCACACCATCGTCTCCTGGGACTTCGGCATGACCATGAAGGTGGGCTGGCACAGTTCCATATTTGGTCCCTATTTCGTCACGGGCGCTATCTTCTCCGGCGTTTCCGCGGTGGCGACCGTGCTCCTGATCGTGCGCAAGACCATGAAGCTGGAATACTTTCTGCGCCCGGAGCATTTCGACGCCATCGGCAAGCTGATTTTGATCTTCTCGTTCGCCTGGACGTATTTCTTCTTCTCCGACTATCTGACCGAATGGTATGGCGGCGAGGCGGTTGGCAAAGAACTGATCACGTTTCAGGCCCATGGACCCGTGGCGCCGCTCTGGTACCTGATGTTGATTATGAATATCGCCATCCCCTGGCTGACCCTGTGGAACCGACGGGTGCGACGTTCGACCTGGTGGCTCTTCCTGGTGACCATTGGCGTGAATATCGGCATGTATATCGAACGCTACATCATCGTGACGGGCTTCCTTCAGCGCAACCGGCTGCCCTTCGACTGGGGGGTCTATAATCCCTCTCTGGTGGAGGTGCTGATCTCTATCGGTTCGTTATCCCTCTTTATGCTTCTGTATGTGGTTGCCTCCCGCTTCATTCCCCTGGTCCCTGTCTGGGAAGTGCAGGAGGGGCAGATCACCCATTCGCTCCGTCGCATCGGCCGCGCCCTGGTGCCCAGCGTCGCGGAGTTGGAATGAGCGCAACATCTGTAGGAGTGGCAGTGCGAATGAATAGGGAACGATGGCAATTAAGCAGGAAAGGCGAGGCGTTATGAATGATACAACCGTGTTGATGGCTCTGGTCGATGACCTCGCGCCTGTGCCGGACATGCTCGATACGCTACGAGAGAACGGCATTGGCGATGGCGATATTGCGATCCTGTCCGGCGTCCCCTATCCGGAGCGGGTGCTGGGGCGGCCCATGAACTGGGAACGCTTGCCCCTCATCAGCGCCAGCGGCGCGCTGGTCGGCTTTCTGACCAGCATGTTTCTGAACGCGGGCACGCCTATGCTCTACTCCATCTACGTGGGCGGACAGCCGCTGATCCCCCTGCCACCCACGGCCGTGCTCACCTTCGAATTGACCATGATGGGGTTGTTGGTCAGCACCTTCCTGGGCGTGCTCTGGGAGAGCACCTTCCCAACCTTCGGTCCCAAATATTATGACCCCCGCATCACCGACGGTGAAATCGGCATCGTGTTTCGTTGTCCGGCCCATCAGACCGGTGAGATGGGAACCGCCCTGATGGCGCAAGGCGCCCAGGAAGTTACTGAACCGGAGGAGCATGTGTTATGACCCGGCGCATTCTTATCACTTTGGCGATTTTGATCACACCGCTCGTTCTTGGCCTGGCCCTCACCTATGAAAAGCTGAAGGTGGATTTCCCCAGTTTTATGGAGAATCAGCCTTCGGTGGGCTATCGCGAGGGACCCAGGCTGTTGCCGGCCGAAGGCGCCGTCCCCATCACAGGGGTGGAGTCCCCGCCCGATGGCAGCCTGCCCGAAAACCCGGTGGCCGCTACGCAAGATTCCATCGAGCGAGGCAAAGTCTATTTTGATATCCATTGCGCGGTCTGCCATGGCGAGGACGCCAAGGGGGATGGCCCGGTGGCCGCCTACTTCAAACCGCCTGCATCCGATGTCGCTGACCTGACCGATGAACGTATTCGTAAGGAGGAAGATGGCCTGATCTATCTGACAATCACCAAAGGGTTCCAAGGCATGCCGTCCCTGGCCGAAAATCTGACGCCAGCCGAACGTTGGGACGCGATCAACTATTTGCGCACGATTCAACGCTCATCAAATTAGGAGGAGACCTATCATGTTGAAACGTATCACGATCCTGTCTGTTGTGGTTCTGATGATGATCGTAGTGGCCGCCTGCGGGAAGTCAAAGCCGGCGCCGGCCGCTGCACCCACTGCTGCGCCCACCGAAGCGCCGGCCGCGGTGGAACAGCCGGCCGCGCCCGAGGCGCCGGCTGACGCCGGCGCGGCGTTGGCCGCCGCGCTGGATGCGGCTCAAAACGAGGACTGGACCGCGGTCGAGACCAACCTCAAAGCAGCGCTGGAGGCCAGCACAGATTCGCAGCAGCAGGCCGCCATCCAGAAGATGCTGGACAATCTGAGCGCAGGCAATAACGACAAAGTTGCTGAGGACCTGCTGGAGGAGACCCTGGGCGGCGGCGAAGGCGCCGAAGCCGGTGAATCCGCTAAAGCCGGCGAATCTGGCGAAGGCGGTGAATCCGCTGAGGCCGGCGAGGCTACATCCCCCCTCAGCGCCGCGCTGGACGCCGCCAAAGCCGGCGATTGGGAACAGGTGAAGCAGAGCCTGGAAGATGCCGCCTCCCTGGCCACGGACGCGCAGCAGAAGGCCGCCATCGAAGAGATGCTGGACGACCTGAGCAAGGGCAAGAACGACGAGGTGCTGGAAGACCTGGGCAAGATGGTC
>JAJRVT010000032.1 GCA_024277175.1 Chloroflexota bacterium | reverse complement strand
CTCGCGAACAACCTGCTGCTTAAATGCCTGGCTATATCGCTTGACCGGTTCTTTAACTGCTTCTTTAAAGGGGTGGTTGTTCATGGTCTCCTCCGTCCTGAATGGTCACTATGGTGTCAATTATATACAGGACGGGTCAGACCATTGACCATTGACAATCGATCATTGACAATTGACCATCTCATGGGCCAGGCCACTGGCTCCGTCTTCCCCGCCGCGGTTCTTCTCGTGCTGCATGATAACGAGACCGTCTTCCACCGCGCCTACGGCTACCTGGACCCTGAAACCCGGCGGCACCCCACGCGTACAGACAGCATCTTCGATCTGGCCTCCCTGACCAAGCTTTTCACCGCCACCGCGTTCATGCGACTGGTGGATGCGGGCGCGGTGACGCTGGAAACGCCGGTGGCCGCGGTGCTACCCGAATTCGACGGCGTTCATCCCATCACGCCCAGTATGGATCCATTGAGCGGCGAACTGATCCCGCCGGAGCCACAGTGGGCGGACGCGACGGTGGACGCCGACAAAATCACGTTCCGGCATCTGCTCACCCACACCTCCGGGCTGGCTGCATGGCGGCCGCTTTACCGCATCGGGGAGCCGGAGGGCCCCGTTCCTTTCCCCTGGCAGGTGACGCCGGCCGTCCGCGTCCGACGCGTCGCCGCCATCTGTGACGGGCGCAGCTTCGCCTATCCCACAGGCGAACGGCTGGTCTACAGCGATCTGGGGTTGATCCTGCTGGGCGAGGCCGTGGCGAAATTGGCCGGCGAACGGGATAGAACGCGGATTGAACGGATTGGGCGGAAAGGGCCGGATTTTTTCTTCGGAAATCTGGAGAATGGTGCGGGTGACTTGCTGGATACGGCCATCCGCCAGTTGGTATTGGAACCGCTGGGGTTTCAGCGCGCTTGCCTCAATCCCCTTACCCACGGCGTCTCCGCAGATGAGATCGCGTCCACCGAGGTCTGTTCCTGGCGCAAGCGGCGCTGTCTGGGCGAGGTGCATGACGAGAACGCGGCCGGGCTGGGCGGCGTGGCGGGCCATGCAGGGCTTTTCGCCACGGCGGCAGAGGTGGCGATGTTGGGAGCGCTCTATCTCAACAGCGGGAAGATGGATGGGCGACGCCTCCTCGCGCCAGCAACTGTGGCGGAGATGACGCGCGAACAGGTGCGCAGGGATGGACTGGCCCGCGGGCTGGGGTGGCAGCGCAAGTCCGCGGACGGCGGCCCCGTCTGCCCGGCGTGCAGCGAGGATTCCTACGGGCACACCGGCTTCACCGGCACGTCGCTGTGGGTGGATCCGTCGCGGCGGCTGGTGGTGACGCTGCTGACCAACCGAGTCTACGGCGGACGGGAGCCGGCGGGGATCACGGGGTTCCGGCCGGCGTTGCATGGGGCGATCGTGGATGCATTAGCCTGAGAGTGTAATGGCAGTGGCTAAGGCCGCTCTAGAAAAATGGGTATCCGTAACGTCCCCGGCACGGACCAGGCGCTCTCTGGTCATGTCGAAATTCGTGGTCCGTGCCGGGGACGTTAATTTCCGGGAAGCGCCTAAAAAATATTCGTGTATGTGTCTGGACCGCGAGGTCTCACAGCCAACACGCGTAGAAGTCGATCCTGCTCATAGACCTTGTAGATGATCCGCCAACCATCGATTCGAAGCGTACGCAGATCTCGATATTCCCGGCGTAGGGGTTTCGAATCATCCGGATATGGATCAAAGCGCAGATCCAGAATGGCTTGCGTTATATCGCGCTGAATTCGACCCGGAATCGTGCGTAGTTGACGGCTGGCGCGTTTTTCCAGTTCAAGCCGATAGAGTTTCACCGTCGGCCAACGCCTCCAGTTCTGCAATATCCGCCGGTTCGAATTCCGCTTCTCCCCGTTCCGCTTCCAATTCGACGGTCAGGGCCACAATCAGGTCCGCCTGATCTTCCAACCGCTCTAAGAGCCGGTTCCAAACATCAGGATGCACCAAGACCCCCGCTGCATGGCCGTGATGGGTGAAGAGGATGGGGCGTTTCTTCACCGTTTCAAAAATCATGCCCTGCTGTCGGCGCATGGCAGATGCAGAAAGCGTAGTCATGGCCGGGTAAATTTGACTCATGCGACCTCCCCCATAGGCACAAAAAAAGATGCAATGTTTGTGCTAATTGTACATAGAAAGCAGGCTGATGTCAATCTCCCAATCTCTACTGGGTGCATTCTGAACTGGGGGCGAAATTCCCGTACTTCGAACGTGCCGGGGAGTTCCGAACTCCCCGGCACATGCCAGCGCCCCTAAATCCGAATGCACCCAGTCTCTACTCTCCTTCTCAGAATCCAACATTCTCCAACCCCTTCAACCCCAAAAACTCGCGCACCTCGGCTGGGGTGGCTGGCTCGCGCTCGAACTCGCCGGCGATGCGCGCGATCTTCTCCACCAGCTCATGGTTGCGGGCCAGGACCCCGCGCCGTAGGAAGATGTTGTCCTCCAGGCCCACCCGCGCGTGGCCGCCCATGGTGATGGCCGCGACGCCCATGTTGAACTGGTGGGGATAGCCGGCGCCGATGACGGACCAGTTGAAGTTCTCCGGGCCAAAGAGGCGGTTGGCCGTCTCCAGCATGTGGGTCAGATCGTAGAGCGTGGCGCGGATGCCGCCTAGCACGCCCATGACGAACTGGATCCAGAGGGGCTTCTCCACCACGCCCTCCTTGATCAGGAAGTCCAAGTTGTAGAGGTGGCCCACGTCATAGACCTCGAACTCGGGACGCGTGCCCGCCTTCTTCATCTCGTTGACGAAATGCTTGATGCTGCGGAAGGTGTTGGGGAAGATGGCATCCTCGCTGCCTTCCAGCCACTGCTTTTCCCACGAAAACTGGTAGTCTTCGTCCTGGTAGCGCCGGGCGATGGGGTGGAAGGAAAAGTTTAGGGACCCCATGTTGCAGCTTGCCAGCTCCGGCTTCCACGTGGGCACCACCCGCACCCGCTCGGCCGGCGTCATGGCGAAGCTGCCGCCCGTGGAGGTGCAGATGACCACGTCCGTTCGCTCTTTGATGGCCTTCAGGATCGCTCCGTAGACCTCCATGTCCGAGGACGGCGCGCCGGTTTGCTGGTCCCGGGCGTGGACATGGATGACCGCGGAGCCGGCTTCCGCGCAGAGGGCCGCGTCCTCGGCCAGGCGCTCGATGGTCCAAGGCAGATGGGGCGTCTGGGTGGGCACGGTGATGGCCCCCGTCAACGCGGTGGTGATGATGATTTTCTTTTTCGGGTTCATGATTTCTCCAGTTAGTCCTCGAACATGGCCACGACGCGGGTCCAGCCGGCGCTGCCGCCGGTGAGCTTGACGGGGAAGCAGGCCACTTTGAAGCCGGTCGGGCTGGGCAATTGGTCCAGGTTGGCCAGCTTCTCGATCTGGCAGTACTCCAGGTCCATGCCCACCCGGTGGGCTTCCCAGATGACAGCGGGATCGCCGGTCTCCTTGAAGCGCTCCTTCATGGCCCAGAAGGGCTGATCCCAGCCCCATGTGTCGATGCCCATGACCTTGATACCCTGCTCGATGAGCCAGCGGGTGGCCTCCGCGCTGACCCCGGCCCCGGCCGCGAAGTACTCGGCCTGGCCCCAGAGCTTGTCCGCGCCCGTCTGGATGAGGACGATGTCCCCCGGCTTGAGGGTGTAGTCGATCTTGTCCAGGGCTTCCTGGAGGTCCTGGGTGGTGATCAGGCCGCCTTGGGGCATGTGGCGCATATCCAACATGACGCCGTCGCCATAGAACCATTCCAGGGGCAGCTCGTCGATGGTGCGGGCCCGCTGGCCCCCGCAGGTGGGGTAGTAGTGCCAGGGCGCGTCCACATGGGTGCCGGCGTGGCTGATCATGGTCACGGTGTCGTTGGCCCAGCCATTGCCGTCGGGCAAGTCGTCCACGCTGGCGTCGAAAAAGCCGGCCATGAAGGCCGCGCTGGCCTTGTGGTCCTGGTGCTCCACCTTCAGCGGGATGGGCTCGCTGGGGCTTTCCTCGGTGGGCACGTTGAGGTCGTACATTTTCATGGGGCATTCTCCTATGAGTCTAAACGTTTGAACTCTTATACAGGGCCAGAAATTCGGCTGGCGAAACAATTTCTATCCCTTGATAGCGCCGTAATGGCAACAGGTGTCGTTTATCACCGGTGACGATATAGCGGGCCTTTCCTGCTACAGCCAACTCGATGAATCGATTGTCAGTTTCATCAGCTCCGATCACCCTCAAAGTCTGGTTCGCGGACACCCATAACGCAGTGCGTTTGATTCCCCGCAAGAACTGCTCCACCTGATCGTCGTAATAGTTGGCGTGCGCGCGCAGATGGGGATAGCGAATCACTCGTTCGAGTTCCTGAAATACCGGCAGGGATATCAATAATGTCATGTCACCCCTGCGGGTCAGCTCGAAAACCTGGTATGGAGCGCTGTTCCCGGACAGGAAGGCGCTGATCAGCACATTGGTGTCGAGTACAATCCGAATCATAGTTTGGCCGGGGGTGTGATGGCTTTCGCGCGGACAGCCTGTTGCGCCTCCAGAATGACTTCCATGAGCTCATCCGGATCCAGTTCCTTATTCTGTTCGTGCACCTCCTCCATGACCTGGAAGAGCCGCTCTCGTTCGGCCTGCCACTGTTCCAGAATGTCGAGGGGCACCACGGCCGCGGCCGGTTTGCCCTGCTTGGAGATAATATAGGTGTCCCGCTCGTAAAGCACGCCATTGACAATCTCGGATAGCTTTCCCCTGGCCTCGGTCAAACTGTATTGCTTTTGCATTGACGCTGGTCTCCTGTGTCATCGATCAATTCTGCCCAATCTGTACAGTTTTTACTGTGTGAACAGTATGTCATGAATCCAGAAGAATGTCAACGGCGTTTTTCATTACTCTATCCCCAGGTACGTCCTCCGGATACTCTCGTCCGCGGCCATCTCTTTCGGATCGCCCTCCTGGACGATGCGCCCGTTGGCGAGGATGTAGGCCCGGTCCGCCAACTCCAGCGCCCGGAGCACGTTCTGCTCCACCAACAGGATGGTCACGCCGGCCTCCTGGTTGATGGTGCGGATGACGTCGAATATGTGGGTGACGATGATGGGGGCCAGACCCAGGGACGGCTCATCCAGCAGCAGCAGTTCCGGCTGGGCCAGGAGCGCCCGCCCGATGGCCACCATCTGTTGCTCGCCTCCGCTCAGGGTGCCGGCCAGCTGTTTCCTGCGTTCGGCCAGGATCGGGAAGAGGGTGAAGACCCACTCCAGGGTTTCGTCGGCTTTGGCCCGCCCCCGGCGCGGGTAGTAGCCCATCTTCAAGTTGTCCAGCACCGTCAGCTTCTGGAAGAGCCGCCGCCCTTCCGGCACGATGGCCACCCCCTGGTCGCAGATCTGATGCGCGGGGATGGCGGCCAGGTCCTGTTCGTCCAGCAGGATGTGGCCCGACCGGGGGCGCAAGATGCCGGCGATGGCGTTGACCAGGGTGGTCTTGCCGGCCCCGTTGGCCCCGATGATGGTGACGATGGACCCGGTCTCGGCGCGAATGTGGATGTTTTCCAGGGCGATGGCCTCGCCATACGAGACGGACAGATCTTCAACGCGCAACATAGGCGTCCCCCAGATAGGCGGCGACCACGGCCGGATCATCCATCACCTGCTGCGGATCGCCCTCCGCGATCTTGCGCCCATAGTTGAGCACTGCCATGCGGTCGGAAAGCTGGATCACCGCGTTCACGTTATGCTCCACGAAGACCAGGGTCACGCCCTGATCGCGGATGCGACGGATCAATTCCACGCCCAGTTGAACCTCGGACGGGTTCAGCCCGGCCAGCACCTCATCCAGCAGCAGCAATTTCGGCTCCAGGGCCAGGGCCCGGGCCAGTTCCAGGAATTTGCGCTCATGCAGGTTGAGCTTGGTGACCGGCAGATCCGCCTTTTCCGCCAGACCGGCAAAGGCCAGGGTCTCGCGGGCCAGATTGCGCGCGTCCCGGCGGCTGTGAGCGCGGCGGCCGAACATCCACGCCAGGGCCACGTTGTCCAGCACCGTGGACGAGGTGAAGGGGCGAGGCACCTGGTAGGTGCGGGCCACGCCGATGTGGGCCAGCCGGTTGGGGCGCGCGCCGGTGATGTCCGCGCCGTCGAAGATCAGGCGGCCGGCCGTGGGCCTGTACTGGCCGCTGATGACGTTGATCAGGGTCGTCTTGCCGGAGCCGTTGGGACCGACCAGCCCCAGGATCTCGCCCCGATAGACCTGGAGGTCCGCCTCGTTCAGAGCCAGCACGCCGCCAAAGGCCATGGTCACCTGCCGACAGTCCAGTAGCAGATCGGCGTTCTGAGATTGGCGCTGACCCTCAGTTGTCGTCGTCATGGTTGCACCTGCCGTCGTCGACGCCATTGCTCGATAATGCCGCCGATGCCCTGGGGGATGAAGAGGATCGTCAAAATGAAGACCATGCCGATGATGATCTGGTTGAGCACGGCCGTGTCGCCCCCGGTCAACGCCTGACGCAGCAGGGTGATGAGCAGCGCGCCGATGATGGGGCCGTACCAGACCGAGACGCCGCCCAGAATCGCCATCATCAACGCCAGCAGGGGGATCAGCACCGAGAAGACCGTGGTTGTTTCCAGATAGCCGATGAAGAGGGCCTGGGTCCCGCCGATGGCGCCGGCGAAGAAGGCGCTGACCGCAAAGGTCCCCACCTTGTAGCGGATGGTGGGCACGCCCAGTCCGTCGGCCACGTCCTCGTCGTCGCGGATGGCGAAGAGGGCCTGTCCCCAGCGCGCATAGTAGATGTGATAGGCCAGGTAGACGCAGAGCAGGGCGATGACCAGGCTGACGTAGTAGAGACCGGTGTTGCTATTGACCCAACGGTCGGCCATCTCCACCTCGCGTAGGAAGACGCCGCCGCCCCCGTCCAGCCAGCCCACGTTGTTGACGATGGTGGCGATGATGAAGGTCATGGCCAGGGTCAACAGCGAGAAGAGTTCGCCCCGAAACTGGGGCAGGCGAAAGACCACCACGCCTACCAACAGGGCCACCAGGGCCGCGGCCAGCCCGGCCAGAGGCAGGGTGACCAGAAAGGGCAAGCCGGCCTTCAGGAGCAGCGCGGCTGAGACGTACATGCCCAGGCCGAAGAACGCACCATGGCCAAAGCTGGCGTAGCCGCTGTAGCCGCTGAAGAAGTTCCAGCTCACAGCCAGGATCACCCAGACGAAGACCTGGAAGACCAGGGTGATCCAGTAGTCGCCGGCCCCCAGCGCGCCGATGAGGCTGGGGTAGAGGGCCAACAGGAGCGCGGCCGCGCCGAATCCTATCAGGCTTCGTCCGGTTGCAGGCAAAGAAACGGGCATATCACACCTTTGGATGGCGCATCCGGCGTCGCGCGCGCCACTGCCGCCAGAGGACGTCCGGCTGCACGATCAGGTAAAGAATAAAGAGCGAAAATGCGATCAGGGGCGACCAGCTTGGCTGCATGCGCACCGACCAGACATTCTGGATCATGATCAGCGCGCTGGTGGCGATCAGCGCGCCGATGGGGTTACCCAGACCGCCGAGGATGACCGCGGCCACAATGACGCCCAGCCAGGCCAGGGCCATGGAGGGGAAGAGGGGCGTCTTGATGGCGATCAGCACGCCGGCCACGCCGGCCGTGGCCGTGGCCAGCCCGGAGAGCATGAGCGCCTCCCGTTGGTGGTTGACGCCGTAGGCCTGGGCCATGACGGGATCTTCTGCCATGGCCCGTACCGCCCGTCCCCAGGCCGTGTGGTGGAGGAGCCAGTAGATGCCCGCAGCCAGAAGGACGGCCACCACGAAAGCCAGCAGGTCTGGGGGCAGGACGAAAAAGCGGTCCAGGGGTGGCGGGAAGCGGATGGCCTTGCGCAGGCCGTCGGGCAGGGCGCTGCGCGCGCTGATGGTGTCCGCGGTCCAGATGTAGGTGATCAGGTTCTCCATCACAATGAAGAGACCAAAGGTCAGCAGCAGGGAGGTGAAAGTAGTCACCTTGAAACGGATGAAGAGCCACTGCACCCCCACGCCGATCAGGAACATGACCGGCAGGATGATGAGCAGGGCCAGCCAGGCGGACAGGGCGTAGTCCACCATGAGCGTATAGGCCATGTAGGCCGCGAGCAGGGCGAAGGAGAGATGCGCGAAGTTGGCGATCTTGAGAAAGCCCCACGTCAGGCTCAGCCCCATGGCCACAATCCCCAGCAGGCTGCCCACCAGGATACCGTTCAGGGCCGATTGGAAGAAAATGATCTGATCGGGTGACATGCGTTGTCTCGTAAAGCGTAAAGCGTGAAACGTAAGGCGTGAGGTCGAGAAGGTTGAGGAGATTGAGGAGATTGGAGGGAATGGGCGAGAACGCTCTACTCAATCTCCAATCTCTTCAATTTCCCGAATCTCCCAAGACCCAATCTTTAATCCTCAATCCTCAATTTTCTCTTCTTCATCGAATCGGATAGACCAGTTCCACATCAGGCGCGGCCACGTCCGTCGGCCAGACCACGTAGCGATTGCCATCCTGGACCTGCATGACCCGGGAGAGGTCCACGCCGTAGCCGTTGAAGCCGTCAAAGGTGAGGGTTCCGGCGATGGACTCGACCTCGTTGGCGTGCAGCCAGTCCTTCATCTGCGCGTGATCCAGGCCGCCGGTGGCGTTGACCGCGGAGAGCAGAATCTGCCACGCGCCCATGCTGGCCGCAGCCTGGGTCTCCACCAGGCTAAGCAGGCCCTCGGCTTCCGCGGCCGGGACGAAGCGTTTGGTGAATTCGGCTGCGATGGGGTTGTCGGTGAAGGGCGGGTGGTTCTCGTAGATGGTCAGGGCCATCAGGCCGTTGATCGCATCGCCCAGAGCCATGGTCGGGCCGGGCGAGGGCACCGCGGCATAGATGCTCTTGGGTTCATAGCCGATGGTGGCGAAGGCGTCGTAGAGGTTGACGATGTCCAGGCCGATCGCACCCACGAAGATGAAGTCCGGGTCCGCGGCGCTGATGCGCAGGGCGATAGAGCTGAAGTCGGTCGTGCCCAGGTCGTATTCCACATACTCGGTGGTCTCCACGCCGCGATCCTCGCCGCCCCGCTGGGCCGCCTTGGTGAAGGCCATGGTGAAGGGGAACTTGTTGGTCACATAGAAGGCCGTCGCCGGCAGCGCGCCTGTGGACTCCAGTGCGTCCCAAACGGGGTCGGCCGCGGCCTGGAAAATCTCCTCCTCGGTGGCCGCGCCGCCGCCGATCTGCCAGGAGGGGAAGTGGTAGTCGCCGATCTCCTTCTGCGGCGCGCCGTTGGTGTGGGTGGGATAGATGTAGCCGGCCCGGCCCACGGGCGCAGCGCCGGCCAGGATGTTGGCCGCGCCGTAGGGGCCCATGACCAGATCGACCTTGTCCACCGTGGTCAGGCGCTCGTAGTTGGCGGAGGCGTTCTCCGGCACCGACTGGTCGTCCAGCACCATCCATTCCACGGGACGGCCCAGCAGGCCGCCGCACTCGTTGATCCAGTCGGTCACCACTTCGCCCACCACCCGATGGACGTTGGCGGTGGGGGCCAGGAAGCCGGTCAGCGAGAGGGAGCCGCCCACGACGATGGGGTCGCCGGCCGGCTCGGTCTCTGTGTCACAGGCCGCGCCGGGGATGGGCGAGACGAGTTCGCCGGCCATGGCATCTTCGGCCGGCGCAGCTTCCTCGGCCGGCGCAGCCTCCTCCGCGGGCGCGGCGGCTTCACCGCTGTCGGCAGGGGCGGGGGCTTCGCTGGTCGAAGGCGCGGCGCAGGCCGCCAACACCAGCAACAACGATGCGAACAGGAACGTCAGAATCAGGTTTCGTTTCGACATGGTCTCTCCTCCTTTGGTTTGCCTTGTACAGTTACGTTTATAGACCGCGGATCGAGCGGATTGGGCTGATTTCACGGATCTTAAAAAATTCGCTTTGATCCGCCCAATCTGCTCAATCCGCGGTCTATCACAGTTTGTCTGAAGAATCAACTTCCATGCTTTCCCACCTCCCACCCCGCCTGGGCCAGGTGATCCTGGGCGAAGTGGCGGGGTTCGGTTTCCAGCTCCGTGGCCAGGGTGTCGTTCCAGCGGTTGAGGAAGCCGAAGAGCGCGATCACGGCCATGATCTGGACGATCTGCTCGTCGCTGTAGTAGCGGCGCAGTTCGTCGAAATGCTCGTCGGTGGCCGCGTTAGGGACCGCGCCCGCGGCCGCGGCCAGGCGCAGCGCAGCCCGCTCGCCCTCATCGAAGAGGGGGCTGGTTTCGAACGTCCAGAGGGCCTCCACCCGGGCTGCGCTTCCACCCAGCCGGCCGGCGTCGCTGGCCGTGTGGGCCTGGCAATAGCGGCAGCCGGACGCGCGGCTGGCCATGTGGGCGACGAGGCGCATGAACTCCGGCGGGACGGGCGTCTCCTGGCCAGGCAGGCCGTAGACGCCCACGGCCAACTGAAGGAAGCCGCGCAACACCGCGGGGCGGCGGCCCATGGTTAGCAGGCTGTTGGGCACAAAGCCCATGGTCTGCTCCAACATCTGGAATTGGGGTTCGAATTCTGCCAACTGTTCGCGGGGGAGGGGTTCGACTCTGGCCATGGATCAATGGCTCCTGTGTAGGTGGCTGTGAGTTCGCATTCCGGGATTCGACCAAGCCGTCTTCCGTTGCGACGTATCTTGCGGCCGAATCCGGGAATGCGAACCCGTCAGCGCGTCTCACTCATCCTCGCGCATGTATTCGACGATCGCCCGGCCCACCGCGGCCACATGGTCGTTGATCAGCGCCGCGGCCAGGTCGGCGTCCCTGGCCGCGCACGCAGCCACGATCTGCCGGTGTTCCTCCTGGATGCGGGCCATGTCGCCCAACTCCAGCTTGAAGGCGTGCATGTAGTGGTGCATGCGATAGCGCAGGTTTTCGATCATCTCGCAGAGCAGCTTGCGCCCGCTGGCCGCGTAAAGGGTTTCGTGGAACGTGTGGTTCAGCTTGATGAAGGTGGCCACCGTGTCCATCTGCTCATCCATGGCCTGGACCCAGCGCGTCAGTTCGTCGATGGTCTCATCGGTCATCAGAGGGACGGCCAGGCGGGTGGCCAGGGTTTCCAGCGCGATGCGGATGTCGTAGATGTCCTCCATCTCGTCCGCGCTCAGGCGGGCCACCACCGCGCCCTTGTGGGGGATGTTGATGACGATGCCCTCGGTTTCCAGGTGACGGAAGGCCTCGCGCACAGGCATGTTGCTGACCTCGAAGCGTTCGGCCAGTTCATTCAGGCGCAGGCGCTGGCCGGGCTGGTAGGTCCCGCGCAGGATCTCGTCGCGGATTTCGGCCACGAGGGCGTTTTTGACGGTGCGGTGAAAGATGGGCATGCGCTGTGTGTAAATTTCCAAACATTTAATCAAATATCAAAAAGTATAACAGAGGTGAAAAAAGGTGGCAAACGACTTTTTTTATTGGTTTTACCATCATGAGAATTGACTTCACAATCCGCCCATCGCCACCTCTTGTGCAAAGTTGATGATCAACTACAGAAAAATTTAGAACCAGAAAATTTCGATACTTGACAAAAAGGACAACAATAGCCTACGATCGATGTATTCCTTCCCCTTGCATGTTAGCTCCTGCTTCACCCAGGAATCAAAATGGTTTTGTGAAGGGCTTTGGCCACGATTCCAGGCCAATTTTCATTCGGACAACCAGCAATTCGAACGACCCAGAAGGAGAAAGGTAATGAAGCGCATCACATTGTTTCTTATGCTCACCCTCGTCGCGCTGCTGGCGTTGAGCGCCTGTAGCGCGGCCGTTCCCGCCGCGCCGGCGGAGGAAGCCGCCCCCGCCCAGGAGGCCGCTGCGCCCGGGGGCGGAACCCTGATCGTCGCCCGCGCGGCGGACGCCAAGGGGCTGGACCCCCACAAGCAGACTGCGTTCTCGTCCTTCCGGCTGTTGGAGTTGATCTACGAACCGCTGCTGGGCCTCAACGAAACCCTGGAAGTCGAACCCAACCTGGCCGACTCCTGGTCCTGGTCAGAAGACGGGCTGACCCTGACCATGAACCTGCACCCTGGCGTCAAGTTCCACAACGGCGACGTCATGACCTCCGCGGACGTCAAGTTCAGCTACGAACGCATCCTCAACGAGGAGACGGGGTCGGCCGCCCGCTCCTACTTCTCCGGCATCCAGTCCATCGAGACGCCGGATGACAACACGGTCGTCTTCACCCTGGCCCAGCCCAATGTCTCCATCCTGGCCGCCATGACCAACCCGAACTCGGCCATCCTGGACTCCAGGACGGTCCCCGATGAGGATCCGAGCAAGGTGGCCAACGGCACCGGTCCCTTCGTCCTGGAAAGCTGGGAACCGGACCAGACAACCATCCTCAAGGCCAACCCGGACTATTGGCGGGAAGGGCTGCCCAAGGTGGATGGGATCGAAATGCGCATCATCCCCGACGAGGCCTCGATCCTGGCTGGCCTGCGCGCAGGAACCATCGACTGGGCGCTGATCAACGACCCCAAGATCGCGGTGTCGGCGGCGAGCGCTGATTCCGAGCTGGTCATTGACCGCACGCCGGCGCTGGCTTATCACGTGCTGCAACTCAACAGCGGGCGCGAGCCCTTCACCGACGAGCGCGTACGACAGGCCATCTCCTGCGCCATCGACCGCCAGCAGGTGGTGGACACCGCGGCCCTGGGCGAAGGCAAGGTCACGGCCCCGGCCACCTCGCCATTCTATGCAGCCCCGCTGGACGAGCTGACCTGCTATCAGAAAGACCTGGAGAAGGCCAAGCAACTGCTGGCCGACGCCGGCCTGGCCGATGGCTTCTCGTTCAAGATCATGGCGGCTGCGGACGAACCGCCCACCGCGGTGGCGGAGGCCCAGAACATCCAGGCCCAACTCCAGGAGATCGGCATCGAGACCGAGATCGAAACTCTGGAACTGGGCGTCTATGTGGACCGCTGGCTCGGCACCGACTTCGATGCGGTGGTCGCGCTCAACGGCGGCAACCCGGACCCGGACATCATGTTCTACCGCTATTGGCACAGCACCGGCAACCTGAACAAGGTCGCGGTCTACAACAGCCCTGAACTGGACAAGCTGCTGGACGAAGGTCGATCGGCCCAGGATCCGGAAGTGCGCAAGGCCATCTATCTCGACGTTCAGAAGATGCTGACCGAAGCCGCTCCCTGGGTCTGGCTCTATGTCGGCTACGAGTATCGGGGCATGCAGCCCTACGTCAAGGACTTCACGCCCATGCCCAACGGCTCTATCAAATACCTGCGCGACGTCTGGCTGGATAAGTAAGCGTACATTCACAACCGATAGACCGCGGATTGGGCGGATTAGGCTGATTCACCGGATTTTTTTTGAAAATCTAGCACTTCCCGCCCAATCCGCGGTCTATTTATCAGGACAGTTCATCGATCATGTCACAGTTTCTGGGAAAACGCCTGCTCGCCCTGATCCCGACCCTGATCGGCGTCTCCATCATCGTCTTTGTGGTCATGCATTTCATCCCGGGCGACACTATCAGCGCGATGATCGGCACCCAATATAAGCTGACCGAAGCCCAGGCCGAGGCGTTACGGGCCTATTTCGGCCTGGACAAGCCCCTCTTTCAACAGTACATCAGTTGGATCACCGCGGCCCTGCGCGGCGACTTCGGCTATTCGGTGCGCAGCGGCGAGCCTGTGCTGCTGGAAATTCTGCAACGTTTTCCCGTCACCCTGGAACTGACCATCTTCTCGCTGTTGATCGCTGTGGTCCTGGGCATTCCCATCGGCGTGCTGTCCGCGGTCCGGCAAAATTCATTCATTGATCTCTTCGGCCGTTTCTTCGCCCTCATCGGTCTCTCCATGCCCAATTTCTGGCTGGGCACCCTGATCATCCTGATCCTCTCCCGCTACTTCGGCATCATGCCCAATTCCGGTAACTTTACCAGCTTCTTCGTCGCGCCTGTGGAAAATCTGAAACAGATGATCTTTCCCGCCATCACCCTGGGCTTTGCGTTCACGGCCTCGGTCATGCGCACCACCCGCTCGGCCATGCTGGAGGTCATGCGGCAGGACTACGTGCGCACGGCTGAGAGCAAGGGACTGAGCCGGCGCAAGGTGATCGTCAACCACAGCCTGGTCAACGCGCTGATCCCGGTGATCACCATCATCGGCATCGAGTTCGGCTATCTGCTGGGCGGGGCGGTGATCGTGGAGGACGTCTTCGCGTTGCCAGGGATCGGCCGCCTGCTGCTCAACGGCATCCAGCAACGGGACTACGCCGTGGTCCAGGGCACGGTGCTCTTCATCGCCCTGAACTTTGTTTTGATCAACCTGCTGGCCGACGTGATCTACGCCTACGTCGACCCGCGCATCCGCTATGACTGACGCATGAAGCAATCGTTCTTCGCTCGTCTGCTCCGCGATCGCAGCGGCCTGGCGGGTCTGATCCTGATCACGCTCTACCTCCTGGCCGCGCTGGCCGGCGCGTTCGCCCTCACCCCCTACCCGCCCAACGAGCAGCACGTGGAGGACCTCATGCAGCCGCCCTCCGCCCAATACCTGATGGGGACGGACATCTTTGGGCGCGATGTGCTCAGCCGCGTGATCCGGGGCGCGACCAATTCGCTCAAGGTGGGGATCGTCTCGGTGACTCTTGCCAGCCTCATCGGCATCGTCCTGGGCTCGGTGGCAGGCTACATTGGCGGACAGTTCGATAACGTGGTCATGCGCGTCATGGACATCTTCTTCGCCTTTCCCGCCATCCTGCTGGCCCTGGTGATCGTGGCTGCGCTGGGGCCGGGCATGCGCAACACCATCCTGGCCATCTCGGTGGTTTATATGCCCATCTTCGCGCGCGTGGCCCGGGGCCCCACGCTGACCGTCAAGGCCAAGGAGTACGTGCTCGCGGCGCAGAGCATCGGCACCCGGCGTTCAGCCATCCTGCGCAGGCACGTGCTGCCCAACATCACCGCGCCGCTGATCGTTCAGGTCAGTCTGGCCCTCTCCTGGGCCATCCTCACCGAGGCCGGGCTGAGCTTTCTGGGGCTGGGCGCGCAGCCGCCCGATCCGTCGTGGGGCAATATGCTCAGCGAGAGCCGAACCCTGCTCGAACTAGCCCCCTGGCTGGCCATCTTCCCCGGCCTGGCCATCATGTTCGCGGTCCTGGGCTTCAACCTCCTGGGCGACGGCCTACGCGATCTGCTCGATCCGAGGTTACGGCAATAGAACGCCGTTTCCAGTAAATGAGTTCGGTCACACCGTCGAGCACGTAATTTGGCAGCGCGCCCACCTGTGCGTATCCGTGGCGCTGGTAGAAGCGTTGTGCGGCTGTATTGAAATCGGAGACGGTGAGAAAAACGTCAGGGCTGTCCTCGCTTAGCCAGGCCTCGGCTTTGGCCAGCAGCGCAGCGCCCACGCCCCGCCCCGTCTCGCTCGGCTGCACGCCGATCAGCGGGATGTATCCGCTGCGCGCGAACGCGCCCCGCCTCACGCACCAGACAAAGCCCAGAATCGAGCGATCGTCCACGGAATCATCTACGGCCATAAAGAGCCTGCCCGGGCCGTCCAGCGCGTCCGCCAGCCGGGCGCGGGCGCTGGACGCGGTCACGCCATAGCGCCGCCACAGGGAGGTGTTCGCCATAAGATCGGCGCACGCGGGGAGGTCATCCGGGGTCATGGGGCGAATCGAAAATGAAGTCATAGTTTATTCTACATCGTCTGTTCGTAATCCGTCCACCAAAGCGCGCCGCGGTTGACGTCATGGGGGAGTAATGGTATGGTAGCATAGATTTAGTTGCACCCAATGCAGCGCCCCCAACCGTTCAATTCAACTCAACTCAACCACCAGCGCCACCGGAGCACCTATGGGCAAATCTCGCACCAGCCTTTCCTGGGATCGCCTCATCGATTTTCTGTTGCCGATCGTAGCTGTGTTGGCCGCGCTCTTGGTCGGCGCGGTTTTGTTGCTGCTCTTGGGAGAGAACCCTTTTACCGCCTACACTGTCCTCATTCGCGGCTCACTGGGCAACGTGAACGGCCTCACCCAAACCCTGACCAAAATGACGCCGCTGCTGTTGGTGGCCCTGGGCATCTGCATCGCCTTCCGGGGCGGCATGATCAACATCGGCGGCGAGGGGCAGATCATCCTCGGTGCGCTGGCGACGACCGCGGTCGCATTGGCCTTCCCCACCTGGCCCCGCTGGATCCTGCTGCCCGTGGTGCTGCTCAGCGGCGCGCTGGCTGGCGCGTTCTGGGGCGGCATCGCCGGCGTGCTCAAGGCGCGGCTGAACGTCAACGAAATCCTGAGCACGGTCATGCTCAACGTCATCGCCCTGCAACTGATGAACTTCCTGCTTCGCGGCCCCATGCTGGACCCGGAACAGATCGCGGCCGGCACCAACATCGCCCAGAGCGCAGCCCTGCCCAAACAGGTCTGGCTCACCCGGCTGGTGCCCCGCACCCTGCTCCACAGCGGCATCATCCTCGCCATTGTCCTGGCGTTTTTGGTCTATTTGTTGCTCTGGCGCACCACCATCGGCTATCGTATTCGCGCCGTGGGGCTGAACCAGTCCGCGTCCCGCTACGCCGGCATCCCGGTGCGCAGCTATATGGCCCTCTCCATGATTTTGAGCGGCGGCTTCGCCGGCTTGGCCGGCGCAGTGGAGGTGACGGGCGTCCATCACCGCATGATCGAGGGGCTATCAGGCGGTTACGGTTTTAGCGGCATCGTGGCTGCACTTTTCGGCCACCTGCACCCTTTGGGCGCCATTCCCGCCTCCTTCTTTTTCGGCGCGCTGCTGGTGGGCGCGGACAAGATGCAACGCACCGTTCAGGTACCCAGCGCCCTGATCGTCGCCCTCCAGGGGCTGGTGGTGCTCTTCGTGGTGGCCAGCGAATACTATGTGCGCAGACGCTCGCGACGCCGGGTGGCCGTGAATCCGGATGAACCGTCTTCGGATGAACCGACCCATCTGGGCCAGGAGGTGATTGGCGTATGAAAGAATTTTTCACCGTGGCTGTTCTGGTGGGCATCGCCCACTCCGGCATCCGGCTGGCCGCGCCCTACCTGTTCGCCTCTCTGGGCGAGATGGTGGGCCAGCTCTCCGGCGTCCTCAACCTGGGCGTAGACGGCATCATGCTGATGGGTGCGTTCGCGGCCTTTTATGTGGTCTTCATGACCGGCAATCTGTGGCTGGGATTGCTCGCTGCGCTGATCGTGGGCGCGCTCATGGGCCTGCTCATGGCCGTGATCAGCGTGACCATGGGCGCGGAGCAGGGGATCAGCGGCATCGGTCTCTACCTCTTCGGCCTGGGGCTGAGTAGCCTGCTCTTCAAAACTATGATCGGTTCAGTGGAGAGCGTCTCCGGCTTTTCGACCCTCCGCATCCCAGTGCTCAGCGAACTTCCCATCATCGGCCCTATTTTCTTCGACCATAGCGTGGTGGTCTATCTCGCCTACCTCATGGTTCCCGTAAGCTGGTATCTGATCAACCGCACAACCCTGGGGCTGAAGATCCGCGCAGCGGGCCAGAACCCGGAAGCCGCCGATTCCCTGGGCGTCAGCGTCAACGGGGTGCGATATATCACCGTGATCTACGGATCGGCCATGGCGGGGATCGCCGGCGCGGCCCTGAGCATTGGTCTGCTCAACGTCTTCCAGGAGAACATGACCAACGGCCTGGGATTCATCGCCGTCGCGTTGGTCTATTTTGGCGGCTGGCGGCCCTTTGGCATCCTGGGTGGTGCACTGCTCTTCAGCACTGTCAACGCACTCCAACTCTGGGCCCAGGTGCTGGGATTGCCCATTCCCTCGGACCTGGCCGTCATGCTGCCCTATGTGCTGACCATCATCGCGCTGGCCTTCGCCGTGCGTCAGGTCCGGCAGCCGGCCGCGCTCACCAAGCCCTTCGAGCGGGGGGAGTAAGGCGTCTGCTCAAAAAAACGGAGACGCAGAGAGCCGCAAGAGACGACGCAGAGGACCACAGAGTTTTTCAAGGGCTTCTAAGGCGCTTTCTCCCGGGGTATCGAGAAGATACTGAGTAAACGCATAACAAAAGTCATTCACCTGTTTGTTCAACCTATCAAGCATAAACGACAAGGAGAAAACTCACATGCAAAAACGAACCATCTGGCTACTGGCGTTGATCAGCGTGTTGATTTTGGTGATCGCGGGCTGCGCGGCCCCGGCGGCGGCGCCCGCAGCCCCGGCGGCAGAGAGCGGCGGTGAGGCGGCGGCGCCCGCGGGCGAGCCGTTCAAGGTCGCCATCGTCATGCCCAGCACCATCACCGATCTGGCCTGGAGCCAGGCTATGTACGACGGCCTGGTCGCCGTGCAGGAGGAGATGGGCGGCGAGAGCGCAATGGAGATCGCGTACTCGGAGAGCATGTTCAACGTAGCCGACGCGGCCGCGGCCATCCGCGATTACGCCAACGACGGCTATAACCTAATCATCGCCCACGGCACCCAGTACGGCAACTCCATGTTCGAAGTGGCCACCGACTTCCCGGAGACCAGCTTCGCCTGGGGCACGGCCGTGGACACCGGCAAGGACAAGGGGTATGAGAACGTCTTCGCCTACGAGGCCAACGCCCAGGAAGGCGGCTACGTCAACGGCGTCATTGCTGCTCTGCTGGATGAATCCGGCGTGGTGGGCGTGGTGGGACCGGTGGAAGCCGGCGACGCCAAGCTCTACATCGACGGTTTCGCCACTGGCGCCAAGGCCACCAACCCGGACATCGCCGTCAACATCAGCTACACCGGCTCTTTTGGCGATACAGCCCTGGCCGCCGAAGCCGCCAACACCCACATCTCTGCCGGCGCGGATGTGCTGACCGGCTCCGCGCAGCAGGTGGTGGGCGCGATCGGCGTGGCCAAGGAAGCCGGCGTCCTCTGGCTGGGCACCCAGAGCGACCAGTCCTCCCTGGCCCCGGACATCGTCGTCGCCAACCAGGTCTACGACTGGACCGGCTCCATCAAGGACATGATCGCCAAGATCCAGGCCGGGGAATTGGGCGGCACGGTCTACACCCTGACCCTGGAAAATGACGGCCTGAAGATCGTCTTCAACGACGGCTACGCCACCCCCGACGAGGTGAAGGCCGCGGCCGACGAAGCCATCCAGGGCATCATCGACGGCAGCATTACGCCGCTGGCAGAGTAAGTCGAAGATTAAAGATTGAGGATTAAAGATTGGAGATTGGGAGATTTAGGGGAAATTGGAGATTGGCGTCCATCGAAGGGCCAATCTCCCCATCTCCAATCTCTTCGCCATCCAATCTTCAATCCTCAATTTCCCATTCATCAAGGTCAACCCATGGACGCACCCACACCCACCCTGCTCCCAACCGGCCGGCCCCGTATCGATCATCTGGAGATGCGGAACATCGTCAAGCGCTTTCCCGGCGTGCTGGCCTCCGATCACGTGGATTTCGATATTCGCGCCGGTGAGGTTCACGCGCTGCTGGGCGAAAACGGGGCTGGCAAGTCCACCCTCATGAAGAT
>JAJRVT010000434.1 GCA_024277175.1 Chloroflexota bacterium | reverse complement strand
ATCGCCGGCCACCACGAACGCCAACCGCTCCTGGCCGTCCCGTTCCGCCCGCTGGCGCATGAGTTCGGTCAACAGTGCGATCTGGATCAGCGTCAGATCCTGGACTTCGTCGATGACCAGCGCGCGCAGGTTGGCGAGCCAGGCCGGCCGTTGGCCGGCGCTCAGTTGACGCAAGGCTCGCCGCGCGGCCAGTTGATCGCGAAAGAAACGGCTCTCGCGCATGCGCCGGGCCAGTTGATAGACGATCTCGGCCTCATCCAGATCCAGGTTGCGCTCTTTGGCGTAGGAGAGCAGGTCGACGCCACCGCCCCCCAGGTTTTCCTGGGCCCAGCCGTAGTTGTCGGGAAAATCCTGGCCTAGCAGATAGGCCCGGATCTCGGTGAAGAGGGTGCGCGGGTAGCGCCGCCACAGCCCCAGTTCGGCCGGGTTCTGCCGTTCCAGAAAGGCGTAGAACTCCCGCAATTCGGCGAACGGCTCGATGTGAGCGGGGACGCCGGTTAGTTCCGCCACCAGGTCGTTGAGGGTGACGATGCGCAGGCGTTCGTTCAGGCTTTCCAGGGGTAAGCCAGTGTGAGCGCTGTACTGGGACTCCACAAACTCCTGCGCGGCTCGCTTCAGGCGCGCTGTGTAGGTGACATAGAGGATCTGGCCGTCGCCCGACCAACTGATGAGGTCCCGCAGGAGATAGAGCAGGGCCACGGTCTTACCGCTGCCGGGCAGCCCCTTGATGGTGGCGACTGTCAACTGACTGGACTTAGCCCCGCGGCTGACCGCGCGCTGCTCGTCGTAGCGAGGGTCCAGCGTGTCCAGGGGAATGGGGCGATAGTCGGAGAGAAGGCCCAGGTTGATGGGCTGGTCGGTCTCGTCATGGTGGCGGACCGAATGGACGAGAATGGTGTTGGTTTGGGGCGGATGTCCGTCGCCATTGCCGTTACCATTGCCATTGGAAAGACCGCTCTCACTCTGGCGAATCCACCACATGTAATAGTGATTGCCCTGAACCGGCGTGCGTCGCCAGCGGGCGTTGCGCCCCATGGTGCCCTTGACCACCGGCGTCCGCCCGCGCGCGCCCAGCAGAACCTGGGCCCAGATGGCCTTGCGCTGGGCGCTGGGCGAAAGGTCCTGAAGCGACTCTTCGAAATCTTTATGCTGAAGCAAACGATAACCGGGCATGCGTCTTATTGTACGCGCTGAGACGCGATGGTGCAAAGAAAGCGGGGATAGACCGCGGATTGAATGGACTGGGCGGATCTGCGCGGATTTTTTTGAGAGAAAATCCGCCCAGTCCATTCAATCCGTTCAATCCGCGGTCTATTTCAGCCCACGGCCCATGTTAGCATACAATGCAGCCATCATGGACGCCATCGCCGAAGCCAGCACCTACATTCCCATGGACCGTCGCCAGGCGTTGGCCGCGGGTGTGGAGTTAGCGGAACGCACCCACGGCGCTGTGCTCTTCGCTGACATCTCCGGTTTCACCAGCCTGACCGACGCCCTGGTGCGCGCCCATGGTCCCCAGCGCGGCGTGGAAGAAATGACCCACCACCTGAACCGGGTCTACGATCGCCTGGTGGCCGCGGTCCACGAACACGGCGGCAGCGTCATCGGCTTCAGCGGCGACGGCATGACCTGCTGGTTTGACGCCGAGCGCATGGGTGGAGCGAAAACGCGGCGAGCGCAGGCCAGCGCGACCCTAGCCGCGCTGGCCTGCGCCCGTCGCCTCCAGCAGGAGATGGCCGCGTTCGCCACCATTCCCACCGGCGACACGGAAGCCCGCCTGGCCATCAAAAGTGCACTGGCAGCAGGCCCCGTGCGCCGGCTCCTGGTAGGCGACCCCGCCATCCAACTCATCGATGTCATCGCCGGCGCGCCCCTGGATCGGGTCAGCCAACTGGAGCGCCAGGCCCGCAGCGGCGAAACGGTGTTCGATGAGGAGGCGCGGGCGTTGGTTGAAGAGATTGGAGATTGGGGGATTCGAGAAATTGGGACAATCGAAGAGATCCCCGCCCCCCAATCTTCAATCTTCAATCTTCGATCCTTCCTCCTCCCCCAAATCTACGCCCGACTGGAAGCGGGTGGAGGGCGTTTTGTGGCGGAGCTGCGGCCGGCCGTGGCCCTCTTTCTGCGCTTCGCCGGCCTGGACTTCGACCGCGATGAGCAGGCCGGCGCGAAGCTGGACGAGTTCGTGCGCTGGGTGCAGCAGACCCTGGCCCGCTACGAGGGCGCGCTGATCCAGCTCACCACGGGCGACAAGGGCAGCTACCTCTACGCCGCGTTCGGCGCGCCCGTGGCCCACAGCGACGACCCTGCCCGCGCGGTGACCGCGGCCCTGCAACTGATCGATCCCCCCGCGCGCCTGGGCTATCGCCCCAGGGTGCAGATCGGCATCGCGCGCGGACGCATGCGGGTGGGTCCCTACGGCAGCCGCAGCCGCCAGAGCTACGGCGTCCAGGGACGGGCGGTTAACTTTGCAGCCCAGTTGATGATGCACGCCCAGCCCGGCCAAATCATTGCAGACACACGGGTGGCTGCTTCCGTACGCAACCAGTGCCGTATTCAGGCCCTGATCCCCATCACTCCCAAAGGCGGGAGCGAACCGCAATTGGTCTTCGCGGTGACCGGCGGCGATGACGCCGGGCCATCCCTCCACGCCGCGCTCTACGTCCACCCGCCTGTAGGCCGCGACCCCGAACTGGCGCAGATGGACGCTGCCCTGGAAGAGGCCCTGGCCGGGCGGGGCGGCATCGTCCGCGTCGAGGGCGAGGCAGGCATCGGCAAGAGCCACCTGGTGGGCGCGTTCATCTGCCAGGCCATGGACCGGGTCCTGGTCGCGCCGGCCGCCTGCCAGAGCACCACCCAGGAGACGCCCTACTACGCTGCGCGCCAGATCGCGCGCCGGCTCTTCAGCCTGGACCGGCTCACCTTCGCAGACGAGAGCGAAGAGATCGAGCACGTGGCCCGCACGTTGACCCAGCTCAACCCCCGCCTGCTGGTGCGCATGCCCCTGCTGGGCGAACTGCTGGACTTGCCTATCCCCGACAACGAAACCACAGCCGGCTTCGCCCCTCGCCTGCGCCAGGCCGCGCTCTACAGCCTGGCCGTGGAGATCATCCAGGCCGTGGCCCGTCTGCAACCGGTGCTGCTGGTGGGCGAGGATGTCCACTGGATGGACGAGGCTTCCCAGGGGATGATGCTGGCCCTGGCCCGGGTTACGGACCAGACGCGCATCCTCATGCTGGTCACCCACCGACCGCCGCGCGCAGGCGCGAGCAGATTCATGGAGAGCCTGACTGCAACGCCCAACCATCGCCATATTCGCCTGGCCGAACTGACCGAGGCCGGCAGCGCAGCCCTGATCGAGACGCGGCTGGGCGGGCCGGCCTCTCCCCTGACGCTCTCCCTGGTCCATGCCCAAGCTCAGGGCAATCCCTTTTTCGCCGAAGAGTTGGTGGACGCGCTGCGGGAGGCCGGCCATCTGACGTTACAGGACGAAACCTGGCGACTGGCGGACCCGCTGGTGGCTCAACTGCACGCGGCCAACTGCCTGATCCGGGACGGGAACGAGTGGCGGCTGGCCCCGGACGCGTCCCTGACATCTGTCAACCTGGGCGTGCCCGACTCCATCCACGGCATCGTCCTGGCGCGCCTGGACCGGCTCCCCGAACCGGCCAAGCTCACCCTCAAGGTGGCCAGCGTGCTGGGACGGGTCTTCCGGTTGGAGGTTCTCCGCCACACCCACCCGGAACGCCCGTCCCCCGCAACCTTAGCCGAGCAACTGGCGCTGCTCCAGATTCGCGACTTCGCCCGAGCCCGGACGCCGGAGCCGGTAGAAACCCTGCTCTTCAAGCATAATATCACCCAGGAGGTGGCTTACCAGACTCTGCTGGAGGCCCAGCGGCGAGAACTCCATGGCGCGGCCGGCCAGGCCCTGGAGAACCTGGCCCCGGATGAGGTGGACCAACTGGCCTTCCACTTCTTCAGCGCCGACCTGAGCGCGCCACAGATGAAGGCCAAAGCGCTCCGCTATCTGGACGCGGCCGGCCAGCGGGCCAAGCGCGACTATGCCAACGAAACCGCTCTCTTCTATTTCGAGCGCGCGCTCTCGCTGAAGGAGCGCTGGCAGTGGCTCAAGGACCGAGTGGACGTGCTCCACGTCCTGGGGCGACGGCAGGAAGAGGAGGCCACCCTGCGGCGCCTGGACGCGCATCCTGACGCGCCCAGGGTGGAGATCGACTATCTCTGGGGCGCTTACTACGAAGCCGCCAGCGAGTATGAAGAGGCATTGGCGGCCCTGGCCCACGCGCGCGAACTCAGCGCACAGCAAGGCGACTACTGCCGGGAGGCCCGCTGTCTCACCCGCCAGGGCATGATCGCGTGGCGGCGGGGCGACTATGACGAGGCCGAATCCAGCTACCGGGAGGCCCTGGACCTGCTGGCGGCGTGTGCGTCCACGGACGGTGGGCAGCACGAAGAACTGCCCATGGCCGAAGCTGATGTCCGCTATGGACTGGGACTGGTCCATCGCCAACAGGGGCGTTATGGGGAGGCCGTGGCCCAGTTGACCGCCAGCCTGGAATTGAGCCGGGCGGCCAGCAACCGCCAGCAGGAGGCCCTGACCCTGGACGCGCTGGGCGGGGTGGAATTCTTGCGCCGGCGCTATCCCCAGGCGCTGGATCATTATGACAAGTCGCTGGCCATCCGCCGGGCCATCGGCGACCGGGCCGGTGAGGGGTCCAGCCTGCTCAACATCGCCCAGGTCCACCGCACCCGGGGCGATCACGGCGCGGCTCAGGCCATGCTGGCGGAGGCCCTGGCCATCCAGCAGGCGCTGGGCAACCGCTGGTGGGAGGAAATCATCTGGAACGAGTTGGGCATCGTTTCCATGCTCATTGGCAGGCTGGGCGAGGCCGAGAAGCGGCTGCGCGAGGGGCTGCGGCTGGCCACCGAGATCGGCACGGAGACGGGCCAGGCCTACATACTCTGCAACTTGGGCCAGGTGCTGCGGGATCAGGGCAAGCTGGACGAGGCCGAGGCGATGCTCCAGCGGGGCCTGGCCCTGGCCATCGCCCAGCAAGACGCGCACCTGGAGGCGCTCTATCTGAGTGAGCTCGCGATTCTGGCCCTCGGACGGGAAGCGTATGGGCTGGCGGTTGAGCTATCCCAACGCGCGCTGGCTCGGTTCAGACAGCTCGATCTGCGGCTCTCCACCACCACCGACCTGACCACCCTGGCCCGAGCCAGCCTGGCCCTGGGGCGCCGGGCGGACGCGGCCCGATATGTAGAGGAGACGCTGGAAATCCTGGATGCGTGCGACGGCCAAGGGCCAGACTATCCACAGCGGGACTACTTTTTCTGCTACGAAACGCTCACCGCACTGGGGCGAACCGACCAGGCGCAGCGTGCGCTGGAGGCAGCGCATCGCCTGCTCCATCAACAGGCGGTGCGGATCAGCGACCAAGCCATGCGCGGGGATTATCTGCGGAGGGTGGCGGTCAATCGCGCGATTATGGAGGAGGCGGGGTGAATGTGAGAAGATGAACGGAGGACAAGAGGAGTCGCAAGCCTACGGCCAGCGGTTGACGGATCCGTCGCCATGGGGTATGTTATCCCCATCAGCCGTCTGAGCGATCATCTGGATCGTCCAACAGCCCGCCGGTGAAGAAATGGCCCCGCAACCCGTCCACAATAACTGGAAAAAATTTTTGCACAAAACCGTGGGCCAACCCACCAGCCGACTTAGCCTCCTACGCCTGCTGGCCCTCTGCACATGGATCGCCCTCGCGCTCGGTGGGCCACCCACAGCCTCCGCCAACCATGGCGTCGAGACGCCCACGCTGCTGGCGGTTATGCAGCCGCCAGCGATGCCGTCGGCGCCCCTCATCATCGGCTACTCCGCGCAGGGACGCCCTATGGAAGCCTACCGGTTCGGCCACGGCCGGCGACGGCTGGTCCTCATCGGCGGCATCCACGGCTCGGAATGGAACACCATTCTCCTGGCCCGCCAGGCCGTGAACTTCTTCAGCACCCACCCCAAGGCCATCCCCCCGGACGTCACCCTGATCATCATCCCCGCGGCCAATCCGGACGGCCAGGCCCGGGCGCTGGGCCATGGAGGACGCTTCACCGCTCGCGAAATTCAAGATAGCGCGGTTCAGAACGGCGTCGCCGTCGGCCGGCTCAACGCCCGGGACGTGGACCTGAACCGCAACTGGCCCTGTAGCTGGTCGCCTGTCGGTTACTTCGGACGGCGAGAAGTCAGCGGCGGGCGGGTGCCCTTTTCCGAGCCGGAAAGCCGAGCCTTGGCCGCGTTTCTCACCCGCCCGCCCGTGGACGGCGTGATCTTCTGGCACAGCGCGGCCGCGGGCGTCTACGCCGGCGGTTGCAAGCAGCGCTTTGCGCCCTCGGACGCGCTGGGCAAAGCCTACGCGCGCGGGTCCGGCTATCCGTTTCAGCAGGCCTTCACCAGCTATCCTATCACCGGCGACGCCACCGACTGGCTGTCCGCGCAGGGGATCCCGGCGGTGGTGGTGGAGCTAAGCGATCACACCCGCACCGAATGGGAGCGCAACCTGGCCGGCATCCAGGCGAGTCTGGGACATGTGAGGGAATAGAACGCGGATTCTGCGGATTGAGCGGAAAATGCCGGATTTTTTGAAAAAATCCGTGAAGATCCGCTCGATCCGCAAAATTAGCGTTCTATCCAATAGGCGCTTTTTGCGGAAGCCCACACCGCGGCTATAATCAAGGGCTGAAGCCGACAATTCGTTACATAACCAATTCGTATCAAGCAGACGTGAGGTTGACGAGCATCCATGAATGAATCCTTGTTGCTGCAACTACAGGCGGCGGAAGAAGCGTTGACGCCCCAGTTCAAAGCCCTGCGCGGGACCATGGGCGCGCTGAAAAAGGCCATCAAACTGGCCGGCGAAGAGACCCTGGATCCCCTGGCCATGCAGAAGGCGTTGGTCAAGTTGGAGGAGGCCGCGGAGGCCGTGGACAACGACCAGTTGCAGGCGGCTACGGAGGCCTTCGCCGCCCAGACCCAGGAAGGGCTGGACGCGCTGGCGTTCGAGTTCGCCCGGGACCTCAAGCACGTCTTCGAGGAGCGGGGCCAGACTGTGGAAGGCCGCCCGCCCACCCTGGCCGTGGGTCTGTTCGTCCTCCAGATCGACGCAGGCGCGCGCAAGGCTCAATGGTTCTACGGCAAGGAACCCCTGACCAAGCCCATGCCCCTCTCCATCCACGCCATCACCAAGGCCTATGACCGGGCGGAGAAAAGCATCGGCCAGCGAACGATCAACGCGGACGAATTCCTGAGCGAAATGCACAAAGCCTGGGAGGAAGCGCTGGCCGAGCGCAAACGTCCACCCAGCGGCAAACGCATCAACATCGTGAAGATCCACGCCAAGGTGACCATGAACCGCCAAAGCAAGCGCTTCTGGAACAGCCCGGCCCGCAGCACCTTCAAGGACTACCCTCGAGCGTTCTTCGTGCGCGATCTGGTCCTGGTCCAGGAGACGCCCACGGTGGAGATAGAGGGCAAGCGCTATCGTCTGCGCCTGGCCGGGGCCACCAAGAGCCAAACCGAAAGCGCCATGCGCAGCATCTGGCTGCCCCAGACTGCGCTGGATGGCGACTATTATGCGGACGTGACGTTCGAGGAAGCGTAGGTCTGACCCATGGCGTTGACCCAATCCCTGGCCCGCCGCATCATCGAAGTGCTGGGCAGCTCCGGCACGCCGCCCAACAAGGGCGTCCAATACTTCAACGTGGGCAACCAATCCCTGCTGGACGCGCTGGACGAGTTCTATCTCTCCTCCTATCTCCAGGACGGGGGCGCGACCTACAAGATGGTCATCGGCGACTATGGCAGCGGCAAATCCCACTTCCTCTACTGCCTGCGGGACCTGGCCTGGGACCGGGGCTTCGCGGTCAGCAAGGTGGACCTCAGCCCGGTGGAGACGCCCTACAACGACCAGCGCGCGGTCTACGCGGCCGTGGCCCGCAACCTGATCTGGCACGAGCCGGACGAAGAGATCTCCGACGAAAAGGGGCTGACCCGCTTCCTGGAAGGGACTTTACAGCGAGCGGTGGGCGGCGAGGAGCTGGGGCTGGAAACCACCAAACATCCCACCTATCGGGCCATGATGGATACCCTGGAACTGGCCGAGATCGACAGCATGGCCTACAAGAATGCAGTGCTGGCCTTTTTCGAAGCCCTGCTCCGGGACCAGGAGGAGCGGCTGGATTCGCTGACTCGCTGGCTCATGGGCGTCTCCACCTCGCCCGCGGACACCAAGATCCTGCGCGAGGTGGGCGTGACCGGCAAGATCACCAAGCCCAACGCCTTCCGCATGTTGCGCTCCCTGGCCCAGACCATCCGCGCCCTCTCCTACAGCGGGCTGATCCTGCTCTTCGACGAGGTGGATCGCATGGCCAGCATCGGCGGCAAGGCCGAGCGCCTGGCCACCGACAACCTGCGCGAGGTCATCGACCGCTGCCGGGACGAGATGCCGGGCGCGATGTTCGTCTACGCGGTGCCACCCCAGTTCATCAACGACGTGGTCCCCCGCTACCCGGCTTTGCAACAGCGGGTGCGTGCGCCGGGCCGCTTCTCCCGCATCAACCACTTCAGCCCCCAGATCAGCCTGGAGCACCTGGACCTGGACGAGAACGATCTCATGCTGGCCATCGGCGAAAAGCTGATCCCCATCTACGAGACCGCGTTCCAGACCAGCCTGGACGCCCAGATCCAGTACGCCAACGCCGCCATCCTGGCCAACGTGGCCCGGGACGTCTTCCTGGATGTGAGCCACCGGCGGCTGTTCGTCAAGTCCTTCGTGGTCGAACTGGCCCGGCAACAGGCCACCGGCGAACACCTGCTGGCCGAGGAGGAGGCCGTGGCCATCATCCGCGGCCAGGTGGACGAACTGAGCGGCGGCGAGACGCCTCCGTATTGATACAAAACGTGGCTGTTCTAGCTGGCCTTGGTGGAACGCGGATATCCCTGATTAAAACAGATTTTCACGGATTTTCTCTGGAAAATCCGTGAAAATCCGACTTCATCCGGCAAAATCCGCGTTCCAATAATGGTAGCTGAATCGATACGACGAAAAGAATTTGAGAGCATTCCATGATCGGTGAAGTGGTCATACATCCCCAATATGGGCGGGGAAAAATTGTGGCGGTCTATCGCAACGGCGAGGACTGGCTGGTGCGCTTCGAGAGTGGCCTGCGCTTTCGCCGCCCCCGCCGGGAGTTCGCCGGCCAGCAGGAGATCACCCTGGCCCGGCTGCGCCGCCGCCCCTGCCCGATGTGGAACCCATGTCGCCGGATCAGTTCCAGGCCCGCCAGTTGGTGGAAGCCCTGCGCACGGGCGTGGCCCCGGCCCAGCACGTCAAGGAGCTGACCATCGGCCTGGAAAAGGAGCGAGCCACGCTGATCGCCGGCCTGGATGAAGCTCACAAACTGGGCGGCTCCGCGCTGGCGGTCATCGGCGACTACGGCTTCGGCAAGACTCACATTGTGGAGTTGACCGCGCAGGAGGCCCTGGAGCGCAACTTTCTGGTCTCCACGGCCAGCCTGGACCTGGGCGAGCTGCCCGCGCACCGGGGCTTCGCCATCTACAGCGCGCTCATGCGCGATATGCGTTACCCGGACGACGACCGCCGGGGGCTGGAGCCGCTGATCGAGCGGGCCATCAGCACGCCCCACGTGGAGGAGAAGCTGCGGGCCGCCACCGACATGGCCAACGATCCCCTGGCCGTGGGCCTGCACGCCATCGCCAACACGCCCTCCTCCCGGCAGCGCAAGGCCTGGCGGACGTGGCTCATGGGCGGGCGGCGGGTCAAGGCCATGAACCCGGCCACGCCCCGGGGGATCAAGTTCCCCACCATCTACAAGGTGGGGCACAACGCCCGCCAGATGGCCTATCTTCTCAGCGGCGTCAGCGTGCTGGCCCGGCTGGTGGGCTACAGCGGTCTCTGCGTGCTCATCGACGAGGCCGAGAGCTACTCGCTCCTCTACCCGTACCAGCGCCCCAAGGCCAGCCTCTTCTTCAGCGCGGTGATTCACGCAGCCCTGAAGGAGCGCCAATCCCGCATCACCGCGGATATGCTGCCCCAGCAGCGCTGGCGGGACTATCCGCCTGCCTACAACGGACCCCAGTCGCTCTACTTCCTCTTCACGGTCACCCACAGCGATCGGCGCATGCCCATCGACGACTGGCTGGACGCTGAGCGGATCCTGTCGCTGGATCCCCATCACACGGCCCAGGAGATTGGCCAGTTCATGGAGCAGGTCATGACCTACCACGCCCTGGCCTATGGCTATGAGGCCGGCGAGCGCCAGCGGCAAGTGCGTCGCGGGGCTGCGGAGCACATGGCCCTGGGCATGCGCAATGGCCGCCTGAGCATCCGCGGCGTGGTGCGCCTGGCGGTGGAACTGTTCGATTTATTGTTACTCTACCCGGATTATGAGGTGGCGGCCTTGCTGGATGAGGTGCGACGTCAGGTGCGGTAGGAGAAGTTGTAATAGAACACGGATTGAGGAAATTGGACGGAAACAGCCGGATTTTTCATAAAAAAGTCCGTGAAGATTCGCCCAATCCGCTCAATTCGCGGTCTATTGGCCATGAGTCTGTATAGTTACAGTATTTATGCACAAGGAAAAATTATGTCACGTAAGCTGATCGAACTGGTGGATGAGCAACCGCTCCCTAATCTGATCTCCATCCGCGCCATCAAGCCGGACGAAGTGCTGTTTGTCGATTCGAAAAACACCCAGGACGTCACCAAACATCTACGGCGACTGCTGCGGGAGGAGATCAAAATTCATGTACTGACCGTCCGCGACCCGTTCGATCCGACCGACATCTTCTGGCGACTCAAAGAAAAAACCGACAGCCTTGGCTGGACAGGCGGCAACATCATCTATAACATTTCGGGCGGACGGCGCACCAAGGCCTTTGCCGCCTACGAACTGGCCAAACTGCATCACAGTATTCTGGCGGATATGGAACGGGTTCGTAACCAATATCGACTGCGGCTCTACAGGTTCAAAGACAACAGGCCCGTGCTAAAACAGGACATCAAACTGTCCGGACTGATCACCATCGCTGACTATCTGAACGCCCACCTGCCCGGTTTCGACGTGGACGGGTTCAGCCGAGACGATCGCGGGCGAATCGACGACGGCGGCCAGTTCGAGCAGACCATTCACCGGGCTTTGGAACCCCATGTGGATGAGATCATCTCCGGTGTGCGGCCGGCCGGCGTCGCCCATCAGATCGAGATCGACCTGATTGTGCGCCATGGCAACGGCATCGGCCTCATCGAGGCCAAGACCGGCGTCAACAAAGCGGGCATCGATCAACTGGACACAGCCGGCAACCCGCTCTATCTTGGACGCTACGCCACCAAATTCCTGATCACCGGGCGCTACCTGCCGCGCGCACACAAAGTCCTGGCCAACGCACAGAACATTCATGTCATCGAACTGCCTGGCTATCACGTACGACGTGGCATTCCCAAAAGCGAGCGCGACCGGCTGATCCAAGCCATCAAGAATGCGCTATAGGCGACTCTGGAAATTCGCGGATCCGCAGAGTAAGTCAAAAAAACAACTCGTTTGAATTGCATTTATTTTAGTCTTATGTAAAACAATCTGACACAAACGGTCGCTGATTAGACGGTCTGTCAATTCCCGGCAACCCGTAAATCAATGAAAATGAGATCCTCGCAAGAGATTAAAACCGCCCTCGCCCACACGTGGCCCGTCTTTTTCGCCCGCCACGGTTCCTTCACGCCCGTTCAAGTCCAGGCCATTCCGTCCCTTCTTGAAGGCCAGAACGCGCTGATCATCGCGCCCACGGCCTCGGGCAAGACGGAAGCGGTCATCGCTCCCCTGTTGGAGCGCCACGCGCTGGGGCCCGTCCACGGGCGCGATCTGGCAGCTGCGCCCGAACTGCGCGTCCTCTACATCTGCCCCACCCGGGCCCTGGTGCGGGACCTCTATGAGCGCCTGCGCCTTCCCCTGGAACAGCTAGGCGTCTCCGCGGCCATGAAGAGCGGCGACACTGGTCCCGTATCCGTCAGCAAACCGCCGACGCTGCTCATCACCACGCCCGAATCCACCGACTCGCTTCTGACCCGCGCGCCCCGGCTGCTGGCCTCCCTGCACGCCGTGGTCCTGGACGAGATCCACCTTTTCGACAATGGCCCGCGCGGCGACCATATCCGCTGCCTGCTGCGGCGTATCGAGCGTGTGCGTTATTTTCACCAGCAGCAGGAGGGGCTGGATCCCACCCCACTACAGCGGATTGCGCTCTCGGCCACCGTGCCCGATCCCGCGGGGATTGCGGAGCGCTATCTGGTTGCGGAGGTGGAGACGGGCGGAGTTCAGAAACCGGGTTTTTTGAAAAAACCCGGTTTCTCCATCGACCAGGCCGGGGAAGGGCGATGCATCCAGGCCGAGTTGGTCCCCATGCATGGGCTGGACGATCTGGTGGCGGCCCTGGCCCTGCGTGTGGGGGACCGGCGCGCTATCCGCAAATCGCTCATCTTCTGCAACACCCGCAACGAGGTGGAGCAGACCGCGGCCTACCTGCGCGCCCACCTCCCCTACGAGGCCGAAATCTTCGTTCACTATTCCAACCTGGACCCGGCCATGCGCCGCGCAGTGGAGGATGGCTTCGCCGAGGCCAGCGTGGCCCTCTGTGTGGCCAGTTCCACCCTGGAACTGGGCATCGACATCGGCAGCGTGGACGACGTGGTCCTGGTCGGCCCGCCCCCGTCATTGACCTCCTTCCTACAGCGGATCGGCCGCGGCGGACGACGCACCGGGCGCACCCAGGCTCTCTGCCTCCCTCGCTCGCCCCTGGAAGACCTCAAGTTCCGCGCCCTGCTGGACCTGGCCCAGGCCGGGCAGGCCATCGAATCCTGGGAAGCGGCCTACCATTTTCGGCCTTCGGTGCTGGTCCAGCAGGCGTTCAGCCTCCTCAAACAGAGCCCCACAGGCGGCATCCGGCTGGCGGACCTGCGTCGGGTCACGCCCAATGGGCCAGGATGCGAGGAGCTGGACGACGACGCGCTGCGACGCATCCTGGGCAACCTGGTCCAACTTGGCTACCTGCGCACGGGCAAGCTGGGCGAATGGCGAGCCGACCAGGCCCTGGACGATCTGGCCGACGTCCACGAGATCTACAGCAACATCGGGGCCGATCCCCTGGCCATCACGGTGGTGGACGCCTATTCGGGCCGCACCATCGCCCAGACCAGCCGCATCCGCCTCAAAGGTGACACGCTCCTCCTGGGCGGGCGCACGCTGGAGGTGGTTTGGCGGGATCGTTACCGGCTGGGCGCGCGTCCGGGACGGGGCGGCTACGCCGAGGAGGAGTTGCGCTTCCAGACCGCACCCTTCGCCACACCCCTGGAGGTGGGCCAGGCCGCGGCCGCGCACCTGGGGCTGAGGCGCGATCAGCTTTGCCTGCTCCACAGCGAGGGCGGCGCGCTGCTCTTCCACTTCTGGGGCGAGATCTACGGCGCGTGGCTGGCCGCCATTCTCGAAGTCCAGTTCGAAGACGACGAGGAGCCGTTCATCGTCACCCGGCGCAATGAGTTCGGCTTCTTCCTGCCCATGGGCCTGACCCATCTGCCCATGTGGGACGAGGCGTTGGCCCGGCGTCAACTACAACAACTTCTGCCCCGGCTCGGTCCCTATCTGGAGACGGGGCGCTTCCACTCGCTGCTGCCGCCCGGCCTGGCTAACCGCACCGAGGTAGCGCTCTGCGATCCGACCCGCTTCGAGCGCCTCTACCGCGCGGCGGAGATCATCATCCCGCCGCCGCGCCTGCGAGGGAGGCTGCGTGAACTGCTATGATGGAACGCGGATTAAACGGATTGGGCGGATCTGCACGGATTTTTTAAAAAATCCGTGCAGATCCGCCCAATCCGTTTAATCCGCGTTCCATTGTGACCGACTGAATTCAGAGGGGGTAATCCGCATCATGATCGAATTCGCTGAAGATCTATTTTATGAGGAATCCCATGTGAAGTTCTACGGTGTGCCGCTGCTAACGCGCATGGCGGTGGTGCGTCTGCCGGGGGAGCATCTGTTCGTCTATTCGCCCGTCTATCTCAGCGACGAGGTGCGGCGGGCGGTGGATGCGCTGGGCGCCGTCGCCTATATCGTCGAGCCGAACAAGATCCACAACCTGGCCATGGCCCAGTGGATAGAGGCCTATCCAGCGGCGCGCACGTACGCGCCGCCGGGCCTGCCGGAGCGTCGCCCCGATCTCCACTTCGACGAGTTGCTCACCCCGGAACCGGTCCCGGCCTGGGAAGATGAACTGGCCCACGTCCTGACCGCCGGCAACGTCTTCTTCTCTGAAGCGCTCTTCTTTCACCGCAAGAGCGGAACCGTCATGGTGGCCGACTTTGTGGAGAACGCGGACAAGCACACCGCGCCCACCTACGCCCTCATCCTGAGCCGGCCGTTTGGCGTGCTGCGCCGGGCCACAGCCTCGCCGGAATTCAAAATGTTCACCCATGACGCCGACGCGCTGGCAGCCTCCCTGGCTCCGGCGCGGGCGTGGCCGATCCAACGCATTTTCCTCTGTCACGGCAAGCTGATCACCGAGGATGCGCGGGCTACGTTCAACCAGGTGGCTGACGAGCTCATCGCCCTGGCCCGTAAGCGAAGCAGGCTCTACAGGCGTCTGACGAAAAAGATGGCGGAGCGGGAATAAATCTACATTTCATCCCATTTTTCCTGATCCATACAGGAACAACGCCACTCAACTCTACACCCAGATGATGAACAGCCTGCGCATCAAGGGCTTTGGCGGCAATCCCGAGGGGTTGCCCATGCGCGAGCCGAACCAGAAGCTGTTCATGGTGCGCTGGCGCCCGCGCACGTGTGACTGGACGGCCGTGGAGGCGGACAGCAAGGATTGGGTGGGCGATTGCGGCGAACCGACCTGGCTGTGGGAGACGCCGTGTCGGTAATTGTTAAGTGTCAATGATCAATCGTGAGCCCATATTCCGACTCCATAGACTATTGTAATGCTAGCTGGTACACTGCCATCGGCGCTCCCATTCCATTCGACGCGATTTCTTACGGTCATTTCCGGTATGTGTCAAGCTCCGATAGTCTCCCTCTTAGATGTTGATATTACCTGGCACGGGTAAAGTTGCCAGTAGCTCTTTAACAGTCCAAATATGATCGATCAAGCCTGCGGCTATTGCAGGTGTGCGGGCGTAACCACTTTCGCGACGGATCACCATCCACCGGGATGCGCAAGCTTTTGTGGGGCGAATCAAGTTATAAATAGCAGTCTCCCTATGTGCCTATAATAGGTGAGACAACTTGAGAAATGCCCTTCGGGGTACTGAAGCCTCACGCTGGTGGGGTTGTGTTGGTCAGCGACCACCTTGTCACTCGTTGATCCCAATCTTATGTCCTGCCTCTGTCACCTACCACTTACCACTCTCAACTCACAACTCGCCACACTTCGAAGAATGCCCTTCGGGGCGCGAATAAGGAAAAAAAAGATGTTGATCGCACTATCGTTGCTGCTGGAATCGCCCGCGGACGCGCAGCTGCCCTTTGGCGTGGGCCGCGCCAACCACGCAGCCACCTTGGCCCATCTCCACAGCGTGGACCCCGGGCTGGCGGACGCGCTCCACAATGCCAACGGCCCCAAACCCCTCACCTGTTCCGACCTCATCGGGGCCAAAGCCGGGCGCGAAGGGCTGGCTGTGCGCGCCGGCCAGCCCCTGCGCGTGCGCATCACCGGCCTCACCCCGCCCGTGGCCCAGGCCCTGGCTTCCCTGCTGGAAAGCCCGCCCGCCACCTGGCCCCTGGCCGGCCACCCGTTCCGGATCACGGGCGCGGTCTGCGACCCGGAACGGGATCTCTGGACCGGGCGCAGCAGCTATGAAGACCTGGCCGCGGCCCGCCTGCTGGGCCAGTCCGCGCCCGCGGCCCGGGCCACCCTGCGCTTCTCCGCGCCCACCGGCTTCAAATCCAAGGGCGTCCACATGCCCGTGCCCCTGCCCGAACTCCTCTTCGGCAGCCTGGTGGACCGCTGGAACGCGTTCAGCCCCGTGACCGTCTCCCCGACATGCGCCGCTTCGCGGCCGAGATGATCGCCATCAGCCGCTATGAACTGCGCAGCCGGGCCGTCAGCCAGAAGGGCGGGGGCGTACGTATGGGCGGCGTGGGCCTGGTCACCTACCGGGCCTTGGGCGGCGATCGCTACTGGTGGCGCGCCATGCAGATGCTGGCCGACTTCGCCCAATACAGCGGGGCCGGCGTGAGACGGCCACCGGCATGGGCCAGGTGCGGCGGGTCGCCTGACTACAGGCGCGGGTGCATTCGGATCATGAGAACAGGTAGCTTAATATGATCGTGACCACGGTGGCTTCCCTCTTCGGCGCGCTGATCATGTTCGTCATCACCCACGCGCCCCCCACCGGGACCAGCAGCTACCCCATCAAAGGGACCTTCGCGGTCACCGACATCGGCTGGGCCGTGGTCCTGGGCGCGGTGGGCCTGGCCTGGGCCTTCCTCTTCAAGATCATCTTCCAGACCGCGCAGCGCGTCACCGAGCCCCTGGATCGCTATCCCCTGCTCAAGCCCACCCTGGGCGGCCTCTTCTTCGGCTTGGTGGGTGCGTGGATGCCCCTGACCCTCTTCTCCGGTCAATATGAGATGGCCGAAGTGTTGCAGACCGGGCGGGAATTGGGGGTCGCGGTCCTGCTCCTGCTGGCGGTGCTGAAGCTGATCACCTTGAGCGTGAGTCTCTCCACCGGCTTCCCGGGCGGGTACGTCTTCCCCATCTTCTTCTCTGCGGCCGCGCTAGGCTACGTCATCCACATTATCTTCCCCATCATCTCCCTGCCCGTGAGCATCGTCGGGACCCTGGCTGGCGTGGGCGGCGGGCTCATGCGCATGCCCTTCGCGGTGATCCTGCTGCTGACTGTCATCAGCAACCCAGCCCTGCTGCCCGTCAGCGTCATCGCCTCGCTGACCAGTTTCATGACCGCTACCATGCTGGCCGCCGGCAGTGCGCGCGAAGCCCTGGACGAGGCCCAGGCCGATCTGCGCGAGGTGTATGAGGAGAGGGAGGGGGCGAACGACGGGTGACGAACGGCGGACAAACGACCAACGAGGAGTGACCTGTAGATTCTCTCTTTGATGTCAAGTCCCTAATTGACGAAATGTGAGAACAAACGGATAAAGAACAAAGGTTTAGGTTACATACCGCATAGGTCATCAGGCAGGCATCGCCAACGCCGGGTCAAAGGGACGATCAGAGCGGAAAATGGCCCACGACCAGACCAGGAT
>JAJRVT010000433.1 GCA_024277175.1 Chloroflexota bacterium | reverse complement strand
GGTGGATGTCATGACGCATCATACCAATCACGCGGGCGGGCTGTCAAAAGTCATCTCGAAAGAGCCGAACGCCGGTTTGTCAAACCCGGCGCTCTCCTTTACCATGGCAGCGTAAATCAGACGACTGTTCAGCGGGGCTTCATTGGAACGCGGATTTTTCCTGGTGAAAACGGATCGTCACGGATTTTTTGTAAAAACCCGTGACGATCCGCATCCTATCTCCGCATCCTATCCGTGAAAATCCGCGTTCCAATAACGTTTCCTGAATCATTCCATAACAGAAACAAGACGAGGACTATGGCGAATCAAACAACCAACAACGCCCTGATCGTGGCCCTGGCCAAGGTGCTGATCGCGGCCGCCTGGGCCGATGGCGAGCTGCACCCGGAAGAGATCAACGTCATGAAGGACCTCCTCTTCCGCCTGACGCGTCTCAACTCCCGGGGCGGCATGCAGTACACCGCCACCGAATGGGCCCAGATCGAGATGTACATCGAGGCGCCCGTGCCGCCGGCCGAGCGCGCCCGCTTGATCCAGGAGCTACGCACCCAGATCCGCACCCAGGCCGACAAGGAACTGGTTTTCCAGGCCCTGGAGGAGCTGGCCAGCGCCGACGGCAATGTGTCGTCCGAAGACAAAGCTGTGATCCAGGAGATCCGCGAGGCTATCGACGGCGGCGGGAATGACAACGGTTTCTTCGGCGGACTCTCGCGTCTCTTCGGCGGATCGCGCCAGCGCCGGGAGACGGCCCTGACCAACGCACCCAACCGTGAGCAATATCTGGACGACTTCCTCAACAACAAGGTCTACTACGGCGTGCGTCGACGGCTGGATCTGGGCGAGCAGGACGTCATCAACCTTCCGGAGGAGCAGATGCGCCGGTTGGCCGCGCTGGGCGGCGTCATGGCCAAGATCGCGCAGGTGGACCGCAAGGTGACTGACCAGGAGTTCGACGCCATGGTGGAGGCCTTGCAGGCCAACTGGGACTTGTCACCGGCGGAGGCCGCGTTCGTGGCCGAGGTGGCGGTGAGCGAGGTCGCGCCCACCATGGATACGGTGCGTCTGGTGCGGGACGTCTCCTCCTCCGTGCCGCCGGAAAGGGCCGACGCCCTGCTGGACACCCTCTTCGCGGTGGCCGCGGCCGACGGCTTTGTCACCGACGCCGAGATGGACGCCATCTACAGCATCGCGCGCTCGCTGGGCCTCTCCCACCGCACCTTTATCGACGCCAAGTTGAGGATCCCGGCGGATAAGCGGGAGGGATGAACGTAAGAGATTGGGAGATTGGAGATTGGTCGGGCGTCGCTCACCCAATCTCCAATCTCTCAATCTCGTTAATCCCCCAATCTCCAATACACTCCCCCGTTTCACGCCTCAAGGAGAATGTACGCATGGCCAACACAGCAGACGTCATCATCATCGGCGGGGGCATTCATGGGACGAGCCTGGCCTTTCACCTGGCCGAGCGCGGGCTGAAGCCCCTGGTGCTGGAACGGCAGTTCATCGCCGCCGAGGCCACAGGACGTTCCAGTGGCCTGGTGCGCATGCACTATGACCTGGAACTGGAGTCCCGGCTGGCCTGGGTCTCGTTTGATTATTTCCGCAACTGGGAAGAGCGGGTCGGCGGCGATTGCGGCTTCACCCGCACCGGCTTTCTGCGCATCACCTCGCCCGAATTCAGCGACGCGCTGCGGGCCAACGTGGCCATGCACCAGCGCATCGGCATCGACAGCACGGTGGTGACTGCAGACGATGTCGCCCGGCTGGTCCCCTACTTGGCCACGGACGACTTCGAGGTTGCGGCCTACGAACCGGCATCGGGCTACGCCGACCCCAGCGCCACGGCCATGGCCTTCATGCAGGCGGCCCGGGCCCAGGGCGCGCGGGTGGTCCAGGGCTGCCAGGTGACGGACATTCTGGTGGAGGGCGGTAAGGTCACCGGCGTGCACACGAGCAAGGGCGACTTCTTCGCGCCGGTGGTGGTCAACGCCGCGGGGCCGCGGGCCGCGGCCGTGGGGCGCATGGTGGGGCTGGAGTTGCCCGTGCAAGTCTGGCGACATGACACCATGTTCGTGGTCAATCCTCCGGATCTGGGCGACCCGCAACTGACCGTGATCGACGACGCCAACGCCATGTACTTCCGCCCCGAGACCGGTGGCCTGACCCTGGTGGGGCTGGAGGATGGCAATCCCATCGGCGACACGCCCGAAGAATTGATGAAGACCCCGCCGGCCGACTTCGTGGAGCGGGCCATCGACCGCATCTGTCGGCGCATCCCGGCCATGGAGCGTGCGGCCCTCCACAGCGCGCACGACGGCTACGACGGCATCACGCCCGACCAGCGCGCGCTGCTGGGGCCGGCCGGTCCGGAGGGCTTCTACCTGCAATGCGGGTTCAGCGGCACGGGGTTCAAGATCGGGCCGGCCGTGGGGCTGTGCATGGCGGAATGGATCGTGGACGGCCGGCCGCAGACGGTGGACCTGGAGCCGTTCACGGTGCAGCGCTTCGCGGAGGGCAAGCGCCTGACGGGCGAGCACGCCTATCACAATATCTGGCGCTGACGGGCGATTTGTCCCGGCTTC
>JAJRVT010000432.1 GCA_024277175.1 Chloroflexota bacterium | reverse complement strand
GTGCTTCGGTCTCCATAGCGTCGGTTCAGGTACGCTTCGAATCCGATTCGTGCTTCGTTGTTATTCATCGTTGACCCCTTTCCGGTTTCATTGTACCCGGTTGTTGGTCAACTCAATGTAAGTTCCTGGGGGAGGCTGGGCCAGGCAAGGCCCGGCTGGCAAAGCGTTCCCCCCAAGGTTGGGGGCTAGGGGGCGGCCTGACTCTCGACCCCTCAGCCCTTCGCCTTCTTGGCTGCGCGCTGGCGGGTCTGGTGATTGAGGTCGCGTTTGCGGATGCGCAGGGACTTGGGCGTCACCTCCAGCAACTCGTCGTCGTTGAGGAACTGGATGGCGTCGTCCAGGGAGAGGGTCCGGGCCGCGTTGGGGCCCTCATCGATCTGCTTGGGCTTCTCCCGGAAGTTGGTCAGGTGCTTGGCCTTGCAGACGTTGAGGACCAGGTCCTCGTCCCGGGTGTTCGATCCCACCACCTGGCCGGCATAGACCTCGTCGCCGGCTTTGACGATGAACGATCCCCGCTGTTGCAGGTTGCCCAGCGCGTAGTTGTTGACCGACCCCGCCTCCAGCGCGATGAGGGAGCCGCGCTTCATGCGCTCCATGGGACCGGCGTAGGGCGCGTAGCCGTGGAAGAGCGCGTGATAGATGCCCGTGCCCCGGGTGATGGTCAGGAAGGGCTGGCGGAAACCCAGCAGCCCCCGGGTCGGGATCAGGTATTCGGCGTAAACCGTGCCGTCCTCGCCATAGCGCATCTCCTGCAGGAGGCCCTTACGCTTGCCCATCATCTCGCTGACCGCACCGAAATGGTCACCATGCACCTCCAGGAAGACGTCCTCGAAGGGTTCCTCGCGGCCGTTCGGCCCCTCCTTGAAGACCACCTCCGGCCGGCTGACCGCGAACTCGTAGCCTTCCCGGCGCATGGTCTCGATGAGGATGGCCAGATGCAGCTCGCCCCGGCCCGCGACCACGAACTGGCTGGCCGAATCGGTCTCGTTCACCCGCAGGGCCACGTTGCGCTCCAGCTCCTCCATGAGCCTGGCCCGCACCTGGCGAGAAGTCAGGAACTTGCCCTCCCGGCCGGCGAAGGGGCTGTCGTTGATCGCGAAGGTCATGCGTACGGTGGGCTCTTCCACGGTGATGGGCGGCAGGGGACGGGGGTCGGCCGCGTCGGCCAGGGTGTCGCCGATGCCCACGTCCGTAATGCCGGAGACGGCCACGATGTTGCCGGCGTGGACCTCGTCCTCGGCCTGGCGCTGCAGGTTGCGGAAGCTGAAGACCTGGGCCGCCTTGCCGGGGATGAACTCACCCTCGGGCGTGATGCGCACCAGGGGCTGGCCGGTGCGGATGGTCCCGCTGCTCAGGCGGCCGATGGCGATCTTGCCCACGTAGCTGCTATATTCCAGGGTGGTGACCAACAGTTGGGTCGGGCCCTCCCGGTCCACCAGGGGCGGATCGATGTGGTCCAGAATGGCGTCGAAGAGGGGATGGAGATCATCGGCCAGGTCGTCAGGGGCCAGGCCGGCCTTGCCCTCCAGCGCGCGGGTGTAGATGACCGGGAACTCGGCCTGCTCTTCGTTCGCGCCCAGGTCGATGAAGAGATCGAAGGTGGCGTCCACCGCGTAGTCGGGCCGCGCGGCCGGGCGGTCGATCTTGTTGACGACGACGATGGCCTTGTGGCCTTTCTCCAGGGCCTGGCGGAGGACGAAGCGGGTCTGGGGCATGGGGCCCTCCACCGCGTCCACCAGGAGGAGCACGCCATCCACCATGTTCATGATGCGCTCCACCTCGCCGCCGAAATCGGCGTGGCCGGGCGTGTCCACGATGTTGATGGTCACGCCCTTGTACTCCACGCCCGTCTGCTTGGCCAGGATGGTGATGCCCCGCTCCCGCTCCAGGTCGTTGGAGTCCAGCACCCGCTCCTGGACCTGCTGCTTGGTGTGGAAGACGTTGGTCTGGCGCAGAATGCCATCCACCAGGGTAGTCTTGCCATGGTCCACGTGGGCGATGATGGCGATGTTGCGGATATCGGGCCGCGGCTTCAGGGTGGTCACGGCGTCTTTGGTTAGTAGTTTCATGGTCCTCGATCTTCTATAGAACGCGGATCGAGCCGATTCACCGGGTCTGCACGGATTTTTCAAAAAATCCGTGCAGACCCGGTGAATCCGGCCTTTCCGCGTTCTATCCTGATACACAAAAAAACCCGGCCAGATGCTCCTTGGCCGAGTGGGTCGGGCTTGGTCTGGGGGTATTGTATGTCAGATGGGGAGATTGGGCAATTTGTGAAGTGTGAGGGCGCGAAACGTAAGGCGTAAAACGTGAGGGATGGAACCGATGGTGTGGTATACTATCCATAGCCAACGCCGCTGAAATTTACCCGTTTGCCGTTGCGTCGAATTTCCCCGCGCCTGATACGTGATATTCTTGTAGGGAGTGCAAAATGATGTCTCAAAACAAAAGCGATGAATTCACTGTCATTTTACGCGAACAGGGCGTACAGTATGTCGTCGACACTGCTGGCCAGCCCGTTGCCGTCCTTTTGGCCGTCGAAGAGTATGAGCATTACCTTGACCTGATGGAGGATGAAGCCGACAACCAGGATGCCGAACTGGCCGCGCGTTTGAGCGCGGCCGCCCAATCCGAAGAAGAGCGGCTGCCCTTCCGGGCATACATTGCCGAGCGTGAGGCGACGGATGACGACATACACGGTTGAATTACTCGACAAAAAGGTTCGTCGCCAGTTAGACCGTATTCGAGAGCCTGATTTCAGCCGGATCGCCGATGCAATTCTGGCGTTAGAACGCAACCCACGCCCACCAAGATGCCGAAAGCTACGCACTGTCGGCGGCTGGCGTATTCGCGTTGGCCGATGGCGCGTCATTTATCACATCGATGACAAGAAACGCCTAGAGCCTGTTATGCACTTTGAAAAGTCAAAACAAGAATGTTGATAAGTTGCTGAAGCATCAGGACAGCAAACGCCACGAAATGGAGGCCTCGTAGGACTTCTGGCGTGCGTTCGTAATCACGTACAAGACGCCGGAATC
>JAJRVT010000031.1 GCA_024277175.1 Chloroflexota bacterium | reverse complement strand
CCATCTGGTCTACTTATGTCTCTAGTAAGCGTATCCAGTTTGGTGAAATGAGGCAAGATGGACCTATCTACGAAGCAAGTTCGATTCATCTTCAGGTGCGGCTCGGCCTCTTCTTGCCTCATCTATAAGATACCAGGTGCGACTTGCAGCCGCACGATCTCCGGTAGGCCAGACAGTCCAGAGAAACCAGACAGCCCAGATCGTGCGGCTGCAAGCCGCACCTACGGGGGCGAACAACAGAAGAGGAGTGAAAATCAATGGACGCGAACAACCTTTACGGCTTGAACAGACAGGAACTGGTGAAACGGGTCGGCGGCATGGACCAACTGGCCGGCGTCAAGCTGGTGGAGGCCGGGGACGGCCTGGCGCGGGGTGGCCGTCAGTTTCACGTGTGGACAGGCTCCGGCCTGTCCTTCGACGTGCAGGCGGACCGGGCGCTGGACATCACGGCCTGCCGCTACAAGGGGATTCCTCTGGCCTGGATTTCGTCCGTGGGCGAGGTGCACCCTGCCTATTACGACCCCGCGGGGCAGGGATGGCTACGCTCCTTCGCCGGCGGCCTGCTGGCCACCTGCGGGCTGGATCAGTGGGGGCCGCCCAATGTGGATAGCGGTGAAGAGCTAGGCCAGCACGGGCGGGTGAGCAATCTGCCGGCCCGCTATGTCAGCTATAGCGCCGGATGGTCGGGCGAGGAATACGAGATCGAAATCAGCGGCGAGGTGCGCCAGACCCGCGTCTTCGGCGAGAACCTGGTCCTGCGGCGGCGCATCGCCACCCGGCTTGGCTCCAGCGCGATCCGGATCGAAGATGTGGTCACCAACGAGGGCTTCACGCCCCATCCCCACATGATCCTCTACCACTTCAACCTGGGCTTTCCCCTGCTGCGCGAGGACGCGCAACTGCTGGTGGACGCGGCCGAGACCATGCCCCGGGATCCGGAGGCCGCGGCCGGCGTGGACGCGTGGATGCGCTTCCAGCCGCCCACGCCCGGCTACCAGGAGCAGGTCTTTCTCCACCGGCCCAGGGCGGATGAAGCGGGGATGGTGGAGGTGGAGGTGCGCAACCCGCGCCTGGGCCTGGGGCTGCGCCTGCGCTACGACAGCGCCAACCTGCCCTATCTGATGGAATGGAAGATGATGGGCGAGGGCATGTATGTGCTGGGCGTGGAGCCGGTCAACTGCGGCGTCATGGAAGGACGCGCCGCGGCCCGGGCCGCGGGCGCCTTGCCCATGCTGGAGCCGGGCGAAAGCCGGGAATACAGGTTGAGCGTCGAGATCGTAGAGTACGCGTAGCCCTCGGGCGTTGAAGCATTCCGGGATTCGGCCACAAGATGCACCGCAACGGGACATGGCCTGGCCGAATCCCGGAATGTGGCCCCTGTCACCTTGTCACCCTGTCACCTTGCCATCTTGTCATCTTATCGCTTCCTCCACGCCTCCCACATAATAACGCCCAGATAGAAGAGGGCGACGAACGTCAGGATCCCCAGGAGAGAGATAGCCCACATGGCCTGCGTGTGGGGCATATTGGCCAGGACCGGCGCGTTGCTGGCGATGGCCAGCAGGCCAATCAGCAGGAGCGTGATCACCAGGCGGCGTACATTTCGATCCAGATTGTTTTGTAGCTCATCCATCTTCCGGTCCACGTCGCTGGCGTCGATCTCCAGCACGAAGCGGCCGTTTTCCAACTGCGTCATCCATTTCGACGCCGCCTCCTGCCATACGGGCATACCCAGGACGACTCCTTTGGTCGTGCGCAACATCTGCTGTTTCGCCTTTTCCGCCAACGCCTTCTCCTGAAACTGCTCCAGGAAGACCCCCTTGATTTCATCGACCGCCAGATCGAAGAAGGAAAGCTGGGGCGCCAGCAGGGTTACGGTCGTCTCCGTCTGCATGAGCGATTTCATCGAACGTCAGTCCAGTTTGGGCAGTTTCCAACAAAATCGCCACACATGCCGTTCATAAAGCCTTCACAAAGGGTTGTTATCCTGTGGACAGAAAGCGTTGATAACCTTCGCTGGCGAGCCAGCGACAATCAGACAGAGGAGACAGACTATGAAAAACAATCGTAAGTGGATCACCATCATCGGCGCCGTCGTCCTGACGCTCGTCCTGGCGAGCGCCTTGTTCACCGCTTCGCCCGTTTTCGCCCATGGAGCCGATGACGCCGGCCCGGCGCCGACTGGCTACGGACAGCAGGGTCCCTGGGGATCCGGAGCGGTGGATGACTGCAATCACGCCGGCTGGGGCTCTGGCATGATGGGTGGTAGCTATGGCCAAGGCGGCTGGGGATCCGGTATGATGGGCAGCGGTTATGGACAGGGCCGTTGGGGGTCCGGCGCGATGGGTGGCTATGGCCAGGGCGGCTGGGGTTCCGGCATGGCGGGCGGATATGGCCAAGGTGGTTGGGGTTCCGGCATGATGGGCGGTTCCGGCCGCTAATCCACCGTCGAAATACGTTGATTGTATGCGCAACAAACAGGCCTCGATGCAAAATAAGCGTCGGGGCCTGTTTGTTGCGCGTTGAAGCCGTGGTGTGCTTAAATGGTTGCAGTTTAGGTAAGCCTTATTTGAACGCGGATTTCCGCTGATGAGAACGGATTTTCACAGATTCTCGCAAAAAATCCGTGAAAATCGAATTGCATCCGATAAAATCCGCGTTCCAATGACAGTGAGGATAAGGACTAAGGTGATGGCGCGTAAAATTTTGGTTGTGGATGACGAAGCCCGGATCGTCCGTCTGGTTCGCACCTATCTGGAGGGTGCCGGTTTCCAGGTGATCGCTGCCTATGACGGCCGCGAGGCATTGCAGGCTTTCCGCAGCGAACGGCCCGACCTGGTGGTGCTGGACCTGATGCTGCCTGAAATTGACGGCCTGGATGTGGCCCGCGCCATCCGCCGCGACGGTGACGTCCCCATCATCATGCTCACCGCCCGGGCCGAGGAGACGGATCGGCTGATCGGGCTGGAATTGGGCGCGGATGATTACGTGGTCAAGCCCTTCAGCCCCCGGGAGCTGACCGCGCGGGTGCGGGCGGTTCTACGTCGCGCAAACCCTGCGCTCGACGCGGGAGGAGCCGCACAAGATGAGGTCCTGGAAGTGGGAGATCTCAGGCTCGACACTGCCCGGCGTCAGGCCTATTTGCATGGTCAGCCCATCGATCTCACCGCGGTGCAATTCGATCTATTGACGGTGTTAGCCCGCCAGCCGGGGCGGGTCTTTTCGCGCATGCAACTGCTGGACGCGGTGCAGGGAGAGGCCTACGAAGGCTATGAACGCACTATCGACGCCCACATCAAAAATTTACGCAAAGCTATGGGCGACAACTCTCGTTCTCCCCGCTATATCCTGACCGTGCGCGGCGTCGGTTATAAACTGGCTGATCTGGATGCATCCATGGGCGGGCAATCAGATGCATAGGATGCGGCGTAGCCTCTGGCTCAAACTCATGGGCGCGTTTGCGCTGATCATCACCGCCGGGGTTGCGGTCACATTCATGGTGGTCTACGTAGCCACCGCCACCAAGTTCGAGCGCTTCACCCGCGCCAGCGATCTGCTGGAAGCCCAAAACCTGGCCGACGCCCTAACCGCCTATTACGCCCGCCAGGGAAGCTGGGATGGGGTGGATCGCCTGCTGAGCAGCACCGCTTTCTCCTTCTCCAATGCCGACGCCCTGGATGGCGAGTCCATGGAATGGAGCATGATGGGCGGGATGATGATGGGCGGCGACATGATGATGGAGATGATGCGCCAGACCGGCTATGGCATGGACCGGGTGGTCCTGGCCGACGCAGAGGGCGTCGTCATCGCCGACACTACCGGCGAACTGGTGGGTCAACAACACCCCGAGGAGCATCTGGCCCGGGGAGAGCCGGTAGTGGTCAACGGCCAGCGGGTGGGCACGGTTCTGGTCGGCTCCATGGTGGAGCCGGTGTTGAATCCTCTGGACGCGGACTTCCTGCGTTCGGTCAACCTGGCCATGCTGCTGGGTGCGACCGCTGGCGGCTTTCTGGCGTTGGTGTTAGGTTCGCTGCTTTTCTTCCAGATCACCAAACCTGTGGGAGAAGTTACGGCCGCGGCCGAAGCCGTGGCCGCCGGCGATCTGAGCCGGCGGGTGGACGTGCATAGCGAAGACGAAGTGGGGCGGTTGGCTGCAGCCTTTAATATCATGGCGGACACATTGGAGCAACAGGAAGCGTTGCGCAAAGCCATGGTCAGCGATATCGCCCACGAACTGCGCACGCCGCTGAGTCTGATCCAGGGCAACCTGGAGGCCATCCTCGACGGCTACTACGAGCTTTCCCCGGAAAACATCGAAGCTATCCACGGCGACACAGTGGTGATGACGCGGCTGGTCAATGATCTGCGGGTGCTGGCCGTGGCCGAGGCCGGGCAGTTGACGCTGGAATGGGAAGCGGTGGATATGGCGGAGTTGGCGCGCCGGGTGGTGGACCGTTTCAGTTCCCAGGCCGCCGAACGAAAGGTGGCGCTGCATGTAGAGATCGAGCCATCCATTCCCCCTGTGCGCGGGGATGCGCAACGGCTCACCCAGGTGCTGAACAACCTGCTCTCCAACGCCTTGCGTCACACGCCGGCCGGCGGTGCGATCACGCTATCGGTCCGGGTTCAGGACGGAGGGAACAAAAAACGCAATGTGTTGGTCTCTGTGACGGATAGCGGAGAGGGGATCGCCGCCGACGCCCTGCCCCATGTATTCGAGCGCTTCTATCGGGTCGACCGATCCCGCAGTAGGGCCAGCGGCGGCACGGGTTTGGGGTTGCCCATCGCCCGCCAGTTGGTGGAGGCCCATGGCGGACGCATCTGGGCGGAGAGCGCTGGGCCGGGGGAAGGGAGCGTTTTTTCGTTCACCCTGCCGGCGGCGTGAGTGGAGAAATTGAAGATTGAGGATTAAAGATTGGAGATTGGGAGATTAAGGGAGATTGGGGAGATTCAGCTAGATGCCAATTTTTAATCTTCAATTTTGAATTTTATGCACTCCCCGCGACCTGCAACCCGGCCACTTCTCCTAACCCGCCCCGGTTGATGATGCGGATGCGTTTGTGTCCGGTTTCGATCAGGCCGCTGTCGCGCAGACGCCGGATGACCAGCGTGGCCGTCTCCCGGTAGGCGCCCACCGTGTCGGCCAACTCCTGGTGGGAAACGCAGATGACGCCGTTGTCGTGATGCGCATCCATGCGTAGAAGCAGTGAGGCCACCCGCGCGGACACGTCTTTGAAAGCCAGCTCCTCCAGCCGTTGCTCCACTTCGTTCAGCCGATGGCCGGTCACTTCCAACATGCGCATGGCGAGTTGGGGACAGTGGAGCATCAGGCGCTCCAACGTCGCGCGACTGATGGCGTAGACGACGCCGTTGTCGGTCGCTTCCGCGAAGGTGTTTCGGCGTCTCCCCACAAGCGCCATCTCGCCAAAAATCGCCCCCGAATGCAGGGTCGTCAACACCAACTTCTTGCCCTCCGGTGACAGGCGATAGACCTGCACCCGTCCGCTATGGAGCACATAGAGCGTTTCCGCCACTTCATCGCTGCGGTAGAATATCTTGCCTTTCCGCACGCTATACACCGTCGTCGCCTGGGCGAGGACGGTCAGTTCCCGTGGATTGAGATCCCGAAAAAGATCGATTGTAGAAAGATATCGCACCTTTGATTCAAGAATCATGGTTCACCGACTAGAAAACGCACGCGGGTTGGCTGCACCGGATGATCGATGCAGTAAGGGTAAGTATCCCACGTCCGCGTAACGAATTGTTGAAGAAAATATGAAGAGAACATGAAAAAAACGCGAAACAGTGACCCTTTTCGCGCAAGTTATTGAGTTGACGCGTCTTGTGCGTATAATGGGGGAATGAAAGCGTCTCCCGACCTGCCTGGAAGAGGTTCATGCCGCCGGTCAGCACTGCAGGGATGGAAACAGCGGTTGATTTTCGGAGCGACTTGGGACTTCCAAAAAGGCGCGAACCAAGAAGCAGTTTCGGGGCAAAGCCTAAACCCAGAGAAGGATCGAAACGATGGCCCACGCCAATATTCTCGTCGTCGATGATGAACTAACCATACGCAACACCATGCGCGCCTATCTGGAACAGGAGGGGTTCGCTGTGCAAACGGTGGATAACGGCATAGACGCGTTGCAGGCTGCGCGCACCTTCAAGCCGGATCTGATCATCCTGGATGTGATGTTGCCGGGGCTGGATGGGTTGGAGGTGTTGCGCCGGCTGCGGCAGGAATCGGATGTGTGGGTGTTGATGCTCACCGCCAGGGCCGAGGAGATCGACAAGGTTCTGGGCCTTAAGATGGGGGCTGACGATTACCTGACAAAGCCTTTCAGCCCCCGGGAACTCATGGCCAGGGTGGAAGCCATGCTGCGCCGGGGCCGCCTGCTGGACGCCGGTGAACCAGTTCTCGCCTTTAACGCCTTGCGCATCGATCCCTCCGCGCGTCAGGTCTGGATTCAGGACCGTGAAATCGATCTGACGCCTATCGAGTTCGATCTTCTGTACGCGTTGGCCCGCCACCAGGGCCGCGTGCTCAGCCGCGACCAACTCATCGAACAGGTGTGGGGGTACGATTACTATGGCGATGAACGGGTGGTGGATGTACACATTGGCCGCCTGCGTAAAAAGCTGGAGGAGACGCCCGATGCGCCTAAATATGTGATCACCGTGCGCGGGGTTGGCTATCGTTTCGAAAGCTCCGCCTGATGAAGAAGTTTAGATTTTTTCAGCAGAGCCTGGGATGGAAACTCCTGCTTTCCTATCTCCTCGTCATCGCCATCGGCGCCTTGGTATTGGCGGGCATGGCGCAACTACAACTTCCGGTCGCGCTCGCCCGCCACCTGGCGCGCATGGCCCCGCATCTGGTCACTGATCCGGGGCTGGAAGTGGACCTCTATCACAATTTCGCCGACGCCGTCAACGAGATCATCCTGGTCGGCTCTGTCGCCGCGCTGATCGTGGCGGTCTTCATCAGCATCTACACGACGCGCCGGATCGTGCTCCCCATTCGCCGGATGATGGAGGCCAGCCGACGCATCGCCGCCGGCCGTTTCGACGAACGGGTGCCCATCGCCAGCCGAGATGAACTGGGCGAGTTGGCCTACTCCTTCAACCAGATGGCGGCCGCGTTGGAGGAGACGGAGCAACGTAGGCTGGACCTCATCGGCGACGTGGCCCATGAATTGCGTACGCCTCTGGGCAACATCAAGGTGGTCATGGAAGGGTTGATGGACGGCGTGCTGCCGGCCGACGCCGAAACCTACAGCAGCGTCCAGCGCGAGATCATGCGGCTCCAGCGGGTGGTTCAGGACTTGCAGGAGCTGTCCAGGGCGGAGGCGGGGCAAATTGCGCTCGATCGCAGGCCCATCGCGCCGGCGACGTTGGTTGCCGGCGCGGTCGATCGGCTGGGCTGGCAGTATGAGGAAAAGGGGGTGGACCTGCGCGTGGACGCGCCATCCACCTTGCCCGACGTCATGGCCGACGCGGCCAGGGTGATCCAGGTGCTGCTCAATCTGCTGGGCAACGCGCTCCAGTACACGCCCCCGGGCGGTTCGGTGAGCATAAACGCCCGCCACGTGGACGGCGAAGTGATCTTTGCGGTCACAGACACGGGCGTCGGCCTGAGCGCAGAGGACATTCCCCATCTCTTCGAGCGTTTTTACCGGGTGGACAAGTCCCGTTCCCGGGCTGGCGGCGGCAGCGGCATCGGACTGACCATCTCGCTTCATCTGGTGGAAGCCCACGGCGGGCGCATCTGGGTGGAAAGCGAGGGGATTGGGGATGGCAGTAGCTTCCTGTTTACATTGCCAATAAATCGTCATTAAATCTTCACATAGCTGTCAACCGCCTGCTATAAGATTTCTATATCCTCGAAACCAGGATGGCGTCCGTCATCCCAATGGCGGCTGCCGTTTATTATTCCCGTTATCCGCTGCGGCAGTCGCCTGTGCAGTCGTCGCCTATTCCAGGAGGAGAAAATCAATCATGATGGGCTTCGCAGGATTCGGGGGCTTTGGTTTCCTGATTATGTTGTTCTTCTTTTTTGTGATTATCGGCCTGGCCGTCTGGCTGGTCAACAGTCTTTTTCCGCGTACGCCTGAATCGGCGCCGCCATACACGAGCGCGCCGGGAGGACGTAGCGGCGGTCATGCTCCTCCAAGCGCCGAGTCGCCCCTGGATATCCTCAAACGACGTTATGCACGCGGTGAACTGACCAAGTCTGAATATGAGGCTATGCGGGACGATTTAAGTGCAAGTTAACAACGCCATGTTTTCCAGGCTCCTCTCACGAATGAATCTCCCGCGTATCAGACTCTGGTGGCTGGTGGGGGCGATCTTCGCCGTCTTTCTGCTGGCGGGGTGCAGTCGGTTCGCGAACAGGACCGCGATCGATCCTCAACTGGCCCAGCAGATCGAACTCGGCCAGCAGGTGTACGCCGCCAATTGCGCCGCCTGTCACGGTCCCGAAGGCGAGGGCGAGCCCGACTGGAAAACGCCCAAGAAGGACGGAACCTATCCCGCGCCGCCCCATGACGTCAACGGCCACACTTGGCATCACGGGGATGGCACGCTGCTGCAGATCATCCGCGGCGGCGGTGATAGCCTGGATATTCCCAATTTCAAGAGCGGCATGCCCGCGTTCGAGGAGACCCTCAGCGATGAGGAAATCGTGGCTGTGCTGGCCTATCTCAAATCCCGCTGGCCGGAAGAAGAGCGCCAATTTCAGGCCGAGATGACCCAGAAAGACCCGGCGCGTTAAAAAAATGCAATCACGTGCGGATGTAACGAATGTCACGGATTTACATGGGTTTTCCTGTTTTTATCCGTGTAAATCCGTCCAATCCGTTACATCCGCGTGCTATTACCAAAGAGATCGCATCCAATGAACTCGAATTCAAATTCACTCGCCACCACCATGTCCATTGCTGAGCCGACGGCCGTCGAGGGCGCCGGCTCAGCCCGCGACCAGACCGTCGGTAAAACGACTGCCCGCCGCTCCCGTTTCTGGGAGATCGACACGCTGCGGGGCGTCGCCATCATCATGGTTGTGATCTATCACCTGGCCTGGGACCTGTATGCGCTGGCCGGTTGGGATATCAATCTCTTCGGCGGTTTTTGGCATTACTTCCAACGGGTCACCGCCAACACGTTCATCATCCTGGTGGGCGTTTCTATGACGGTGAGTTACCGGCGGGCTCGCCAGGTCATGGGGCCAGATGCGAAGCTTTTCCCCAAATATCTGCGGCGCGGTGTGACCCTGCTGGCTTGGGGAATGTTGATCTCCCTGGCCACCTGGCTGGCTCTGGGGAAAGGGTACGTCCAGTTTGGCATCCTGCACTTCCTGGGTCTTTCCATTATCATCGCTTACCCGCTGCTGCGTTTTCGCTATCTCAATCTGGCCCTGGCTTTGGTCTTTTTCTTCCTGCTGCCGCCCCTGGTCAACGCCGTCGCCATCAACAGCACCGCGCTGGTCTGGTTGGGGATAAGTCCCCCGGCTACTACGCGGTGGACTACTTCCCCCTGATCCCCTGGTTCAGCGGCGTCCTGTTGGGCATGTTTCTGGGCAACTGGTTCTACAGTGCGGACGGGAGGCGTTTCCTCCTACCCGACTGGTCAAACCTCCCGGGCGTCGGGTTCCTGCAATTGTTGGGCAGGCACACCCTGCTCATCTACCTCATCCACCAGCCTATCCTCATCGCCCTGTTGATTTTGACCGGGGTCGTTGATATTGGCGCCCTGCTGTAAGGAGAAATATATGTTCAAACGGCATTATTTGCTGTCCGCCCTTTTACTCGCATTGACAGCCCTTGTCTTGACGGCCTGCGGCGGCAGAGGGGCGGACAAAAACGATGACGCCCAGCAGGCGGAGATCGCGGCCGCGGTGGAGGCGACGCTGACCGTCGTCGCCGCTGATGACGCCTCTGCCGATGGGTCGTCGACGGACGAGTCATTGATCGCAGAGACGCCCGACGCCAGCCAGGACCCGCCCACGCCGCCGCCCATCCCAATATCGAACGTCACCCTGCCGCCGGCGGTCAATAATTTCGACCCCGCTCCCCGGCCGGCCAGCAGCATGGGCGATCCCAACGCGCCGGTGGTGATGTATGAATGGTCGGACTACACCTGACCCTATTGCGGCCGCTTTTTTAGCGAGGTCGCTCCGCTTCTGGAAGAAGCGTACATCAATACAGGCAAGCTCTATTTCGTCTACAAAGAATTTCCGGTGCTGGGCAACACCTCTGTGATCGCCAGTTTCGCCGGCCAATGCGCCGCCGAACAGGATCAGTTCTGGGATATGCACGATTGGCTCTTCACCAATGCATCGTCGCTGAAAAGTGGGAATGGCGTCGACATGGTTAAAGAGGCCGCCCGAAACCTGGGGCTGGACGGCGAAGCCTTCGACGTCTGCATGGATAACCAATCCCCCAAAGACCTGATCAACGAGGACTTCGAGGAAGGGCGTAAATTCGGCGCCCGGGGCACGCCCACCTTCTTCATCAACGGGCGCATCATCGGCGGGCTGCTCCCGACCGAGCAGTTCATCGGCATCATCGACGCGCTGTTGGCCGAATCTGAGAGCGGCGAACTGCCCCAGGGCGTGATCGAACCTACGCCCACGCCCACGCCGGATCTGGATTTCGAAGAGGAAACCGTCACCGTCATGGGCGATGAGGATGCGCCGGTCACGATTGTGGAGTTCTCAGACTACCAGTGCCCCTTCTGCCTGCGATATTTCCAGGAGACCATGCCCCTGGTCAAGTCCACCTATGTGGACACGGGTAAGGTGCGCTACGTCTTCAAGGACTTCCCCATCACCAGCATCCATCCCCAAGCGCCCAAGGCCGCCGAATCCGCGGAGTGTGCGGGGGAGCAGGACAGCTATTGGGAGATGCACGATCGGCTCTTCCAGGGACAGCAAGAGGAATGGAATAACAACCCGGACGCCGTGAACGTGTTCAAGTCCTATGCGGAAGAGTTGGGCCTGGACACCGAGGCGTTCAATGAATGTCTGGACAGTGGTCGCTACGCGGATGACGTGGCCACGGATCTGAACGAGGGCGGCCGCGCCGGGGTGACCGGCACACCCACCTTTTTCATCAATGGCCAGAAATTGGTTGGCGCCCAGCCTTTTGAGGCTTTCCAGGCGATTATCGACGCCCAGTTAGAGGGAGAGTAGACGTAACATGGCGAAGAAGAAAAGAAAGAAGACCTCCACCCTGAACATGTCGCGGGCGGAACGCAAGGCCCTGCGCGAGCAGGAGGCTCGTCGCACCCGGCTTCAGCTTATCGCCCTGGGCGCGGTCAGCGTGGCTGTGTTGGTATTTGTGGTGTTCCTGGCCGTTCGCGGCCAGGCCGGTCTGCCGGGCGACAAGGTCAATAATCTGGGCAACCGCCACATCCCGACCGAAGAAGCCAACAACGTCAGCTATAACAGCAGGCCGCCCACCTCTGGCTCCCACTTTGGTCAACTCGCCCGCTGGGGCGTCTACAAGGAGCCTGTCGCCGACGGGCTTCAGATTCATAACCTGGAGGATGGCGGCGTGGGCATCTGGTACAACTGTCCTGATGGCTGCCCCGAACTGGTGGATCAACTGACGGGCATTGTGGATGAGATGGGTGAAGAACGCCTGTTGATGGCCCCCTATCCTGGTCTGGAGACGAAGATTGCGCTCACGGCCTGGAACCGGATCGACAAGATGGAGGAGTTCGACCGGGAGCGCATCATTGAGTTCATTAAAGCCTATCGAGGCAAGGATCATCACGGGGTCGGGGGATAGAACATGGGGGTTACGGGTTAGGCGGAAAAAGCCGGATTTTTACGAAAATCGTGACTATTCAGCGGGTATCCACGTTCCCCCGGAGCTTGCCTGAATAGATACGAAAGTCCGTGAATATCTGCCCAATCCGTAACAGCCGCGGCCTATTCGTTCACCCGTTTCGAATCATACTATGGAACCAAACATCGCAGCGACAGAGCACACGAGAGGACGATACAACCGCATCGCTCCTCTGTACGACGCCATGGAAGGTGTGGTGGAGACGTTGTGGTACAGGCGTTGGCGCACGCGCCTCTGGCGTGACGTCGTCGGGCCTCACGTGTTGGAACTCGGCGTGGGCACCGGCAAAAACATCCCCTTCTATCCCCCTGGTGTGCAGATCACCGCTATCGATCTTTCCGAGAACATGTTGAAGCGCGCGCGACGAAAGCTCGCCGAGCGTCCACGGGAGAATGTGACCCTGCAGATCGCAGACGCCCAGGCGCTCACCTTTGCCGATGCGAGCTTCGATACGGTTCTCGCCACCTTTGTCTTCTGCTCCGTTCCGGACCCTGTCCAAGGGCTCCGGGAGGCCTTGCGCGTCACGCGGCCGGGCGGACAACTGCTGCTTCTGGAGCACATGCTCGCTCGTCCTGAACCCTTGGCCCGGATTATGACCCGGCTGGACCCGCCTTTCCACTGGCTCTCCGGCGTCCATATCGCTCGGCGCACGGTCGATAATGTGGAAGCCGCTGGCTGGAGCATCGACAGCGTAACCCCGCTGTCGCCTGGTTCTATCTTTCGCCATATCGTAGCCCATCGCGTCGCACCGGCCGAAGGGGAGCGTGACGCCCGCGAACGGTCGGATAAGGGGCTTGCAGCGCGCAACCTTCACTGATTCGTCAAACGCCATTCATATTCCATTCATAGACGCGCGATAAACTGGTGGCATAAGCTGGCGGTATAGATCCCCCTTGCCCGCACTTAGGATGTTCCAGGAAAATGAATATCCATAACGTCCCGGCACGGACCAGTCGCCCTCTGGTCGATGTCGAAATTCGTGGTCAGTGCCGGGGACGTTAACTTCCGGGAAGCATCTTAGAGCTTTGATGGCAGAACGCCAGGACTGATTATCAGATCGTGGTTGACGTCAGTCGAACGACGCCAATCGACAACCCAAGGAGAGCCAATGATGAACCTATTGACCACACGCAACCTCGTTATTTCGATGACTTTGTCCGTGGGCCTGCTGCTGGCGGCCTGTGCGCCCGTCACTGTTGCGCCGGCCACCGCACCGGCGGCGGAAAGCGCCACCGGTGAGACCGCCACCGACGAGGCCTCCGCTGAGGAAGCCGTTGCTGAGGAGGCTACGGATGACGCCGCCGACATGATGGATGCAGACGCCATGCCGGACATGAAAACCCTGGCCGAACAGATGGCCGTCATGCTGCCCGCCATGCGTGGCGTCGCTGGTATGATGCAAGGCGGCGATATGGATCAGATCATGACCCAACTGGACGATATGGAGCAGGAACTTGGCCCCATGATGGACAACCCGGACCCCGAACGTCTGGGCGCCATGATGGGGACTGTCGCGTCTATGATGGGCCAGATGCAGGGAATGATAGCCCAGTATGACGCTGATATGGCCGAATTGGCTCCTCAAATGGAGGAACTCATGGCCGGCGTGCAGGGAATGATGGGCCAGATGGGCGGCATGATGTCCGGCGGTGCAGGCATGGGCGCGGGCATGATGAATGGTGCAGACGCAGGTATGATGGCTGGCGGCATGGGCGCAGGCATGATGGGCGGCGGCATGATGGCCATCTGGCAACAGATGGCAACTATGGTGGAAAGTGGCGAGATGACCCAGGAGGAGGCGACCGCCATCCTGGATCAGATGGACGCCATCCATCAGAATGCAATCGCTAAGATGCAAGACGGCTCCATGACTCAAGAAGACATGGACGCCATGACGGCTCAGATGCAGGCGCTGATGGGCCGGGTGGGCCTGGACGACACGATGGACGACGACATGATGGTCATGATCCAGGATATGATGACCATGATGGCCAATGGCGAAATGACTCAGGAAGAGATGATCGCCTTGGTGGATCAGATGGACGTCATGCATCAGAGTGCGATCGCCAAGATGCGTGACGGTTCCATGACTGAAGAGGACATGGCCGCTTTGATGGATCAGATGCAGGCCATAACCGAAGAGATGGGTGGCGGCATGGGCATGGACGCTGGTATGATGAATGGCGCTGGCATGGGCGTTGGCGCTGGCATGATGGGCGGCGGCATGGGGATGATGCAGAACATGATGACCATGATGGAAAATGGCGAGATAACCCAGGAGCAGATGAACGCCATGTTGGATCAGATGGACGCCGTGCATCAGAGCGCGATCGCCAAGATGCGCGACGGCTCCATGACCGAAGAGGACATGACCGCGATGATGGCTCAAATGCAGGCGCTGATGGGCCAGATGGGCATGGAAAATGCGATGGGTGGTGACATGGGCGCTGGCATGGGCGCCGGTGCAGGCATGATGGGCGGCGGCATGGGGATGATGCAGAAGATGATGGCCATGATGGAAAATGGCGAGATGAGTCAGGAAGAGATGAACGCCATGCTGGACCAGATGGACGCCATGCACCAGAGTGCAGTGGCCAAAATGCGCGACGGCTCCCTGACCGAGGAGGACATGACCGCAATGATGGCCCAGATGCAGGCCCTGATGAAAGAGATGGGCATGGAAGACATGATGGGAGGCGGCGCAGGCATGGGCGGCGGCATGGGTGCGGGCATGGAACCCGGCGCTGGCATGATGGCCGGCGGTGGCATTGGCATGATGGGGATGATGCAGAACATGATGGCTATGATGGAAAATGGCGAGATGAGCCAGGAAGAGATGAACGCCATGCTGGACCAGATGGACGCCATGCACGAGAGCGCGATCGCCAAGATGCGCGACGGCTCCATGACCGAGGAAGACATGACCGCAATGATGGCTCAGATGCAGGGAATGAT
>JAJRVT010000431.1 GCA_024277175.1 Chloroflexota bacterium | reverse complement strand
CAGGACTACTTCCGCCCGAAAACGAAAGATGCGTGGAAAGACCAGAAAAACGGCTTGAAACAATTCCAGCCCCTGATTCACAAGGAGGGCGATGAATGGAAAAGCGATTGCCTGCATCTCACCCGCTGAAACAACGCAAAGTCATCTTTTTGACGCTTTTCGTGATGCTCGTATTGGGCGTCATGATGGCGATCCTGTTCTCGCCCCAGACGCCCGCGGCCAAATGTGATGGGTGTCAGGCATGCTATTGTGATTACATAATGTTTGAAAATGGAAGAACTGTCTGCTACGTTAACGGTCAGCCCAGCGCCTGTATTGGCTGCGTCGGGGCGTGTTCGGGCGAGCCTCCGAATGCCGAATGCAAGGCCACGCCCGGCCTGGGTGGATGCGGTTCATACATCGCCTGGGAGCGCGACAGCGACTGCAACTCCACGCCCGAGGCGACGGACACGCTGGTTCCCACGCCCACGGCCACGCCCAGGCCGCCCCGAAGCTGCCCGGAAACCACCTGGGTGAAGGTGCAGAAGCCGAGTGCGGATATCAAGCACGAGCCCCCATATCCCCTGGTCGCGCGCCAGGACACGACCAACACCGGCTTCACCCTGCACTTCAACGTCACGGGCGGCTGGGCCAAAAAATATGAGCAGAAGCCTGTGCAAATGTGCCGCCAGCGGGGCAAAACCTATCCCGACGATTGCCCGGATCACTGGCAGTGGGTGTGCGTGCGCAAGATCCTTGAGCAATACAACGATCCCATCGTGCAGGTGGACCTGGGCATGCGCCTGGGCGACGGGGTGAAGGAGTGGATCGAACAGGACCTGGGCTCCCGATACTACGGCGCCACGGTGCAGGACGACCTGCCCCGCGTCTGGCAACTGTACAAAGGTGGAGGCGTCATGTCCTGGACCTACGATTTTGAATATCACCCCTTAGACCCCGGAACCCACGGCGGGCGCCTCATGGTGACCACTCAGGGCACGCGCCTCAATCGCCCTCAACAAGTCTCCTTCCCCTACGAAGTGCCCGTGTACCTGTGGGACACCACGCTGGGAGATTGATCCGTGGACGCCATCAAAGAGACGCTTAACCACCTGCTTATCTACGAGGTCAACGGCCTCCTGGCTCTGACTTACGTTCTGTGGGAGCGCATCGCCGCCATCCTCACTGCGGGCGCGATGAGCTATTTCACCTACACCGCTCCCCATGCGCAACGCACCTGGATCACCGCCACGGCGGCCCTGGCGACGCTGGCCGCGCTGTTCACACCCCCGCCCGCGCCCCTGATCATGGCGGTCATGGCCATGGCCGGAGCCCTTGCCGTGTGGCGGGAGACCTTCAATCCCGACCACCTGCGCTGGCGTCTGAACGGGGGCCTGGCTCTCTATGCGCTGGCCGCCCTGGGATATCTTGCCTATTCCCACTACCTGGACGGGGTGGACGCCATGGCCTGGGCCAAAACCCTGGGCGGCGAGGGGCAGGCCGCCGCGGCCCTGGCCCAGGGCCGGGCCTTCGTGAACACCCTGGCCACCTGGGGCCTGTGGCTGATCATCCCCCTGGGCTACTTCTCCCTGCTGGCTCAATCCATGTTCGTGCATCCGCCCGGACCGCAGGAGCCCGGCGAATTGATCTCAACCATCCGCACCCGCGGACATGACTGAAACACTTGAGATGGAGGACATTGGGGTGAGAAAGTTAGCGTTTGCCTTCGTCTTTTTGGTCGCAATCAACGTCAGTTTCCTGACGGATATGCCGCGCATTCAAGCGCAATCATCCACGCCCACGCCGACGCCGACGCCAACGCCCCTTCCCATGTATACCGAGCTGCGCAGCTATTGCAACGTTGACGCCACAAACGAACCGCCCTGGGATGTTGATCCCCTGGATACGCAGCAGCTTCGCAGCTTTCAATGGCAGCTCGTGCCTTTGGATGCAAACAATTCCTCAGAATATCAAAGCGGGACAGCGTATGGCGTCGTGTTCATCACCAGTTTACGCGACGACCCCAATAAATGCAACGGTCGTTGCGATTACGAATTGTGGATTTCAAACTCAGGATATAACTGCACCGACATCAATTATCTCATTGTTCCCGGCATGCTGAGATTCTGGCAATCCGCCGCGCCGGGTTGGTGCAAGGTGCGCGTCGATGAAAACAGCGGCGGCAGCGGGCTTCCCGGCGACCCTTATAAGTATTATCACGTGAACCCCTGCGGGACCGCAGCCACGCCCACGCCCACACCGAGCCCCACGCCAACGCCCACGCCGACCGCTTCTGAACTGGGGAACTGGGTCTGGCTCGACGCGAATAAAAACGGCGTGCAGGACGCCGGAGAAAGCGGCGTCTCGGGCGTGACCGTGCAGCTATATGCAAATGGATCATGTTCAGGATCGCCCATGCGATCCGTGACAAATAATCCTGATGGCTATTACGTCTTCGGCAATCTGAACGGGGGCATATACTCCATTCGATTCGTTCTACCGAACGGCTGGGCGTTTAGCCCTCAAAACGTCGGAGTGTATTACCGGGACAGTGACGCCGATCCCGCAACGGGATGCACAGGGGCCATCACCCTGCCTTCAAACTACAAGGATTTTAGCTGGGATGCCGGCATGTATCTCCAGGACACTCCGACGCCAACCTACACTCCGACGCCAACCTACACTCCGACGGCAACCTACACCCCCACCGCGACGCCAACGGACACCCCGACCCCAACGCCAACCTACACGCCAACGGCGACCCCGACGGATACTCCGACCCCGACGCTAACCTACACTCCCACCTCAATCCCGACGGATACGCCAACTCCCACGCCAACCCACACTCCGACCGCGACGCCGACGGACACCCCCACCCCAACGGCAACCCACACTCCGACCGCGACGCCAACGGATACGCCGACGCTGACGCCTACCCACACCCCCACCGCAACGCCAACGAATACCCCAACCCCGACGCCAACCTACACGCCAACGGCGACCCCGACGGACACCCCGACCCCGACGCCTACCTACACTCCGACCGCGACCCCAACCGATACGCCAACACCAACGCCGACCCAAACCCCAACGGCGACGCCGACGGATACGCCGACCTACACCCCAACGGCAACTCCGACCGATACGCCTACTCCAACGCCTACCCACACCCCGACTCCCACGCCAACCTACACTCCGACGGCGACCCCGACGAACACCCCGACCCCGACGCCGACCCAAACCCCGACCGCGACGCCAACGGATACGCCGACGCTGACGCCTACCCACACCCCAACGGCAACCCCGACGGATACGCCAACTCCGACGCCTACCCATACTCCGACCGCAACCCCGACGGATACGCCAACTCCAACAGCAACGCCGTCATCCTCCCTCGGCAACTATGTCTGGGCGGACGTGAATGGAAACGGCATTCAGGATGAGGACGAGCCGGGCGTTCCGGGCGTCAGCGTGGAGCTTTATCAGGGCGACGCCTGTTCCGGCGAGCCCGTCGCCGCCACGACCACCGATGACAAAGGATACTACCTGTTCACCGTTTTCCCGGGCGAGTATGTCCTCCACATCATTCCGCCGGAGGGCTATCAATACACCACGCCCGATCTCGATTCGCAGGATGAACGGGATAGCGACGCCGACCCGGCTACCGGCTGTACGAGCCCCGTCATGCTGGGCGCGGGCTAAACCAACGTATCCATTGACGTCGGGCTTGTGCCTCCGCCGTCATATCGCATCTACCTCCCCCTCATCCTGACGCCGGACGAGGAATGCAGGGTCGCCCGAATCAATGCCACCATCTGGGGACGCTTTTACAGCTTCCCACTGGACGGACAGACTCACCTCGTTCCCCCGTTGCCCTGGCAGGAGCCCACGACGTTCCGCCTCTTCAACTACACAGGCAGGCGCACGTGGCATCTCTACGAACCCTATTACGAAAAACAGGAAGGCGGCGACGCATTCACCTATGAGGGCGGGCATCCGGGCGAACCCTTTAGCCTGTATCTGTTCACAGATTGCGGTTTCACGCGGATCTCGTCCCATATCGACCCGCCGCTCCTCACCAGGGCGCAACCCGAAGCCATTTTTTCCAGAAAGTCAGTCCACTGAACATGCTCATACTGTACATCTGAGCATTCCGCCCATTCGTTCTCCAGGGAAAAACATCATGACCCCTTCAGGCTGGACCGCAACAGCGCCTTCCACCGAATTTCAAATCGTCCAGAGCCCCCGCATCGCTTACTCAGGCCGCCGGTTTGACCATCTCATCCTGCGCATCCGCGACCCGCAGCGTGGGGAGCTGTATCGCGTCGTCACCTTCCGAGAACTGGCGTACATCCCCATGGAAACCCGTGAGGACCCGGACGTGCTGGGAAAGCAGATAGCCGTGCTCCGGGGGCTGTATGCAGCGCATGTGGACTTCGTGTACGCGGCCATGGGCGTGTTCCGGCCCGAGCACCTGGGCGTCGGCCAGTTCTACGGCGCGGCCGCGGAGGCATACACCGTCGAAGAAGCCGCGCAGGAAGCAAAGAAACGCATGAATGCGATTCTGGCGGAGATGGCCAATTTCCCCCACATGCGTCTGCAGCCGCCCGCGCCCGAGCGCATCGGCCTGCTGCTGGCCCGCATCGAGCGCCTGCCCCGCGTCATCGCCGTGCTGGGCCATCCCGATCCCCGGCTGGCCCGAAAGGGGATGGGGAGGGACGGCAGCCTGGGCGAGGTGGATGACGAGCTGCTGTCACAGCAGGGGGAAATGCTGCTGCGCGGGCTGGCGAAAATCAGACAGGACTTCGTGTTCACGGTGACGGCCCATCACATCCGACGCGGCTGGCTGGCGGACGCGCTGGTGAAGATGAGTCGCTGGTCCAGCGTCTACGCGTCCCGACAGCGGGGCGCGCTGGGCGCGAGCTTCTCCATCGCCATCCCCCTGGCCGCAGCCCTGGGCAGCAACACGGGGGCCTCCCACGGCAGCGGACAGACCCACGCCACGTCGCGCGCCGACAGCGTGGCGGAAACCCACGGCACATCTGAGGCCCATTCCTGGGGGCACGGCGTGTCCCACAGCGAAACCCGCGGCGAGGCGGACACCTCCAGCGTGGCCGTGACCAACGGCGTGGTCCACAGCCAGGGCGGGGGCGTCACCCACAGCAGCGCAAATACAAGCTCATGGGCGCACACCACCAGCCATTCTCAAACGGATAGCGTGGCGGACACCCGTTCCTGGGCGCACACCACCAGTCACAGCACGTCCGTGGCGCACAGCAGCGGCGTGAGCCACAGCGTGTCGGACGGCATCAGCAGCAACTGGAGCGCCGGACAGTCCTCATCCGTTGGCGTCAATCAGACGCAATCCAGCAACTGGAGCCAGTCCGACGCGGTCGCGACGGGCGTGACCGAGACCAGTTCCTCATCCCACACGGAGACCGGCTCCGTCGCCGTCGCCCAGGGACATACGGAGACCCAGGGGGGCGCAACGACCTTCAGCACCGCAGAGGGAAGCGGCTGGCAGGCCGGAGGCAACGTCAGCGTGGAGCCCATCGGCATCGGCGTATCAGGTGGAGGCAACGTCAACCACACCGAATCGACCACATCCGGCACCGTGTATAGCGGCAGCCAGTCCGATTCCAATACCGTAACGGTCACGGCGGGCGGCTCCGACACCACAGGCCACGCCACGGCGAACAGCACCGTCGTCACCCATGGAAGCAGCCACGGCGGCGGCGTTTCCACCGGCGTATACGCCAGCGTGGGCCAGAGTTCGTCCGTTGGCGGCGGTTCATCCCACACCGTGACCAGCGGCTCCTTCCAAAGCGCCACCCGCGGGGAGAGCTGGGGAACGTCGGACACCCGAGGCGGCACCCACACGGTCGGCCACGCCACCACACGCGGAACCGCGGACACCCGTGGGGGAGCCCACACCACAGGGGTGGCCCGCAGCAGCACCTGGGGCCTCGCCCGCTCCCATTCCGTGACCACCGGGCGGGCGCACACGGTGTCTCGGGCCGAGAGCATCGGTGAAAGCTGGTCAGAAGGCAGGACCGTGGGGCGCACGGACGGCTGGGGCCGCTCCCACACCGACGGCCAGTCCCGCGCCGTCAGCATCGCCCGCGCGGGCACGCGTGGCTACATGGGCGGCCTGGGCGCGGGCATCGTGCCCGGCGTCGCCATCACCCGGTCCTGGCAGTCGGAGGATGACGTGGCCATTCGCCTGACCGAGATCACCCGGCAACTGGGGAGCCTGCTCAATCTGGCGTCAGCGGAAGGCGGGTTCTACACCACCGTGACGCTGGCCGTGGACGATGAGGGCCTGAAGCCAGCAATGGCCACCGTGACCCAGGCGTTCCACGGCGCCAACGTGCCCACGCCCGTGCAACCCGTGGTGGGAGACAACGCCCTACGGCCTTTCATGCTCGCGTTCCGGCCCAGCCTGCAACCGGACGGCGATCCCTTTGGCATCGGCCTGTGGACGAAGTGGGGCACGCTGCACACCGTGCCCATGCTGGCCGCGTTTACCGCGCCCAACCTGTTCGAGGAGGGCGCGGCCATGACGGTGCAGGAGAAGATTCCCTCGGGCATCGCGTTCTATCCCCTCATGGAGGGGGACGTGATCCTGGGGCATCAGGTGAGCCCGGAAACCGACGAACTGACCACCGCGCCGTTGAAGCTGGCCCGAGACCGGCACTTCCACACCGCGTTCGTGGGCGACACCGGCTACGGCAAAACCGTAGCCGCCGAGCGTCTGGTTTACGAGACCACGTTGAGATGGAAGATGAGGACCATTGTCCTGGACTTCGGCGCGGGCTGGCGCAAGATGCTCAATGCGCCCGGTCTGGAAGGGCGTGTGGATGTTCGCCAGCTTTCCCCCGGCGGGGTGCGGCCTCTGCGCTGGAACCCGTTGCAGATCGGGCGCAACATCCTGCCCGAGGTGCAATGGCGCGCGTTCTGCGACATCTTCGGGGCCATCTCCAAGGCGGGCGTGCGACGGCAGGTGGCGGAGATCCGGGAGGCGCTGCGACAGGTGTACCTGAACGCGGGCGTGCTGGTGGATGACCCGGACCTGTCTGCGGAATGGCAGGTGGTGAGGCCAGGTGAGGACGCATTGCTGGGCGTCCCCCAGGGCTCGCCATTGACCGCGCTTACGCCTGAACAGAAGCAGCGGCTGGCCGTGGAGCGCTCCCGCATCGTGGGCCTTGCCGACCTCTACGTTTTCATTGAGAAGAAACTGGATACTGTGCCTCCGCGTGACAACATGCTGCGGGGCGTGTTGGAGGGCATCCTCTTCCGCCTACACCCTCTGGTTCAAGGCGCTGCCGCGCGTCAATATGCCGCGGGCTTGGAAGCGGTGGACATCAACGAAGTAGTCCCAGGTGATTGGGGGATTGCCGTCCTGGAAGGAGGCGCGTTTCTGGATGAGTTCTCCAAGGCTTTCCTACTTGGCTGGACCGCCTGGCACATCTACACCGACGCGGTGGTGCAACGTACAAAGCGGGCCAGAACGGAACCTGCGCGCATCCAGATCGTGTTCGAGGAGGCCAACAAAATCCTCTCCGGCGTGGCTACAGGCGACGACGAGGGCGGCAGGGCCACCACCGCGGAGCAGTTTGCGTCCATGTGGCGGGATAGCCGCAAGTACGGCATCTACCTGCATCTCATCACCCAGAGCCCGTCCCTGATTCCACCCGGCATCATGTCCTCCAGCAACAACCTATTCGTAGCCCAGGTGAAGAATCGCAGGGACCAGGAGATCGTTCTGGGTATGTTGCACAAATCGCCCATGGGCTTCACTGATGAGCCCTGGCGACGCTTTCTGGCGACGCTGCCAAAAGCAAGATCGGTCGTAAAGTTGGGCTACACCTTCAACCGCTCCGAAATGGAGCCGGTCTACGTCCGGCCCAAGCTGCTGGATGTCAGGGAGCCCACCGATGAAGAAATCATAAAAATCCTGGGCCATGATTCATTGTGAGTCGCGCCATGAAGATGAAACTGTCCACCACGTCCATCGTTCCCCTGGTCATTATCATTCTGCTGCTCCTGGTTGCGGCGGTCGGCATTGCCGTGGCTACTACGACGCCCGAAGCGCCTGCGTCCACCGCAGGACTGCATCCTCTGCCCATGTCCACGCCCACGGTCACGCCGACCCTTCGGCTCCGCTCAGGGCAGGCCCCCGGCTGGTGGGCGGAAAAGGACTTCGGAGCCACGCCCGCGCTGAAAAAGCTGCCGGGCGTGCCCAAACCGCAGTTCAAGGGCGGCGTGGGCGGCGAAGAGCCGGGCAAACCCCTGAAGATCAGGCCGATGTCCTGCCCCACCGCGGGCGTGAAAATCACGGGCGTGGAGACGGGCGGCGGGGCCTGGTGGAACGTCATCGGCGTCGCGGCCATCCCCAACCTCTGGTACTGGAAAATGGAGGCCAGCCCCGACGGCAACGCCTGGCTGCACCTGTATCGCCAGGAGAGTCCGGCGCGGGGCGTGCTCTCCCGCGTCAACCTGACCACCCTGCCCGCGCGGCCCGCGTTCTTCCGTCTCACCGCGGTGGACCGCACCGGCAACTACCCCGGACCCTGCACCATTCGAGTCAACCCATAACATTGCACCGACCATGATAGACGCGAAAGACCTGCTTCTGGTTCAGATTCAGCAGACGCTTCGTCCCCCCGACACGCCCATTTTTACAGCCGAAATCGAGCACCCGCCCGAGTGCTGGTACAGACTGAGCAACGCAACGACGCACACGCCTGAAGAGCTGGCCGCATTTCTAGCCGCCAGCCGCTCCCCGGAAGACCAGATCGCGGTCATCAACAGCCTGGATAGGGCGCGGATGGACATGGAATCGGTCTGCGGCCTGACGTTGGTCATGCTTTTCACGCGAGACCGCGAAGGCGGACTCACGCTGGACGACGTGCAGTTCATGGACGACGTGCAGCTCACGGCCTTCAAGATGAACAGCGGAAAACCGAAACCGCGATAAAGCCAAATCCCATTTTCACAGGAGAGCCCACCGATATGAAGAAGAATAGCTGGACGCTTCCCCTCATCCTCGGCGTTCTCGCCGCCATCGTCCTGGCCGTTCTGCTCTGGCCTACGGAGGAAAAGCCGGTGAACGTCATCGTCGCGGCCCGCGACCTGGGCGCGGGCGAGACCCTGACCGCGGCCGATCTGAACACCCTCCCCATGCCGCCCGAAGCCGCGCCTGCGGATGCGGTGACCAACCCGGAGCAGCTCATCGGCCAGACCCTGGCCGTGGTGCGCTTCGCGGGCGAGCCCATCACGCCCCGGCATCTCGGCCCGCCCGTGGCCCTGCAACCCAACGAACGGGGCGTGGCCGTGCGGGTGAGCAAGGACCGGGGCCTGGCGGGCCTGCTGCGCCCCGGCATGAAGGTTGGCGTGGTGGTCACCCTGCCTGACCCCACAGGGGGAGGGAAGAGCGGCGTCTTCGCCAAGGCCGCGCTGGAGAACCTGCGGGTGCTGTACGTGCCCCCCGACTTCCAGGCGTCGGCCAGCGCGCCCGTGCAGGTGGCCTCGGCGGAAGTCAAAGGCGGACTGACGAAAAACACCGCGGTGGTCGCCGCGCCCAGACTCGCCAATGAGGGCGTCATCGTCCTGGCCGCGCCCATCGACCCCCAGCCCATCATCTACACGCCCATCTCCACCACCGTGGAAATATCCTATACAGTGGCCACGGACGGCACGGTCATCAACTGGGCGCCGCCCGAGGCCGCGCCCGACATCGCCAACGCGACCGTGGAATGGGTGAGCCCCGCGGAGTTTCTGGCCGGGCTCAACGCCCAGGGCAAGGCCCTGTCCCTGGTGCTCATGCCGCCCGAGACGTATGACCCCTGGCTGACGCCGGGACTGCTGTCCACCGGCGTCATCACCGGCACAGAAGCCCCTGAGATCGCACCCGTACTGGAGGTGAGCCCATGAGCAACGGATGGGGCGTGCATTCGCCCAACATGAACGAGGCGCCGGGCAATCCCGTCCAACTCATCGTGGCCGCACCTGCTGCGGCCATGGGCGCGCTGCACCAGGCCTTTGCCGGGGACGCCCGCTTCCAAATCATCGCCACGGCCACATCCGAGGACGACCTCGCGGCCAAGCTGCATCTCGGCCCCGAGGCCCTCATGCTGGACGCGACCGTGTTCCAGGGACCGGACACGATGGCGAACATGCTCGCCGGGTTCCAGGGCGTGGCCTATGTGGTCCTGCCCGACGGCGTGCCCATGGAGGCCGTGGAAGCGGTGCAGAACATCCCCAGCGTGAAACAGGTCGTGTTCTACTCCCAGGCCAATTTCCCCCTCATGGCGGGCCAGCTTTACGACGCGGTCATCGCCATCCGCAAGGTTGCAATCTCGGCCCACGGCGGCAACCCCGCGTTCGCCATGTTCCAACGCTCCGCGGTGCGCATGGCGGGCTTCCGCGCCATCTCCGTGTGGAACCCCAAAGGGGGCGTGGGCAAGAGCACCGTGGCCATCGCCCTGGCCATGGAGGCGGCCAACCGCAACCTGCCCACCCTGCTGGCAGGCCTGGGCGGGCCGGACCCCAACCCCCTGATCCTGGGCCTGAAGAGCGAGCCCAACTTCAACAACTGGCGCATGAACCCCACGCCCGAGGGCCTGAAGACCAGCATCCAGAAGCTGGACATCCTGGACGTGCTTGCAGGCTTCCCCGACCCCGTGTCCCTGCAGAGCTACGCCGCGGAGACGGGCGTCAACGAGCCCGAGAGTCTGGTGGGCTTCATGCACGCGGCCACCCTCGCGGGCTATGCCGTCGTGGTGCTGGACGTGTCCGCGCAGGAGCTCGCGCCCATGGCCATCGCCGCGTCCAACACCCTGATCCTGGTCTCCTCTCCCAACATGGACGGCGTGCTGGGCACCATCGAGGGCGTGCGCGTGGTCAACGACGTGCTCGCAGGCCAGCACAGCATCGGCAAGGGGGCCATGCATCTGGTGGTGAACCGCTATCGGAACGCCACCTACACGCCCAAGGAGGTGTTGCAGATGGGCATGAACATGCGCCAGGACTTCCCGCCCCTGCTGGCCGCCATCCCCGACGATCCCGCCATTGAGGAAGCCATCAACAACCGACGGCCCGCGTACCAGTATAGCGAGCCGTTGCGCCAGGCCGTGCAGCGCATGGGGGACGCGCTCTTCGCGCCCATGCCCACCCGCTCGCAGGAGCGACAACAGGCCACGGGCAGGAAAAAGCGGGTCATCAATCTCGGCTTTATGAGGCTGCGCATCTGAGGAGGTGAGACCCATGAGCGGTTATGGCGGCGGAGGCGGCGCATCCGGCTGGGGCCGGGTGAGCCGACGCCTCACCCAGGAGGAGATGCAGGAGATCGTCGACCATGCGGCTCAGACCCTCTCCGGCGACCTGCCCTTCGGCGCGCTGCGGGACCGGAAGCAACTGAGCGCGCTGGCGACCCAGGCCGTGCGGGACGCGGTGCGGACCCTGAACGCGGCCGACCCCAACCAGGCCGAGATGAGCCAGATGGTGACCCGGCTGGTGTCCAAAATCGGGGGCATGGGATTTCTGGACGCGCTGATGCCCCCAATGAACCACGAATACACCGACATCCAGTTGAACGGGGACGGCAGCGTGTGGGTGCGGCGCAAGGGCCAGCTTTACTTCGAGCTGCTGGAGGGCGTGCATCCCACCCAGGAGGAGGCGTGGCGCGCCATTGAAGCCATCCTCGCGCCCGCGGGCCGGGCGCTGACCGAGGCCACGCCCTCGGTGGACGTGAAGATCCCCCGCGACCCGTCCATCGAGTTCGGGGGCGCGCGGGTCAAGGCCATCCACCCCGTGGTGGCCGTGGGCGAGTGGCCCACCCTGTCCATCCGCATGTATGAGGGCAGGCCCGTGCCGCCCGAAAAAATCCTGGCGTGGAACGTCATGCCCGAGTTCGTCATGCAGGGCCTTCTGGCCGCGGTGCGGCGACGCCTGCGGGTCATGGTCATTGGCGGCACGGCCACGGGCAAGACGACGCTGCTCTCCGCGCTGTGCCACGGCATCGAGCCCGAGGCCCGCATCGTCACCATCGAGGACCCCCAGGAGCTATGGCTGCCCCATCCCAACATCACCACCCTGGAGGCCCGGCCCGCGCCTCCCGGCTCCACGGTGCCCCCCTACACCATCGAGGACGGGGTGGCCGACGCCATGCGCCTCAGCCCGACGCATCTCATCGTGGGCGAGGTGCGCAGGGGCGACGCCGCGTTGTCGCTCTTCAACGCCATGATGTCGGACCACGCGGGGCTGACCACCTTCCATGCGGAAAGCCCGGAGAACGCGGCCTTTCGTCTGGCCGTGCTCATGGCCGCGACCGAGAAGCGGGTGCAGTATTCGGCGGGGAAGGGCCTGTTTGCGCTGGCCATCGACCTGGTGGTGCAGGTGGGCTTCGACCCCGTGACCGAGAAACGCCGGTGCATGGGCGTGTGGGAGGTGGAGCCCGAACTGAAGCACGGCGAGGTGCGCTTCCGGGAGCTGTGGACGCCGGGCAAGGAGGAGATGCTCTCACCCCAACGCAAGCGAGGCGTCGGATGAGGCTGTACGGCTACGAGGGCTCCATCCGGACGCAATGCCCCCAATGCGGCTCTTTTTACGAAGAGGGCCGGGAGCATGCGTGCTCCCCATCTCCGGCGCTCCCGTCACCGGTTTTGACGTGTCCCCATTGCGGCGAGCCCTACGTCGCGGGGCGGGAGCATGATTGCATCCATCCCTATCCGTCTTCTCCGGCCTTTTTCCCGGAGCATGTTCACGAGGTGCAGAATGACAACTGATTTCATGCAATCTTCAACATCGACAGCGCAGGGCCATTGGAAGTGCTCTATTTGCGGCCAAAGCGTGCCTTATGGCGAACTCCATCTCTGCGGCGAGCGGGCCGACCTCGGCCCGGCCGCGGGCGTGTGGGGGCTGGCCGAGGAGCCGCTTTCGCCCAGGACTTACCCATCGCTGAGCGGGACCGGCACGGCGGGATATTGGATCTGTCCTCACTGCGGAGCCCGCATTCCCGGCGGCGTCCCGCATATCTGCGGCGGCAAGGGCGAAAGCAATAAAGCCACCTGGCCGTCGTATTTCCCGCCCAATGGCTCCAGGCCCAAACAGTTTCCATACGCAGATAACGTCACCAGTCCCCCCAATTCAGACCTGGCAGAGCGCCGCGTGCGCGCCCTGGAGCGCATTGCGGACGCGCTGGAAACACTGGCGCGAGGAAACGGCTGATGGCCCGGGCGCCCCACGACAGACATGACGATGTTGCCGGCCGAGAAATGGCGGTGGCCATCATCGTCACCTTTGACGTTGCCGGCTGCGCGAGCCCCGTGCGCTGGACGTCCACAGCCACGGAAGCGTGGCGCTGTCCCTGCTGCGGCGCGTGGATCGCGCCCGGCCAGACGCATCTGTGCCCTGTGAACCGCATATGACGCGGATTGAGACGAACTGACGCAGAAGCATCCGAGTCCGAGATCGGAGGTATGAGGTCGGAAGTCGGAAGGTCAGACTGACGACATTGGACGTCGGACAAACCACACGGAGGAAAACATCTCTATGCCCGATCTCCCCATTTCCACCATGACCATCCCCCCGAAGGTCGTGCTGACCCTTCTGTTCGTCATCCTGGCGGGCCTGTTCGTGGCCGCGCTGGTGAAGTGGCTGCTGGGCGCGGTGCAATCCGCGCCCGAGCGCGGGCTGGCCGCGTATTTCGAACGGCCCGGAACCGACCAGAAGACCGACGTGTTGCAGATCAGCCGCGAGGCCGTCATCCTCTCCTCCCTGGGCCTGCCCCCGGACCCCCGCTGGCTCACGGGCGTCAGGGCGCTATCCTTCATCGCGCCCGTTGTTCTCATCCTGATTGCGGGCTGGCCCGTCATCATCGCCCTGGGCGCGGGCGGACTGGGTTACATGCTGACGTCGGCCTGGCTGGACGGGCGCTGGCGCAACTTCCAGGTAAAGCTGGAGGAGGAGCTTCCCACCTTTGTGGCCCAGCTCGCAGGGATTTTGCAGCTCACCGACAGCGCATCCGCGGCCCTGACCGAGGTGGTGAAGTCCATGCCCCAGAAAAGCCCGTTGCGGCTGTGGATGGAGCGATTCACCACCGGCGTGCAACTGCACGGGGCCGTTTATGCGGAAAAGGTGCGGGAAGCGGCTGCGGAAATCTCCCCCTCCCTGGCCCTGACCGTGTTCTTCATCGGACGGTTGTCCGAGACCGGCGGCGGCCAGTTCGCGGACGCGTTTACGACAATTGCCGACGAATTGAGCGCCATCCTGGAGGCGCGGGCCGTGGCCTCATCCAAGGCCGCCAGCGCCAAACAGAACGTGCATATGATGATCGGCATCCTGGCGTTCATTTCGGCGCTGCTCTTCCGCAGCCCTGAGATACGCGAAGGTTTCGCCATCCCCAAAGTGAAAATCATCGTCGCCATCGCCCTGATGGCCATGGTGTTCGGCTACTCCTATATGACCGGCATGATTGACGAAGCCCTCGAAGCATAGCTTTCGAGAGTGCAAAGTTCGGTATTCTCCCGACTATTCTTCACTCTTCACTCTTCACTTTTGACTTTATGAACGAGATCGCCCTGCAAATCCACTCCCTGCCCTATCTCCCTCAGATTCTGACCCTGGTCGCGGCGATGCTTACGGCCCTGTTCGTCATAACCGTGGTCGGACGCCTCATGGCTTACACCGGCCCCGCTTCCTCCCGCGCCCTGGCCGACTACACGGGCCAGACCCGGCCCGCGTCTCCGGTGGAGCAGTTCGGCGCGTGGCTGGAGCGGAAATCCCCTTCCCTGGCCGACCGGCTGAGCATGAAAAATCACCTGCGCTGGCTGGAGCTGACCGGGGATGCGCCTTCATCGGCCATGCTCCTGGGCCAGGCGACCCTCTTCTTCCTGGTCTTCATGAGCCTGGGCGCGCTGACGAAAAATGCGGGATTCGTGGCGTTGGCTTTCATCGCGGCCGCATATCCCTACATCCGGGTGCGCTCCAGAGCCAACGCAATGCGCAGTCGGGTGGACCGGTCGTTGCCCGACCTGGCCGCGCTCATCTCCGCGGAGATGGCCGCGGGCAATCCCCCGGACAAGGCCCTGCGCCGGGCCGCGGCATGGGGAGGCCCCCTGGCCGCCATCGTGCAGCGGGCCGTGCAGCAATCCACCGCGTCAGGTCTGCCGCTGTTCAGCCGGGAGCGCATGGAGGGCGCGCTGGTGCGCACCGTGAGCCGCTATGACCTCACCAGCCTGCAATCTTTCATCCGCCAGCTCGATCTGGCCGCGCGCAAGGGCAGCGCCGGGCCGGAGCAGATGCAGCGGCTGGCCCACACCATGATCCTCACCCACAAGGAGCGGGCGCTGCGGGAGGCGGAGAAGCTGGACGGCCAACTGGCCGTGCCCGCGGTGCTGTTCTTCTTCCTGCCCTTCCTCATTTTCATCCTTGCGCCCATGATGTATCCCGTTCTCGCCATCCTGGGGGATTGATGATGCCTATGACCGCCGCGAGTCAATCTGTGCTCCGCAAGCTCACTCGCCGTAAGAAGCTATGACCATGCAGGAAAGGGTCTTGCTGACCAGTCTTATCCCCCTGGCCGCGGCCGCGTGGCAGGACATGCGCACGCGGCGCGTGTCCAACTGGATCACGATTCCTCTGTTCTTTCTGGCCTGGCCCCTGGCCTGGGGCCTGCACGGTTGGGAGGGGCTGGCCGTCACGGGCGTGGTGTTCCTGGTCACCTTCCTGGCTATGCCCTTCGGCTTCGGCGCGGCCGACGGCAAGCTGGCCGTGTTCCTGGCCGCGGCCGCGGGCCTGCCCGCGGTGCTGTTGGGGCTGGGCCTGGTGCTGTTGCTCTTCGGGCTGATGCGGCTGTTCCCCGGCCTGGGAGAACGGCTGGCCATCGTTCATGAGGAAGAGGACGGGCGGCATGTGGCGGGCGTGGTGGGTTTCTTTCTGGCCGCTGCAGTGTTCTTACTTGTGGAGACAATGCTATAACGCCCATCAGAAAATAGTCATGCACCGCTTGCAGGTACTATTTTTCATTCTTGAAGGGAGCTAACTCAATCTAGCCAGGTCATCCAGAATGAACGCTTGATATACTCCAATGGTTTGAGTATCTCTGGCTTGATACTGCCATTTTTGAGCAGAGCTTGGTAGACCGAATGTACTGTTTTTTCAGCATTTTCCCCAGCGATAAGTGTGCTGAAATGGGGAGCAAGAAAGAAAAATTCTTCTCTGAGGTGTCGCATACGTACTTCTGCATTCATGAGCTTTACAATGCTCCCGTCTATCTCGGCATATCCGTCGTCAAACTCTTCTCTAGTAATATATTTTCCATTAAAGAAACCTGCTTCTTCACGTATTCTTCCTGGGCGAGGTTCATATATTCCAAACGGAGGTCGCGCCGCAAGATGAAGTACCACATACTGCCGTTGTGGGTTGGGCTCCCGGTATATCCATAGCTCCACTATCTCGCATTCCCAACCTCCAATAAGCCAAACATTCTTGTCGATTTGCTTGATTGGATGTGCATAATAATTGTTTCGGCCCTGAGTCCACCACAATTCGTAAGAGTCACAGTTTTCACCAATCGAGTTCATAACATCATTTATTTTTTGTCTATCTTTAATTGAGATATAACCTGTTTTTCCGGGTATTACTCGCCGAAGCCTTTCATCAAATTCGTGCGCCTGATTCCAAGACATTTCAGTTCGTTGAAGATCGCTATTGATCCTTTTTTGATTTTCTAGTGTTATTAAAAAATCACGAACATCGGAAACGGTTTGGGGGCGTTTTTTGGGGTCTTGCTGTACTAAAAATGTAATGAGCTGATCATATTTCGCTAGCTCCGGTGATACGACCCTCATTGGGGTATGGTTTGCTCCTCGAACGGTTTCTCCAGTGACACCATAATATAGTGTCTGTCCTAATGCAAAAAGGTCCATATTGGGTTCCGGCCGGTTATAAGTACTTCTTTTACGCTGTTCTGGAGCCGAAAATTCAAAATTTGCCATCCGATCAGATGCCTTGGTTTTGAAATCCTTTTCATAATACTGGGGATCAAACCAGGCAATTCCAAAATCTGCTATAACCCAATCACCATTAGGACGTTGGAGAATGTTTTGCGGCTTAATATCACGGTGAACTATATTCACACGATGAATTATTTCCAAAATGTCTAGAAGTCTCACCAATAGGTCATGGAATTCTCGAGCCTCTCTTAGTTTATTGGTCTTAAAATAGTCAGCCAGGGTTTGATTGCAACGCTCCATTATTAGATATGGAACAGTTAGCTCTGTGTCTATCTGTTGAACATCAAAATGATACAAGGGAACCACTGCTCCCGTT
>JAJRVT010000430.1 GCA_024277175.1 Chloroflexota bacterium | reverse complement strand
GTTTGCCGCCTACATCGGTGTTCGCTACGCCATCGGCGTGGCCAGCGGCACCGACGCCCTGGAAATCGCCCTACGTGCCTGCGGTGTTGGCCCGGGCGACGCTGTCATCACTGTCTCGCACACAGCGGTGGCAACCGTCGCCGCTATCGAACGCTGCGGCGCTACACCGGTTCTGGTGGACATGGACTCCACCACCTACACCATGGACCCCAACCATCTGGAAAACGCCGTTAAAGCCAGCCGGAGCGGTAGTCCAGCGTCCGTCGTCGGTCGTCCCAAAGCCGTCATTCCTGTCCACCTCTACGGCCACCCGGCGGACATGCCGGCCATCCAGGACATCGCCCGACGCTACGCTCTCTACGTCATCGAAGACTGCGCCCAGGCCCACGGCGCGGCCCTCGAGGGGCGAAAAACGGGCGCCTGGGGGCATCTGGCCGCTTTCAGCTTTTATCCCACCAAGAACCTGGGCGCCCTGGGCGACGGCGGCGCGGTAGTGACCGACGACCCAGACCTGGCCGAGCAGGTGCGCCTGCTGCGGCAGTACGGCTGGCGGCAACGCTACGTCAGCGAGATTCCCGGCGGCAACTCCCGCCTGGACGAACTGCAGGCCGCCATCCTGCGGGTGAAACTCCGCTACCTGGACCAGGAGAACGCCCGCCGGCGTGACATCGCCCAGGCTTACACCCACCGGCTGGCAGATAGCGGTCTGGCCTTGCCGGCCTGCCGGCCCGCAGTCGAACACGTCTACCACCAATACGTCGTACGCACGCCCCGGCGGGACGCTCTACAAGCCTACCTACGAGACCAGGGCATCGGCACGTTGATTCACTACCCCCAGGCCGTGCATCAACAACCGGCCTATACTGGCCGCCTGCCCGCCAACGGCAATCTGACCCACAGCCAACAGGCCGCCGCGCAGGTGCTCAGCCTGCCTATGTATCCCGAACTGACCGACGAACAGGTTGCGCGCGTCACCGTGGCAATTCACCGCTGGAGCAAGAATGGCTGATACTCAGCAACGCCAATCCGCAATCCGCAATCCGAAACCTGTCCTGAGCACAGTCGAAGGATCCGAAATTGGATATTACTTCTGCACCTACTTCGACCGCAACTATCTGACGCGTGGCCTAGCCCTCTACAATTCGTTGCGGCAGCATTGCAAGCGACCTTTTGTCCTATGGATCCTGTGTTTCGACGGTGAGACCTATGACATCCTCGCTCGCCTAGACCTGCCTGGCGTGCGCCTGATCTCGCAGCAGGAATTCGAGGCTGGCGACGAGGAACTGCTGCGCGCCAAAGCAAACCGCAGCCGAATTGAATACTATTGGACCTGCACCCCTTCGTTGCCGCTCTACGTGCTGCGACGCAATCCGGAAGTGGACATCATTACCTATCTTGATGCTGATTTGTACTTCTACAGTGATCCGCAGCCCATTTTCGATGAATTGGGGGATGGCTCGATCTTGATTCATGAGCACCGTTATGCGCCCGAATACGCACACCTGGCAGACACTTCAGGCATCTATAACGTCGGTTGGATGAGCTTCCGGCGGAATGATAATGGATTGTCCTGTCTGCACTGGTGGCGGGAGCGTTGCCTGGAATGGTGCTACGCTCACGTTGAAGATGGCAAGTTCGGCGATCAAAAATATCTTGATGACTGGCCTGAACGTTTTCCTGGTGTGGTTGTGTTACAGGACAAAGGCGCCGGGCTGGCGCCGTGGAACATAATCCAGTATCGCCTGGAGCAGATAAATAGTCGTATTGTAATTGATGGACAGCCGCTGATCTTTTTTCACTTTCACGGCTTTCGCTGCGTTCACGAACGCGTTGTTAAACCAGCAGGTTATATCTACCGACTGCCATCGTTGGCCGTGCCCCATCTGTTCTTGCCCTATGCTGCAGAACTGCTGAATCTGAGCAGGCAGGTAGGGTTTCCTTTCCCGGATGCGGGACGGGCTTTGCAGGCGCGCGATCTGAGCAGCGGCCTGCTGGAGCAACGGCTGCTGCTCATTCGTCCTGTCCTGCTATCGCAGTGGCTCTGGTATCTGGCCGGCTGGCGCAGGCGTAACCGGGATAGGGTTGAGAGTGGCTTTTCAGCCTACCAACGGGGTGAGCTACGCGTCATGCGCCACCAGTTTCTACAGGCCATTTTGTGGAATCCTCTGGTGCTGCGCAACCTGGGCATTGTATCGTTGCTGCTCGAATCACTGGTTGGATCGTCGGCCATGGCGCGTTATCGGGCTTGGCGGCAGCCCGACCATGGAGCTGTAGCGAACCGCCCTGAAAGTAAATGACTAATCCTATGCGCTGCCCAACCCTGAGTGAACTCCCACCTCCGCCACCGGGCAAAACCGGCTGGCCGTGGACGGAGGAAAGTCCGCAACTGCCCGACGTCATGCCCGATGGCCGGCCCTGGCCGCGGGCCTGTCCTGAACAGCGTCGAAGGATCAGCATCGTCACGCCATCGTATCACCGGAAGCTCACTCGGTGATGATTCTGACGATTTCTGTAACGACTTCATCCATCTTTTCCTCGGTGAGCTTTCCGGCCGCCCTCAAGACGATAGCAGGATCGGCGGTGAATAACCGATTGGGCCGGACATTACTCTCACGTGGCAGGCCGCCGACAACGAAATCTGATCGGGATATAGAAATAGCATTGGCGTCCTTTGCTCCTCTGCTGGTGATCATACATAGAATGAGGTCACCATATGGCGGTACGACCGCCACGACCAACGCCGGTCGCTTTTTGCTGGCACTCAGATCGGAGAAGGGAAAAGGCAGCACCACAACACTGCCCTTTACAAATCCGCCCATGCCTCGTCCTCTTCTGGCGTGTTCCATTCACGGGCCAGCACGCGCTCTGAGGCGATCATGGTAGCCAGGGTTTCGCTCGCGACCTGGCGTCTGGCCCGCTGTTCGGCGCGCCGTCGCATGAGTTCATCTCGGATGGCCAAGTAATCTTCGTAGGCGACTAGGGTGGCCACCGGCTTGTGGTAACGGGTGATCACCACATCGGTTTCGCCGCTTAAAACCGTATCCAGGATTTCCCGCCAATTGTTGCGGGCCTGGTTGCTTTCAAGAACCTTGATTGTCACCGCAAAACCTCCTTACAAGAGATGTTCGAGTTGTACATCATTGTACGCCGGAAAGGGCAAAACGTCAACTGGCCGGCGGGCCTGACAGGGCGAGGTCAACGGGCAAACGTTTGAAGGTGCAACGTGCCAACGTTCAACACTCCAACAGAGGGTCCATGCGCTGCCCAACCCTGACTGAACTCCCACCCCGGCCGCCGGGCAAGGCCGGCCACGAATTACACGGATGGCACGCATGAAGAACAACTATTCGGAGAATTCGTTCAATTCGTGGCAAAGGAGAACCATGCGCTGCCCAACCCTGACTGAACTCCC
>JAJRVT010000030.1 GCA_024277175.1 Chloroflexota bacterium | reverse complement strand
GTTCTCCAGGCTGAAGCCGGGGTCATCCTCCCAGATGGGCGGGCAGGGCCAGGGCGCGGGCTGGATGGGGCGCTGGCGAAAGCGCCGGTAGCGCAGCAGCCGCGCCCGCACCAGCAGACGCAGGTCCTCCGGCGCGATGGGGTCCTCCAGCAGCACCAATCCGCCGACCATGGTGTTGCCGGGCGCAAAGGCCATGTGCAGCCAAGTTATGTCTATGGGAGCGAAGATGGTTCGTTTCAGATGGCCCATAAGATCCCTCCTGCCTCAATACTCCAATCTCTTCAATCTCCAATTCCCAATCTTCAATCCTCAATCTTCAATTTTCTTCTCCCGCAACTCCCGGCGCAGGACCTTGCCCACGGTGCTCTTGGGCAGATCGCTGACGAATTCCACGTAGCGGGGGACTTTGTAGGCGGTGAGTTGCTGCTTGCACCAGGCCCGCAGCTCCTCCTGGGTCAGGCTCTGGCCCGGCTGCAGGACGACGAAGGCCTTGACCGCCTCGCCCTGGTAGTCGTCGGGCACGCCGACCACGCCCACCTCGGCCACTGCAGGATGGCTGGCGATGACCTCTTCCACCTCCCGCGGCCACACCTGGAAGCCGCTGGGCTTGATCACGTCCTTCTTGCGATCCACGATGTAGAGGTAGCCGTCCTCGTCCAGGAAGCCGGTGTCGCCGGTGTAGAGCCAGCGCTTGCCGTCGATCTCGCGGATGGTTTGGGCCGTCTCCTCGGGCCGCCGCCAGTAGCCGGTCATGAGTTGAGGCGCGTGCAGCAGGATCTCGCCCGTCTCGCCGATGGGCAGGGTTTCCTCGCCCGTCTCCAGGTCCACGATGCGAATGGCGTTGTCGGAGAAAGGCAGGCCCACCGCACCCGGCTTGTAGCTCCCCATCACCGGCGTCATCGCGCCCGAGCAGGTGGATTCGGTGAGCGCGTAGGCCTCCACCATGCGGCCGCCGGTCAGGGCCTCGAAGCGCTGCTTGGTCTCGTAGAGCAGGGGCGCGGCCGCGGAGATGCTCAGCTTGAGGCTGCTGAGATCCGCCTTGCCCGATTGCACGTCGGGGTGGCCCATCATGGCGATAAAGAGGGTGGGCACGCCGGGCAGGAACGCGGGCCGGGTCTTGCGGATGGTGGCCAGCACGTCGTCCATGTCCCGGGGGTTGGGGACCAGGGCCAGGGGATGATGGCCCACGAAGCCCGTGGCCGCGATGCCTCCCTGGCCGTAGATGTGGAACAGGGGCATCAGCAGCAGAATGGTGTCGTCCCAATCCGTCAGCAGGTCGCCGAACCAGGCCTTGACCTGCATACCCGTCATCAGCAGGCCCTGGTGGGTGTTGACCGCGGCCTTGGGCAGGCCCGTGGTGCCGCCAGTGAAGATGAGCAGCGCGGGATCGTCGGGGTCGATGTGCACATCGGGCAGGGGCGCGTCCAGGTGACTGTGGATCAGATCCTGCATCCACACATCTCCCACCTGTAGGGCGATACGATGCCCCTCTTTCTTCTCCTTGAACAGGGTGAAGAGAATGCGCAGCAGGCCGGGCAGGTACTCCTTGATATTGGTGGCGATGATGCGCTGCAAGGAGGTCTGCGGTTGTAGGGCCTTGACCTTGTCGTAGAAGGGGGTGAGCACGACCGCGATTCGGGCCTCGGTGACGTTCAGGGCATGGGTCAGCTCCCGCTCGGTGTAGAGGGGGTTGAGGGGGCTGACGATGGCGCCCGCCTTCCAGGCGCCGAACTGGGCCACGAAGAGCTGGGGCGAGTTGGGAATGAGCAGGGCCACCCGGTCGCCCTTTGCCACGCCCAGGTCGGCCAGGGCCGCGGCGAACGCGTCGCTCTCCCGCTGGAAGCGGGCGTAGCTCATGGTTGCGCCCTTGAACAGGAACGCAGGGTGATCGGGCCGCTCCAGCGCGGTTTCGGCCACGACGTCCAGCAGGCCCTTTTGGGGATAGGGCTTCAGAGACGGGGGCACGTGCGCGTCATAGGACTTGAGCCAGGGGTGGGCCTCCGCTTCCGGTGGCTCTTCCCTGATTTGGCTGGGAGCCGGCATGGTCATGGTCGCGTTCATAAGTCACACCTCCGTGAAAACAATGGACAATGCGAACCTTGGTTTCCACCCTTCAATATAGTCTCTGATTGTCAAAAGATCATCAAAAAACGGTATGTCCCCACCCTGTTTGCCAGGAATTTGTGATATGATGATAATGTGGTGGATTTCTAGTTGCGCGGCGTCTACGTTCCGTAGGGTATGATTCAAAATGGAGAAAAAGATATGATGAAATCGATAAATTTGCAATCTAAAACAGATGCAGACGGCCTTCTACGAGTCGAAATTCCAACGGCGTTGAAAGAGAGGGTGGTTGATATTATCGTGATCTACGAAATTGAGAACAATGTAGAAGAAGATGTGGAGAAATCGAGCGATTGGCCGACAAATTATTTTAGCGAGGTGTACGGTTCTTTAGCCGATGATCCTATTGAACGCCTTCCGCAAGGAGCATATCCCGAAAGAGATCAGTTACAATGACCTACTTGCTGGATACGAATGTATGTATCTGTTACCTTAATGGGCGCTCTGAATCTGTCAAAGAACGTTTCGAAGCCTTGCACCCAGCCGACATCTTCCTATGTTCTGTGGTTAAGTCTGAATTACTCGCCGGAGCGTATAAAAGCAATAATAGACAGCGCACCCTCGAAAAGTTGCGACTTTTTTTCGCTCCCCTGCAATCTTTGCCGTTCGATGACGAGGCGGCAGTCGTGTATGGTCAAATTCGTTCCAACCTGGAACGAAGAGGAACGCCTATTGGTCCCTACGATTTGCAGATAGCGAGTATTGCTATCGCGAAGGGTCTGGTCTTGGTGACCCATAACTTGCGTGAATTTGGGCGGGTTAGGGGACTTATACTCGAGGATTGGGAATAAGGTCCTGTTCCAAGATAATTATTTCCCCCACAGCCCCCGTTCCTTCCAATTTCGTCTGACCTTGGGCTTGGAGTGAAGGATCGTCCAACCGCAGCCCCATCTCCAGCGCGGTCGCGCCCCAGTCGATCCGGTGGCCCATTTCCTCGGCCTTGGCCAGGCTCTTCTCCCACCAGATGCGGGCCGCGTCGGGCTTCCCCCGCAGCCACGCATAGCGCCCGCAAAGCCGCCACAGCTCCGGCTCCGCGGGGCGGAAGGCCCGGGCCTGACCTCTGGCCGCTTCCATGATTGGTTTCGCCCGCGCCAGCCAGCGATCCCGCTCCTCCGGCATGTGCATGGCTGCCCGGAGATGGGCGTCGAACGCGCTGAGGAGGTGGAGCGCCCGCACATCGGCCATGACTTCGTGCTCGCGGGCCGCCTGTTCGGCGATGGCCAGGGTTTGCTCCATGGCCTCCCACCGCCCCGCGCCCGCATAGCAGCGCACCAGGCCAGCCAGATTTTCCACCAGGTTCATGTAGTCGGGGATCGCGTTGGCCAGGTCTGTCGCCTGCTGATAGCGCTGGATGGCTTCCGTCCAGTCACCCTCCAGCCGTGCGGCCAGGCCGGCTAGAGACGCGCCTGCGCACGCTGCTTCCAGATCGTCCATCTCCTCCCCCGCCCTGACCAGGTCCGACGCGCAACGCGCCACCTCGTCCAGCCGCCCCCGGTAGGCGAAGACGTAGGCCTGCAAAACCGTGGCCAGGATCCAGCGGTGCGCGTCCCCGGCGGCCCGGTATTTTTCGGCCGCCAGCCGCGCCTGGGCGAACAGCGTCTCTTCGTCGCCGGTCAGATAGGCGTGATAGGCCTGCCCGAAGGCTACGAAACCGGCGTCGCCCGGCTCGCTCACCCCGCTGACCACGGCCTGGGCCTGCCGGTGAAAGTGGGCCGCCCACCCGAACCGGCCCATGAAATCCGCGGCGATGCCCAGTGCGGTCGCGGCCACGGCCACGCCCCGCTTGTATCCCGCGGCTTCGGACGCGTTCAGCGCCCGCAGCGACACCAGCAGATACTCTGTGTATCGGGCCTGGAGGCTGTAGATCCAGCCCAGGGAAATGTAGGCCGCGATCTCCTCCCGGAGCGCGGGCGGCGCGGTCTCGTCCCGGCGTGACGACCACGGCGTCAGCCGGTGAGCCATCTGCCGGACCAATGCCCGGGCCAGCGACCACGACAGCCCCAGCCCCGGAGCGGGAAAGGGGCGGCCCAGCAGGTCCAGCGCGTGGAGCAGATGTCGCTCTGCCGGCCCATACTCGCCCCGCTGGAAGAAGACGTCGCCCAGCTTGCGCTCCAACATCGCGCGCGGGAAGGCGTGTTCTTCGCCCCGGGGATAGCCGGCCAGGACTTGCCTGTAGTATTCCAGCGCTTCGCTGGTGGCCGCCATGGCCACGGCCTGGTCACCGGCCTCCAGCAGCCAGGGCCGCGCCTGATCCGGCTGGCCGGCCCGGAGGTAATGGAAGGCGATCTCCGCGCCCAGGCCGGGCTCTCCGCCGCGCATCTTTTCCAGAACCCGGGCTGTGCGGCTGTGCAGTTGCTGACGCCTGCGCCTGGGCGTGTTCTGGTAGACCGCTTCCTGGACCAGGTGGTGGTCGAACTCATAGTCACGGCTGAAGGGACCTTCTCCCTCGCGCAGCAGGCGGCCGCGCAGCAGCTCGTCCAGGGTTTCCAGTTCGGTCTCCTCGTCCAGCCCCCACACGGCCATCCACACGTCCAGATCGAAGATGCGCCCGATGACCGCAGCCACGGCCAGCCCTTGCCTGGCGGGTGGCGACTGTCGCTCCAGCCGGGCTTTGATGGTCTGACGCACCCTCTCCGACAGGGGAAGGGTGAGCGCCTGGTCGGTGGCCCGGTAGCGACCGTCTCGCTCCTCCAGCTTTCCCTCCTTCGCCAGCGCGCGCAGGGTTTCCACCACGAAGAAGGGGTTGCCGTCCGTATGGCGGTGGAGCTGGGCGACGCGTTTCTCGTCCAGCCCCGGGAGCCAGGCCGCCAGATCCTGGGGGGAAAGCCGGGGCAGGGTGACGCGCCGGGCATTGGTTTCGGATTCCAGGCGGGCGACGACTTGCGCCAGCAACCCTTCAGGCGGCGCTTCCTCCAGGCGATAAGCCCCCACCAACAGCAGAGGTTCCGTGGCGATCCGCCGGGCCAGGCTGGGCAGCCAGGCCAGGGTCGATTCGGGCGCCCATTGCAGATCGTCGATCAATAGCAGCAGGGGCGTGCGGCGCGCCAGCCGGATCAGGAACCCGGTCAGGGCGTTGATCAGATGTCTTTCTTCGCGCCCTGCGGGCAAAGGAGAGAGGCTGTCGGCGGGAACGAATTCCGTCACCTCAGGGGCCAGCCTGGCCAGACTCGCCACCTGCCAGGCCGGCATTTCGCGGATGAGCGCGTCGCCTCCTGCGGTCAGCGCCGCCTGCAACAGATCCACCATGGGACCATAGAGCTGGCCGCGCTCATGCTCATGGCAACGGACCGCGAGCACCCGTCCGCCGCGTCGTTGGACGTACTCGCCCAGGGTGGTCAAGAGGCGGGTCTTGCCGATCCCGGCCTCGCCGCAGAGGAAGATCGCGCCGCCGCGGCTGGCGACCGTCTCTCGCCAACGGTCTTGCAGAAGGGCCGTCTCCGCGTCTCGCCCCACCAGCGGCGGGACATCATCCGCGCCGGCCGGCCGGCGCGGCGCGAGGACCTGCGTCGGTTCAGGGAAAGGCGGGAGGACGGGCCGGGCGCCGTGGCTGGCCGGCGCTCCCTGGGTCTGAAGTGCACGATAGAGGTCGGTGGTCTCCTGGGCGGGGGGAGACGACAGCCCATCGGCCAGGGCCTGTTGGCAGCGCTGGTATTGGGCCAGGGCTGCGCGGTGTTGGCCCAGCCGCCAGTAGGTTCGCATGGCCCCTCGGTGGGCCTCCTCACAACAGGGGTCCACCGCCAACGCCTGGAGCGCAGCCTTCAGCGCGCCCTGGTTGTCGTCAGCCGCCTCCCGCTGCCGCATGAGCCGCAACAGCGCCCGCTGGTAGAGGGACTGGAGCCACTCCCGCCGCCTGATGACCCAGTCGTCGTAGAATCCGGGTAGAAATTCGCCTTCATAGCGGTCCACGGCCTGCTGCAGCGCATCCACATGGGCGGCCGTTTTCACGGCGGCCTCGAATTCCTCTGCGTCCACGCTCACCTGGCCGGGGAAGACCAGTTGTACGAAGCGCCGATCGCTTTGCAGCGGATCGTCGGGCGCGAAGCTGCGCCGGATGTGCCAGAGCGCGGTGGCCAGGGAGCGCCTGGCCCGGGATCGCGGCCGGTCGGGCCAGAACATTTCGGCCAGGACTTCGCGCGATTGGGGCGCGCCCCGGTGCAGGATCAGGTAGGCGAGCAGGGATTGGGAGCGAGCGGTGGCGGGTGGAAGCAAGGGGCGACGTGTGGCGTCTCCGTTGCGGAACGTATCGATCCCGATCTCCAGACGGCCCAGCATGATGACGCGCAGACGTTGGGCCGTCTGGACGCTATGGATGGCGTCGTAAACCGGGGTCGTTTCATCCATTATTTTGCAACCCGCAAAAGGACTCTCGCGGTGACGCCGTCGCCATCGCGGTTGCGTCAGGGGCGGCCCGTTTGGGGGTGTTGGGAAGCCCCCTCATTTTCCAATATACACCTATGCCGGGCTGCTGTCAATGATTTTTGGGGAAATGCTTTCCAGCATAGCAGAAGCAGATTTTCGTTATTTTGGTGTGCAATTTTATCTAGAGGATTTGCTGGACGCTCCTGTGGATCTGGTGACGGAAAAGGCGCTGCGGCCTGAATTGCGCCCTTCTATCGAGCAGGAGGCGATTTATGTCTGATGCTAAAAGTGGCAAACGGACGTGGCATTTTTCCCTGGATGATATGATCGGGTTTGCCGAACGCGTTCAATTGTATACTGATGGACTGGAGCAGGCCTCATTCATTGCTGATGGCCTCACTCATGATGCAACTCTGCGTAATCTGGAGTTGATTGGTGAGGCGGCCACTCACATCCCGGACGATGTGCAGGACGCTCATCCCGAAATCCCCTGGAGGCAAATCATAGCCACGCGTAATCGCCTTATTCACGCCTATCTTGGTATCGATGAGGAATCGATGAGGATACGATTTGGAGCATCATTCAGGACGACATTCCCGATCTGTTGACGAATTTGCACAAAATGAGGGAGACGCTGAACTGGCCAGAAGGTTGATCACCTCTTTGTCGCCCCCCGCGCTTTCCGCCGCTCCTCTCGCGCCAGCCGCCGCCGCTCGCGCTCGCTCAGCCCGGCCTGCGCGCGCGTCGCCGGCTCCGGGACCGGGGGCAGGGGGCGGTCGCCCGCCATGCCCGCCTGGATGAGCCGCCGCATCTCCGCGTCCGCGGCCGGGTCCGTATCCACGGGCGTATACGCGGCCAGCCGCCGCTCGACTTCATCCACGGCCCGCTGGTAGAGGGTCTTGCCACCGGCCTTGGTCCACGTCTCTCGGTTGGTGCGGTCGTAGACGGAGCCGGGTAGGTAGAGATGTTTTGGCCAGTGCTCCAGGGTGTGCGCGGCCGTGAGCATGTGCTCGTCAGCCAACTGGGCCTGCACCAGCGCGTCGGTGGGCAGGTCGTCTACAATCTCGGTCTTGCGCACGAAGCGCAGGGCCTGGCCACAGAGTTCGTTGTCGAAGACCAGCTTGGGCAGGCTGAAGACCATCACGTAGTCCAGCATCCCCGGTCCCGAAACCGAGTTGATCCCGGCCAGCGCGGCCAGCAGCGCGCTGCCGAAGCTCTCCGCGCCGGCCTGCGCGTCCAGGAATTTGGCGTCGCTCAGGGCCATGTAGCTCTGGGTGGGCAGGCCCAGATATTTGCCCACCTCGGTATAGGCCACATCCAGCCGCAAGGCCTCGATGGCCAGCATGGGCGAGGTGGCCTCCTGCATGTGGAAGGCCGCCGGCGCGCCGCCGAAGATCACAGGCGCGCCCGGACGGATGAGTTGGGCCATGGTGATCCCGGCCAGCACGTCCACCGTGTGGAAAACCAGCGCGCCGATGAGCGTCACCGGCGCGATCAGCCCCATGAGCGTCACCGGCACGATCTCCACGGGGATGCCCCACTCCACACAGTCGAGCAGGTTCTGGCACGAGTCCTCGCTGTAGCGGAAGTTGCCTGTGGCTGTGATGGTGAAGATGGACATTGGTCGTTGACGCAGGTCTTCCCGGCCGCGACGGAAAAGCTGCATCATTTCCCCCATGCGCGGCACGCCTTCGGCCGTGAACGCGCCAGAGACCACGGGGCGTTTGGAATTGGTCAGGCTGAGATAGAGCCGCCAGGCGTCCGAGATCTGGGGCTCCACGTCGCCTGTGGAGAAGGCTGTGGACGGGTAGGCCACATGCTCCAGTCCGTCGGCCAGGCGGATGTACTCCACGAAGTCGGCGGTGAGCGCGGGGCGGGTTTCGCCGCTGCGGTGATCGAGGATGTTCAACCCGCTGGAGGCCGGCGTGAAGTGAACTTCATCGCCGCCGATAACGGCGTGAGGCGCGCCGTCCCGGTCGTAGAGCGTGAAGGAGGCGGGTGCGTCGGCGATGGCTCGCTCCACGATCGCACGCGGGAAGAGGACCCGTTGGCCGCTGGCGTCCAACGTCAGCCCGTGGGTTAGCAGGCGATCCCGCAGGGCCGGCCCGCGGATCTCCATGCCGGTTTCGGCCAGGATGCGTTTGGCTTCGTCGATGACCTGTTCGATCATGTTGTTACTGAGCATTTGGATGGTGGGGCGCATAGCGTTCTCCGAGGCGTTGGGACATCGAGGGCGATGGTGGCTGGCTGTTGTTGGATGGTGGAGGCTATAAGCATGGTAGCAGATGATATTCTCGCTTGCAAGACGCGCCCATGCATGTTATAAAGGGCGTGTATTATCATCGACAACCCCGCATAGGGCCGTATCACCATTCAAATGGGGATTTCTCTTGATCCCACCTGCGCGCACTCCCCCCGCTGGTGAGTTTATGCTATCAACTATATTTCATTCACCATCCAAGGAGACTACGATGAAAAAGATTTGGCAAGTTGGAATTCTGTTAGCGATCGTGTTGATCATGGCTGGTTGCGTTCAGGCCGTCCCCGCGGATGGCGGCGCCGCGGCTGACGGCGAGGCCGCGGCCCCACAGGATATGTTGGCGGCCATCCAGGAGGCGGGGAAAATCCGCATCTACACTGACGCCAACTATGAACCCCAGTCCTTCCTGAACGAGAACGGCGAGTTCGTTGGCTTCGATATCGATGTGGCCAAAGAGATCGCCAAGCGTTTGGGCGTCGAGGCGGATTTCGTGACCCCGGACTGGGATCTGATCACGGCCGGCAACTGGGGCGGCCAGTGGGATATGAGCGTTGGCTCCATGACAGTGACCACCGCCCGTTCTGAGGTGTTGGACTTCGCCGAGCCGGCCTATTACTATACGCCGGCCCAGTTCGCAGCCACCATCGATTCCGGCATCACCACTTTGGATGGGCTGAACGGCCAGACCATCTGCGTGGGCCTTTCCACCACCTATGAGACCTGGCTCAACGGTGACCTGGAGGCGTTGGGCCTGCCGGAGAGCAGCTACTATCATGAGCCGCCTGCCGATGTCAAGGTCCTTCCCCTCCAGACCGACAACGAGTGCGCGCAGCAGATTCAGGCCGGACGCAATGAGTTCGTGGCCTTCCTGACCTCCGGCACAGTGGTCGACGCCGCGATCCGTGAAGGCGTGCCCGTCCAGAAGGTGAACGGCGCAGTTTACTCCGAGAACCTGGCTGTGGCTTTCGACAAGGCCAGCGATCTGGATAACACCAGCCTGGTGCAAAAGGTCGGCGAGATTATCGCCGCGATGCATGAAGACGGCACCCTGAGCGAACTTTCCATGAACTGGTTCGGTGAAGACCTGACCAAGGACCCGACGAAATAGGGGGATAGACCGCGGATTGAGCAGATTGGGCGGATCTTCACGGATTTTTTAAGAAAAAATCTGCGCCGATCCGCCCAATCTGCTCAATCCGCGGTCTATTGGTTTTCCATGCCCGATCCTACTTTACGCCGCTCCATTCTCCGGGCTGTGGATGAACTGGCCCCGGAGTTGATCGCGTTCCTGCAACAGATGGTGCGCACACCCAGCTTGCCCGACGAGGAAGGCCCGGTCCAGCGGCTGGTGGCGGATAAGCTGGCGGAACTGGGCCTGTCTGTGGAGACCGTCCCCACCCGCTTCGTCGAGCTTAAGGGGCATCCGGCCTTCAGCGACGACGGCTTTTCGCCTGACGGTCGCATCAATGTGGTCGGGCGCTGGCTGGCGGAATCACAGGGCGCAGGCGACGGAAGTGGCTCCCTGTTGTTGCAGGGCCATGTGGATGTAGTCTCGCCGGGGGATGAGCGTCTTTGGACGCGATCGCCGTGGAGCGGAGACGTGATCGACGGCAAGCTCTATGGCCGCGGCTCCTGCGACATGAAGGCCGGGGTGAGCGCAGGGATTTTCGCCCTGGCTGCGTTGAAACGGCTCAGACTTCAACCCGCCCATGAGATCATGTTCCAGAGCGTCACCGGCGAGGAGTCGGGCGGTCTGGGCGCGTTGGCCACCATCGTCCGCGGCTACCGGGCCAACGCCGCCATCATTCTGGAGCCGACCAACCGCCAGGTCTGTCCGCTTCAGGCCGGCGCACTCACTTTCCGTCTGACGGTGACGGGCAAGGCCGCACACGCGGCCATGAAAAACGACGGCGTCAGCGCCATCGACAAATTCATGCTCATCAACCAAGCGCTCAACGAACTGGACGCGCGCCGACACGCGGCCTACCACAACCCGCTCTACGCCAACCCCTGCAACGTCGCACCTATCAGCATCGGGACCATCCGCGGCGGCGAATGGCATTCCACCGTGCCGGAAGCGGCGGTGGCCGAGGGCCGTTGCGGCGTCTTTCCCGGCGAGCGGATCGAGGATGTGCGTGCGCTGCTGGAGCGGACCGTGGCTGACGTGGCCGCGATCGATCCCTGGTTACAGGCGCACCCACCCCGGGTGGAGTGGTTCGAGGGCCAGTTCGAGGCAGCGGAAATTGACGTCGATCACCCCCTGATCCGTCTGTTACGCGCCAATCATCGTGCAGTCTATGGCGCTGAACCCGATATTCGCGGCGTCCCCTACGGAGCGGACCTGCGGCTCTACATCAATCACGCCCACATGCCCGCGATTCTCTACGGGCCAGGCGACGTGGCCCTGGCGCATACGGCCAATGAATATGTGCCGGTGGATGAGGTCATCGCTGCGGCCAAGACGGTGGCGATGACTGTGGTCGACTGGTGTGGGGTTATCAGTTAATCTGGAGGACGTTTTGACTCAAACAGTTGGTTGTCAATCTATGATTGACGAGATCAAATTTTGTCTGTTGAAGCACCCGCGCGACTCGCATCAGAATCAGGCCAATATGGATGCTCAGTGGCGCGCATTGCACTACCTGGGACCCCAGGATTTTTCCACGGTGCTGCGGGAGTACGATTATTTTGTGGGCCTGCTGGAGGGGTTTGGCATGGAACTGGCTTATCTGCCCGCCAGCCCGGCCACCGGCCTTGACTCCATCTACGCCCATGACCCATTCATCGTCGCCAACCGGGGCGCGATCTTGTGCAACATGGGCAAGGAGGAACGTCGCACCGAACCGGATGCTGCCGCCGATTACCTACGCCAGATAGGCGTCCCCATCCTGGGCCGAATCGAAGGCGAGGGGCGGCTGGAGGGCGGCGATGTGCTCTGGGTGGACGAGCGCACGGTGGCCGTAGGCCAGGGCTATCGCTCCAATGCCGAGGGCATTCGTCAACTGCGCGACCTGCTGGGCGACGATGTGGACGAGGTCATCCCCGTGCCCTTGCCCCACTGGACCGGCCCGGACGACTGTCTGCACCTGCTTTCCTTCATCAGCCCGGTGGACCGCAACAAGGCCGTGATCTACTCCCGCCTCATGCCCGTCCCTTTCCGCCAGTGGCTCCTGGAGCGGGGTATGACCCTGATCGAGGTTCCCGACGAAGAGTATGATTCCATGGCCGCCAACGTGCTGGCCGTGGAGCCGGGAAAGTGCATCATGCTGGAGGGTAACCCGATCACCCAGGCCCGGCTGGAGGCGGCCGGCGTGGAGGTTCAAACCTATCCCGGCCGGGACCTCTGTATCAAAGGCGGCGGCGGCCCCACCTGCCTGACGCGCCCGATCCTGAGAACGGCGAACGGTAACGATCCAGGATAGAACGCTGATTAGGCGGATCGAAACGGATTTTTTATAAATCCGTGAAAATTCGTCCAATCCGTTCGATCCGCGTTCTATTCGTCCAATCATCAACATCTAACCAAGCGATATTGCCCATGCCTACACCACCAATCGACTCCGCCGAACTGGCCCGGTTTGAAAGTCAGGCCGATCAGGTCGCCGCCTTGCAACAGCACAAACAGCAGCGTTTTCAACTCTGGGTCTATGTCTCCTGGGTTGTGATGTTCGCCTTCCTGATCTTCGCCTTCAGTGGCGCTGACTTCACCATCGGCCCCTTCCGGATCACCACCATCAGCCTCGACACTGAGTTCATCATGACCTATTGGGAGTTCATCGCCAAGGGCGTCTGGCTGACGATCCTGCTGGCGGTGCTTTCCATTGCCCTGGCCATGGTGTTGGCGCTTCTGGGTGGGTTGGGACGTCTTTCCAAGTTCCCGCCCGCGTACGCGCTGGCCACCTTTTACATCTCGCTGATCCGGGGCACGCCCCTGCTGCTTCAGATCATCTTCTTTTTCCTGGCTCTGCCCCAGTTGGGGATTCGATTGCCGGGTCTGTGGGCGGGCGTGTTGGCTTTGGGCCTGAACTACGGCGCCTACATGACCGAGATCATGCGCGCCGGCATCCAGTCCGTGGGCGTGGGACAGCGGGAGGCGGCCCTGGCCATCGGCATGACCCAGCCCCAGATCATGCGCCGGGTGGTCCTGCCCCAGGCCCTGCGGCTGGTGATCCCGCCCATCGGCAATCAGTTCATCGCCATGCTCAAGGACACATCGTTGATCTCGGTGACCGGCTTCGTGTGGGAGTTGCTGTGGCGGGCGCAGAAGGTGGGGCGGGCCAATTTCCGCAGTTTGGAGGCCCTGCTCATCGCCGCCGTCTTTTACTGGATCATCACCATCATGTTTTCGGCTGCCCAGGGGCGTCTCGAAAAATACATGGCCAGGGGGGAGCGCACCATATGAGCGCAATCGTTCGCGTAGAAGGACTCAACAAATACTTTGGCCCTTTGCATGTTCTCAAAGACATCGACTTCGAGGTCGCGCCGACCGAGGTCATCTGCATCATCGGGCCCAGCGGTTCCGGTAAAAGCACACTCCTGCGCTGCATCAATTTTCTGGAGCAACCTGACTTTGGGGTTATCGAGGTAGGTGGTGTGCGGGTGGAGGCCCATGGCCGGGGGCGAGCCTACCGGCACAAGATCCATGAATTGCGCCTGAAGACGGGTATGGTCTTCCAGTCATTCAATCTCTTCCCAAACATGACCGCACTGGGCAATGTCATAGAGGGGCCGGTCACAGTCAAAGGCATGGACAAGGCCGAGGCCCTGGAACTGGGCATGCACTACCTGGAGAAGGTTGGGTTGGCCGACAAGCAGGATGAGTACCCGTCGCGACTATCCGGCGGCCAGCAACAGCGGGTGGCCATCGCTCGGGCCATGGCCATGGAGCCTGAGGTCATGCTCTTCGACGAGCCGACCTCCGCCTTGGATCCGGAACTTATCGGCGAGGTGCTGGGCGTCATGCAGCAACTGGTGGAGGACGGCATGACCATGCTCACCGTCACCCACGAGATGGGCTTCGCCCGCCAGTTCGCCAACCGCATCCTCTTCATGGACAATGGCCGCATCGTGGAAGCCGGCCCGCCGGCCCAACTCTTCGACAATCCCAAGGACGAACGCACCCGGGACTTCCTGGGCGCGATCACGCGGCTGGGAAGCCATGAGTAATGACAAGGTGACAGGATGACAGGATGACTCGTTACGCGTTACGTTTCACGCATTACGCTTCACCTTGTCATCCTGTCACCCCCTCACCTTGTCACCCTGTCATCCAATAGGCCGCGATTCCGAAAGCCGTGGCCACGTTCAGCGAACGTTTGACGCCACGCATGGGGATGGCCAGGCGATGGTCCGCCAGGGCCAGCACGCCGGGATCGATGCCGGCGATCTCATTGCCCACCATCAGCAGGATGGGTGCGTCGGAGAAGAAACCGGGTTTCTTGGAGAAACCCGGTTTCTGATCGGCTACCGGCTTTGAGAAACTGAGTTTTTCCGAAAAACTCAGTTTCTGGCCCGCTCCATCCCCTTCCTCCAGCGCGAGGACGATGAACCCCTCCTCTTTCAGCGCCAAGATCGCATCGACTGCGTTGTTGTACGCGCGCCAGGGAACGGCCTGCTCTGCGCCCAGCGCGGTCTTGGCCACTTTGGGGTGTTCGGGCGTGGGCGTGATCCCGCACAGGTGCAGCCGCCGCACGCCCGCGCCGTCGGCCGTGCGAAAGATGGACCCCACGTTGTAGATGCTGCGGATGTTGTCCAGCAGGGCTTCCACGTGAGGGCTGGGCGTTCGGTCTTTCTTTTCGTGTAGTGATAACAAGGCTTGCGTCGAAGAAAACTCCACTGCGATCCGCGTCGGCGCGCCGCAGCGGGGGCAGAGCGCGTCGGGACCAACCGTCTCCTCATCCACGGGGTAGCGAAAGCGGCAGGCCGGGTCAACGCACTGGCGGATGACATAACGCATGGGGTTCAGTTCACATCGCCCAGGTAGATGGGCGTTTTCAGCGCAGGCGGGGTCGCGGCCAGGGCCGTCAAGTAGGGTTTGAGCGCCTGGGGATAGAGGGAATAGTCATCCAGCGCGTCTAGGGGCAGCCACTCGACGCCGATCTGGTAGGTGTCGGCCAGGGTGGCGGAAAAGATCGGGTCCTCTGTATCCAGGGCGCAGCGAAACATGAGTTCGATGGCGTGAATGCCGCCATCGACGTGTGCGAACTCATGGTTGTCGGCGATGTATTCGCGCACGAAGAGCAGTTCGCCCACCTGGATGGACACGCCCAACTCCTCCATGCACTCCCGCTGGATGGCCTCCGTCAGCGTCTCGCCGGGGTCCTGGCCGCCGCCCGGCAGCAGGTAGAAGAGGTTGTCCAGCACGCCCACATTTTTCGTGGTCAGCAGATGGCCATCGCGGATGATGACGGCTTTGGCGGCGTTGCGCAGATGCATACTCATGGCGTCAACATCCCCCGCCCGACCGCGTCGTCCAGCAGCTCCTCGATGAAGGTCCACAGTTCATGGGAGCCGTCGTCGATGGGGTGGACTCGCTTCTCCACCCGCTCCCGCGTGATCTCTATATCATGGCGTCGCCAGGTGCCGCCATGGTTGTAGTAGTTGTGAAGCACCGGCATCATCCGGTCCATGGCGTTGGCCAGCCTGGATTCCGGCGTCTCCCGGGCCTCGAACTCCAACCAGATGGTGTAGAACTCCGCCCTCTGATCCTCGGGCAAGAGGCCAAAGATACGCCGGGCCGCCCGGTCCTCCCGCTCCTCCTTGTCCAGCGCGCCCACCTCGTCATAGGCGAAGGTGTCGCCGGCGTCGATCTCCACCGTGTCGTGAATGAGGAGCATCTTCAGGGTGTGGAGCAGATTGACTTCTGTGTTGGCGTGCTCAGCCAGCACCACGGCCATCAGCGCGATATGCCAGGAATGCTCAGCCGAGTTCTCTCGCCGGCTGCCGTCCACCAGTGTGGTTTGGCGCAGCACGGACTTGAGTTTGTCTATCTCAACGATGAACTCAATCTGTCGTCGTAATCGGTCGTCTGTCATGGGATGCTCCGGTGGTTGGAAAGGAATTTGACGCAGAGCCTCCAGTTGAACCGATCAGGTTCAACTGGAGGCTCTGCGTCAAATCTTTACTCTTCAAAGGGATAACGATATAGCTCTCTGACCGGCCGGAATTCCACCAGGCTGACGTCCACCAACTGTGCGTCATGGAAGACGTCGCTTTGGCGGCAGAGGGCGATGATCTCCGCCACCTTGTCGGGCGGCGCGTCCAGGGCCACGGTGGAATGGGGAACCCAGTTCCCGGGCAGGTAGTAGTCGTCGGCGCGGATGCTCAGCGCGTAGAGCATGCGATGAAAGCGGTCGTGGTGAGAGAGCAGGTGGGCCGAGACGGTGGGGGCGAGGAAGACCGCGCCTTCGTCCCCTTTCACGCCCGGCGGAAAGGTCCCCACCACGGCCAGACGAACCGAGATCGGCGTCACCCGGTGGGCGAAGTCGGCCATGGCCAGCCGCACCAGGTCGAGGTCGACCTCGTCGAAGACGGCCAGGCTGATGTGGGGGTTGGCGCTGTTGTCGAGCATGGCGCTGTTGAGGCCGGCGTCGGCCAGTCGTCGCCATAACTCTCTGATGCGGCTGTCAGTCTCGGCGTCGAAGTTCATCTCGACGGCGTATCCCATAATCTTCAATCTCCCAATCTCTTACACTAAACTGGAATCTCGACGAGATCACAAGTTCTGCATTCCGGGAATGGGACGCAACAACTTCGGTCACCCAGGCATTCCTGTCCCATTCCCGGAATGCGGTCGTCAAAGAAACTCATGACTTCAATCCGATGTCAGTTTAACAATACGGGCATTCTCCCGGACCGGGGTCTCCGCCGCCATTTCCGGGGTTATCATTAGAACCGCCGCCGTTGGACGGTTCGTTACAGCCCTGGCTCGTGGGCAGCCGTTGACTTTCAGGGCTGGCGAAACCGGCGAAGCTGCCATCCGGGTTGCGTCGGGCGATCTGGACCGACCACTCGGAGCCGCAGCGGAAATCGGTTGATTTAACGTAGCGCCAGCGGTTGGGACCGCTGCGCTCCAACTCCTCGAAATTGGGGATCTTCACCGCGTAGGGGAAAGCCTCGGCGCTGCTGGCGTAGACCTTGATATCAAAGTACCAGTTTGGATCCGGCATCATGGCCAGACCACCCCATTCCCAGACAAAACCGGAACCGTCGTATTCGATAGCGTTGGGCGCGGGAATGTCATTCGGGAGCGGTGCGGGCGCGGCTTGCGCTGGCTGAGGCGCTGGCTGGACGCGAGCTACCGGCTTGGCTGGCGGCGGGGGCGCGTCCACCACCGGCTGCTTGCTCACCAGACCCAGGCAGGCGATAGAGTCCGACCCGGCGTTGACCCAGCCGGCCTGGTCGCCCTGTCGAACCTCGATCTCCACCCAACTGATGTTCTGGTTGCGGCCAGTGACGTTGAGCAGCGTGCCGGTCTTCAATTTGTCGACGATTGGATAGTCCGCGCCGGGACCGGAGCGCAGGTTGAGCCGCTTGGCCAGCACGGTGCAAATGGGGTTGAACGCCCTGATGGGACCGCCGTCCTGCGCGCGGACCGTGGACAGGGGCGCGGCCGCGATCATCGCGGCCGCGATGAAAACGAAGATAATGCGCGTCAGTCGATTACGCAAAGGGCGAACGGAATTCATAGGCTCCTCCTGAAGGTGATTTCGGTTGCCGGTCGATCTTTGAGATCATAGACCTGTCCGCCCGGATTGTCAAAGTGGGCGGAGCCAGCGTACAGGCTCTCCCGGCGTCACTATCGATCTGTATCGATCTGCAAATTTATGTCGTCGCCGCCTGTAGGCGTCACTCTGCCATCTTGCCACCTTGTCACCCTGTCATCTCACACCGGGTCTGTATATTTGCATCTTTGCGGCTTTGGGGTAGAGTAGATCGGGCTATTGCCGTTTCATGCCGGCGTCGCGCTGACCGCGGCGGCCATTCCATCTGAACACACCCCTTTCCATCTATCAACTGCAAGGGAGCGAACATGCCTGATTCAACGAATGCATTCATCGATCTGCGGAGCGACACTGTCACCAAGCCCACCGCGGCCATGCGCGCAGCCATGGCCCAGGCTCAGGTGGGTGATGACGTCTATGGCGAGGACCCGACCGTCAACCGACTGGAGGCGCTGGCGGCCAGGATGTTGGGCATGGAGGCTGCGCTTTTCGTCCCCAGCGGCACCATGGCCAACCTGGTCTCTGTGTTGACCCATTGCGGCCGAGGCGACGAGATGATCCTGGGCGGCGACGCACACATTTTTTACTATGAACTGGGAGGCTCCGCGGCCCTGGGCGGCGTCCATCACTACGCCGTACCCAACCAGCCCGACGGCACGTTGGAACTGGCGGCGATTGAATCGGCTATTCGCGGTGATGACGATCATTTCCCCATCACCCGCCTGATTGCGCTGGAGAATACCCACAATCGCTGCGGCGGGCGGGTGTTGCCGGTCGAATATATGGATGCAGTCGGCGATCTAGCCCACGAACGGGGGCTGCGCCTGCACGTGGACGGGGCGCGTATTTGGAACGCGGCCGCGGCCTTGGGCGTGACGCCGGCGCGCCTGCTTCAGAATGCAGACAGCGTCACCGCCTGCCTGAGCAAGGGGCTGGCCGCGCCGGTCGGATCGGTGGTGGCCGGGAAGCAGGACTTCATCCGGCGGGCCCGGCGGATGCGCAAGGTGGTCGGCGGCGGCATGCGCCAGGCCGGCGTCATCGCGGCCGCGGGCATCGTCTCCCTGACTGAAATGGTCGATCGTCTGGTCGATGATCACGCCAACGCCCGGCGCCTGGCCCAGGGACTGGCCGCGTTGGATGGCATCGAGGTGGACCTGGATGGCGTCGAGACCAACCTGGTCTATTTCAACCTCGTCCGGCCCGACCTAAGCGCGGCCCAACTGGCCGCGGCCCTGGCCGACCAGGGCGTGCTGCTCAGCCCCATCGATTCCCAACGTCTGCGCGCTGTGACCCATTATCAGATTTCTGCCGATGATATCGAGCGGACCCTGGCTGCGTTTGCGCGCGTCTTGGACTGATAGAACGCGAATTGAGCGGATCGGGCGGATCTTCACGGATTTTTTTGAAAGATCCAGCTATGTCGGTTCAATCCGCACAATCCGCGTTCTATAGTGTTACTTCCAGGTGAGAATCGGCCACTGGCGGGCCTTGGCGATCTTGCGTAAGGGTCGGTGGGGGTTGACCGCAATGGGGTGCTCGACGATTTCCAGCAAGGGCAGATCTACGGCGTCGTCGCTGTAGAAATAACTGCGGGACAGGTCTACATCGCGTTTGGCTGCCCATTTCTTCATCCAGTAGACTTTGCCCGTGCCGAATGTGATGGGTTCGCGTAGCCGGCCGGTCAGGCGATTGTTCGCGGTCAGCCATTCGGTGTACACCAGTTCCGTGATGCCCAGCAGATCCGCCACCGGCTTCACGCTAAACTGGCTGGCTGCGCTACAGACCACGGGGATATGCCCCTGCGCCCGATGCCACTCCAGACGTTCGCGCGCCGATGGACTAATGGCGTGGACAAGCATTTCTGCGGTCCACTCGTTGATCAGTGTCCACATCTCATCGACATCGATGCCGGCGGAAAGGAGCGCGCTGCGGCGGATGGCGACGTTTCCATCCAGAAAGCCCAACTTATAGCGCACCATATCCAGGACCATCATGGCCAGATCCCGGCGGCGAAAGAACCGCCACATTTGCCCGGTCTGGCGCAGGTATTTGATGAACAGGGTGGCGGACGAACGGGTGATTAACGTTAGATCCAGATCGAAGATCGCAGCCGTTTGTGACAAAAGTAATACTCCGAGGTTGTGAACAACGAGGACGAACAATCATCCGCGTAGTATTTTGGGCTTCACCAGCATGTGTAACTGACCGCATCCCCAGCGC
>JAJRVT010000429.1 GCA_024277175.1 Chloroflexota bacterium | reverse complement strand
GCGACGCCGACGGCGCGCCCATCCGCATCGGCTGGAGCCTGAGCAGCGACGTCTCCAGCAAGTGGACCTACCTCTGTCTCAACTCGCCCTATCAGGCCTTCGCGCTGGACCAGATCCGGGAGATGGTGACGGGCTATGACTTCCCCGCCCTCTTCCTCGATATCCTCTTCCTGAATCCCCAGGGGAAGGTCTGCCACTGCGCCCACTGCCAGGCCCGCTGGGCGGACGAGCATGACGAGCCCCTGCCCACAGTCCACACGCCCCCCTACATCGACTTCGCCATCCGCACCATGGACGAATTCTATGGCCGCATCAAGGCCCTCATCGCGGCATCGGGCAAGGCCATCCAGACCACCCACAACTACGGGCCGCCCTACGAGCATGACGACTACCTTGCCTTTGAGATCAACGCGTGGGGGCGCAATTTCCACCGCACCAGCGCCCTGGCCAAGATCACCCGCGCCGAGGCCGGCGGGCGGGAGGTGGAGTTGATCGGCCATCGTTTCAACGGCCTCTGGGATTTCACCACCAAAGGTCGGGGGGAGATGCGCTGGGAGGCGGCCACGGCCCTGGCCCACAACTGCGCGCTCATGTGGATCGACCAGCCCCACATGGACGGCTCCTTCGACCCCAAAGCGCTGACGGCCATGGCCGACTCTTATCGAGTGGTGGACGACCTGGCTCCCCACGTGCGCGGCAGCGCGCCCTACGCCGAGATCGCGCTGCTCTACGCCCAGGGGAGCACATTGCTCAACCCGGATCAGGAACTGGACTTCGTGGGTGCGTACCGGCTGCTGAACGAGCTGCACTGGCCCTTCGACGTGATCGCCGAACATCACCTGAGCGCAGAGGAGCTGGGCGCGTTCCCGCTGCTGGTCATCCCCAATGTGCGCCATCTCTCCCCCGAAGCTGTGGAGGCCGTGCGCCGCTACGTGTATGAGGGCGGGCGGCTGCTCTTCACCCACCAAACCGCCACGCTCGATCTCCGGGAAGAGCCGCTCTCCCGGCCCGGCTTCGGCTTCGTGACGGGGCGGGAAGCGCTGGACCACCAGGTGAACTTCCTGCTGCCGTCCGACGCTTACGACCTGACCAGCACCCACCTGCGCGTGACCGAGATGCTGGCTTTCCGGCCCACTGCCGGAGAATCCGCCGGGGTGGAGGTCCGCGCCCTGCACGTGGAGCCGGCCCTGCGCGTGACCCAGGCCCAGTGGAGCTCCCACAACGTGGGTCCCGGCCCGGTGACGGAGCAGCCAGCCGTGATTTCAGGCGACTATGGCCGCGGGCGCTATCTCTACGCCGCGCCCCGCCTCTTCGCCGAGAACGTGCGCCAGGGGTTGGCGGCCCTGGACGAGTTCCTGGAGGCGCTACTGCGGGACCTGTACGCACCCGAAGTCTGGGTGGAGGCCCCACGACCGGTGGAAGCCACCTTCAACTGGCAAGGTGGCGAGCTGGTGGTCTGCCTGGTCAACCCGGTGATCGGGCGGCCTGTCCTGGGCGGGTTCATGTTGCTGGGGGACGCGCCCGGCCATCTGGCCTTCGACGCGCCCATGCCCGTTTGCGACGTGCGGATCCATCTGCGCGGCCTGCCGGTCATGGGCGCGGAGGATGGCGGAGGCGAGTCCCTGACCATCACCCTGCTGGAGAACGGATCCGTGATCACGCTGGAGCGGCTGGAGGAGTATGCGGTGGTGCGGGTGGCATTGGGAGAGATTAGAGGGTGAGGAGATTGAGGAGATTGGTGGTTACCCCATCGGGTTGCGTTCGATCCACGTCGACGAAAACGCGGAGCAGATAGACTTTTGAGGAAACTCCAGCTTAACGCTGGAGTTCACCGGATTTTTAGGGCTGCGCCCAAAAATTTCCGATGCAACGATTTGTTAGACCCATGCTCGCTTACGCAACACCCAACTTCTTTCAAACTTTAGAAAATCAAAAAACTCTGTCATATAAGGTACGCAGGCTACTTCAGGACATGTCTGATGATTTACATTCTGAGCTTCATCTGTAACTTTTGATATCAAATCATAAAAAGGATTTAATATTTTTATTATGCGCCAAACCAAATATGGAGCTGAAGCTTCAAGTACGTTCGGAATTATAAAAGTGTCCATGTTAGACAGCAATTGCTGATCTAAACCAGTTGCAAAAGTAACCATGCTACTGCCCATTAAGTCGTTAAAAAAAGCGCCTTCCTGCAATATTTTGTTTTTCTTTTTTTGAGAAACATCAGAATTGAAAATTTTTGTTTGAATTGTATACCATTCATTGAGAGGGTCATCAGTTCTTGCCGAGTTTGAGAGCATGCTTAAATTGTAAAAACGAGCACTCAATGCAAATTCATGAAGGAAATGAATAATTTCTTTTTCAATTTCATTTTCTTCAAGGTAATTGGTAAAAGGGATACCCAATTCAACAGCCAGTTCAGAGCAGTGACTATATAACTTTTTAATTTTATGCCCATAATTGTCTCTAAGTTCATCATCTGTAAGTGGGGTTAATTGATTCAAGCGCATATGATTAATCAGAAGAATCATTTTCATGATTCGCTCAAAACCTATGGCAAGATTTGTAAAACCCAGATAGAAATGACCTTTCGAGTTATCGCCTAGATTGCCCTTACGCAAGCTATGCAGACCTTGCAAAAGTGAAAATCTTGTGAGGAACCCTTCTTGTTGTAGTAATATATATTTTTTATCAAGCATTATTTACGGGCCTAAAAAAGGAATATGGATTACGAAATGGTCACAAAGTGACAACGAAGCCGGCGGAGAGGACCTTATGGAAATTAAGCGAAGCCTCTGTACGGCTGAACAACGTTTTGGAGCCGCTCAACTTGTCATCATTGTAATCGAGAGGGGTAGAGAGGGCAAGGAAGCGAGAAATCATCTTGTCCTTATCTCAGTAACCAAGAGAGAGGCGGATATGAACGATCCACGGCGTGAGGGCACGCAGAAAGAGAGAATTGGAGCGCGGATTTTAACGGATGAAACCGGATTTCCACAGATTTTCAGAAAAATCCGTGAAAATCTGTTCGAATCAGCGGCAATCCGCGTTCCAACGGAGCCTGGCTGAATAGATACTACCTGTCAATCAAACAGCCAGTTCAAGTATTACTTGACGCCCAGCGCGGGCTTCAAGTGTGATCAACATTTCCAAGCTAAATTTGTCCCACTTCCCTCGCATCAAATCCGACACACGAGATTGAGCGATACCTAGTATTTTAGCAGCTTCCACCTGTGTCAAACCACTAGACTGAATATACAATCTCAGATCATTCATCAACTTGGCTCTCATATGTAAGATCGCTGCTTCTGCCGGCTCTAAGTCCAAATCCGCAAATACATTACCACTCGATTCGAAAATTGGCTCATCCATAAATCATTCTCCCACTTGTTTATATCGCCGCCGAGCCATTTCTATATCTTTACGGCGGGTCTTCCGTGTTTTCTTTTGAAAGGCATGCAGTACATAAATAGCGTCGGCCAACTTGGCTACATAGAGAACACGCCACTCACCCAAAACATGAATGCGAATCTCTCGAACACCTGAACCAATCGCTTTCATCGGCTTCCAATCTGATGGCTCTAACCCGCGTTGAACGGCATACAGTTCAAACCCCGCTTGTCTCCTGGCTTCGACGGGAAAGCTACGCAAGTCGTCAAGACTTGATCCAACGAATCGCAAAGGCTTCATGAGTTAAATTATACAAGTACTTTGATAAAATATCAAGACGCCCGGTTTACTCATTATGAGGGCGCGCAGAAAGAGAGAATCGGCCTGTCGCTTTCAGGGTTGCTTGGACTGGTTGTCGCCTGGCGCCAGTAGACCGCAGTAACGCACCTTGACGAAAACGCATTGTGTGAACCCGACATTTGGGATATTATGCGACAAACGTTCTCTCGTATCTATTCAGCGAAGATCTGTTCGAATCAATGGGAATCCGCGTTCCAACGGAGTCTGTCTGAATAGATACGTTTCATCCCAGAAAGGATCGCTATGCTTCCACGCCAGCGGGTATTGGCCGCGCTGAAACGCCAGCCGGTGGACCGGGTTCCCTATATCGAGCACCTCTTCGACGGGCGGGTCGCGGCGCGCATGGCCGGCGGCGTCGAAAAACTGACCGACGACCCCATGGCCATCCAGATGTTCCACAGCCCGGACAAGACTACCCAGCAGCGGGCCGGCTTCCGCATCGAGCCGGACATCTCGCGCGCGGTGGGCCGGGACAACGTCACCTTCTGGGAGTCTATCTATCTTTTCCCCGGCAAGGAGATTGCACTGCGCAACCCGGAGCAGGCGGACCTGGAGTACGGCGCGGACGGCGTGCTCAAAAGCTGGGACGACCTGGACAAGCTGGTCTTCCGGCCGTTGGACGACGAATTCTGGGACCAGGCCCAAGCCTTCGTGGAGAACAAGGACGAGTTTGCGGCCTGCGCCATCTTCTTCATGGGCATCGACCCCTGCTGGAACAGCATCGGCTTCGCCGACTTCGCCATGGCCCTCTACAAGCAGCCCGACTTCGTCCACGAGGTCATGGCGCGCATCACCGACTGGACCGCGGAACTGGTGGAAGGCCTCTGCAAGCTGGACTTCGACTTCCTGTGGGCGGCCGACGACATCGCCTTCGGCACATCCACCATGTTCTCGCCCAAGCACTACCGGGAGCTGTTGCTGCCCCACGTGCGCAAGGTGGCGGACAGGATCACCAAACCCTGGATCTTCCACTCCGACGGCAATCTCACACCCATCCTGGACGACCTGCTCTCCCTAGGCATGGACGCGCTCCACCCCTTCGAGCCGGGCGCGATGGACCCGGTGCTGGTCAAGCAGCGCTACGGCGACCGCATCGCCATCGTGGGCAACATCAGCGTGGACCTGCTCAGCCGGGGAACGCCGGACCAGGTGCGGGCCGAAACCCGACAACGAATTGAACAACTGGCCCCTGGCTATGGGTACTTGCTCAGTTCATCCAACAGCGTGGCCGAGTATTGCAAGCCGGAGAACGTGGCAGCGATGATCGAGACGGTGCGCGAGTTTGGGCGGTATGATCAAGAGACTGGGGAGATTGGAGATTGAGGAGATTGGGTTATGTCGCGCGTCTATTGATCCGCTATCGCTTATGCAGGGAGGGGGTCGACCTGATATTCCATACGTCCCGGCATGGAGACCTGACGTGAGGCGTCAAGAATTTCGAGAGAGACCAAGCCTCCTTGGGCATCATAGTCCAGAATAACGCCGGGTTTCTCTTCATCGCTTTCGGCGATCGGTTTATCCAGGAAGATGACAGTCAGTGTATCGGTTTCGCGATTATAAATGACTTTCATTGATCTGCGTATCGGTACAAAAGCTGGGCTGCCTGTCTGCAAAGCTTGATCCCGTCGTAGTTAGACGTCAGTTCGTTGGTGAGCACGACCAGAATGTACTCACCGGTTCCCAGGCGAACCAGGCCGGCGTCATGCTCCAGCCCGGGCGAATCGCCGGTCTTGCTGGCGATCCAGGTGTCTTTGGGAAAGCCCACATGGATCTTGTTCTTGCACTGTTGCCCCGCCAAAATCGTCCGGGGGCGGTCTCGATACGCACCCAGCGGCGCGTTGTCGAAGAGCAGCAGTTGCAACATGCGCTCCACATCCCGGGCGGTGACGAAATTCTCAAGCGTGGGATCGCTGTGATCGAACATCTTGCGCTTGAGCGTCGTTCCCTCCAGCCCCAGCGCCTGGATGGTGTTGTCGATCCTCTCCACCCCCAGCCGATCGATGAGCAGATTGGTGGCCGTGTTGTCGCTGACCACGATCATCAGGGTGGCCAGGTCCATGAGCCGCAGGGTCACGCCCGGCTCCAACTGGCGCAGGACGCCAAAGCCCTGGACCTTGTCCGCCTCTCTGAGACGATAGACCTCATCCGGATCCAACTGCCCTCGTTGGCATTGCATGAAGAACTCCCAGAGAATCGGGAGCTTGATCAGGCTGGCCGCGGGAAACCGGGCGTCTTCGTTGATGCTGACGCGCTCGCCTGTGCCGGGCTTGCTGATCACGATCGACACGCGGCCGGGGAAGTCAGCAACGAGTGAGTGGATGTCGATGTCTAATGTCATTTGAAGCATTCCTTGTAGGCGTCAAAACCCGTGGTCCGCGCCGGAGACGTAAATTCTCGGAACGGCCTAACGCCATCATACCACCAGATGAATGCCCCCGCAACGCATTGCACGAACCCGACATCAAGGGTATGATGCCACGAGTGCGACCATCATCCACCACCCAGCCAGCAGAGGAACCCCATGACCCACCTCACACCCCGCGCCGAATGGATCTGGCGGCGACGCGGCATCGACAAACTCCCCTTTTCCGGGGGCGAGCCGCCCTACGAAGCCGAGGCCAACCGCTACGTCTACTTCCGCAAGACGGTGGAGATCGACGGCCCGGTGACCGCCACAAATATCCACGTCTCCGCGGACGGGCGCTACCAGCTCTACGTCAACGGCCAACGGGTTGGCCGCGGGCCGGCCCGCTCCACCCAGGCCTTCCAGACCGCGGACCCCTACGACCTGACACCCTACCTGCGCCCCGGCCGCAACGTCATCGCGGCCCTGGTCCACGCCTACGGGCGCAACACGGCCTGGTACGAGCTCCCCATCTGGGAACAGGCGCGCGCGTTCGGCTGCGGCGGATTCTTTCTCCAGGGCGATCTGGTCATGGAGGGCGGCGAGACGTTGCCGCTGGACACCGACGCAAGCTGGCGTCACCGGGTGGCCGACGCCTGGGAGCGGGAGACGCCCGGGTGCAGCCTGGGCTTCGTGGAGGTCTACGACGCCCGCCGCGCGCCCCAGGGCTGGACCCATATCGACTTCGACGACGCTGGCTGGGATGGGGCCGAAGTCCTGCGCGTGCCGGCGCGCAATTTCGCCGGCGATGTGGTCCCCTTCCCCACGCTCATGGTTCGTGACATCCCGCCCCTGCCGGAGGAGATGCGCTTTCCCCAGGCCGTGCTGGCCTATGGCGAGGTGATCGACAGGCCGGACGCGGGCGATGTGGGCGCGCAGATGGCCGCGGAGATTTGGGATCAGAAGTCCGACTTTTCCAAAAAGTCAGACTTCTTCCTCGACGGCGCAACCACCATCACCACCCGCCCCGGGCGCAGCATCTCCGTAATCCTGGACTTCGGGCGCATGGTGACCGGGCGCGTGGGCTTCCATGTGGACGGGCCGGCCGGCGCGGTGATCGACTTCGCCTATGGCGAACGCCTGTTGGACGATGGTCGGGTCTGGATGACGGCCGGCATCCAAGGCTATGACGACACGCCCCAAGCCCATCGCTACATCCTGCGCGAGGACGACCAGCGCTTCGAGCAGTTCGAGTGGGCCGGCTTCCGCTACCTGCAGATGACCTTCCGCAACTGCGAGCGCCCCCTGCACGTCAAGTCCGTTCACCTCAACTTCACCGCCTACCCGGTGGCGGAGCGGGGCGAGTTCGTCTGCTCGGACGAGCTGCTGAACCAGATCTGGGCGATCGGCGCTTACACCCTGCGCCTCTGCATGCACGACGCCTACGAGGACTGCCCTTCCCGGGAGCAGCGCCAGTGGGTCGGCGACGCCTATGTGCAGACGCTGATCAACTACGTGGCCTTTGGCGACGCCAGGCTCGCGGCCCGACTCCTGCGCCAGGTGGCCCAGTCCCAGCGCCCCGGCGGCCTGACCATGATGACCACGCCCAGTGATTTCGGCGCGGGGAGCTTCTTCAACATCCCCGACTTCAGCCTCTACTGGATGATGGAGATCGACCGCTACGTCACCTACACGGGCGACGAGGCCACGGCCCGGACCCTTTACCCGGCCCTGGTCCGGGCCATGGCCTGGTTCGAACGCTTCCTGGATGACGACGGTCTGCTGGCCAACGTCCCCCACTGGGTTTTCGTGGACTGGGCGGACCTAGACAAGCAGGGGCAGGTGACGGCCCTCAACGCCCACTTTGTGGAGGCCCTGAATTCGGCGGCCCGCCTGGCCCTGCTCGCGGAAGCGCCCCGGGACGCGGCCCGCTTCCGGGTGTTAGCCAACCGGGTCACCGGGGCCATCAACCGCCATCTTTGGGACGAAGAGCGGGGCGTCTACGTAGACGCGCGCCGGCGCGGCCGGCCCAGCCGCCGGGTCAGCCAGGTGGCCAACGCCATGGTCATCGCCTTCGGCGTCGCGCCCGAAGAGCGCTGGCCCTCTATCCTGGCCTATATCCTGGACGAGGAGCGGCTGGTGCTGACCAACACGGGCGATACGGACCCGGACGAGGTCGCCTTCGACGAGGCGCATGACGTGGTCCTGGCCCAGCCCTTCACCATGCACTTCCTGCACCGGGCGCTGAGCCTGGCCGGCGAGCACGCCGCGCTGCTGGAGAACATCCGCCGCCGCTGGGGCGCGCTGGCTCAGGCCGGCGAGTCCACCTGGCGCGAGGCCTGGCAACTGCACCCTTACCACAGCACGTGCCACGCCTGGTCTGGCACGCCCACCTTCGACCTCTCCACCGAAGTGCTGGGCGTCGCGCCGCTGGAGCCGGGCTTTCGTCGCGTCCGCATCGCACCCCAGCCGGTCGATCTGACCTGGGCCAGGGGGCGGGTCCCCACCCCGCATGGGGAGATCGAGATGGCTTGGGCGTGGACGGAGGGCCGCTTTGATCTCTCGCTCAGCCTGCCCGAGGGCGTGGAGGCCGAGGTGACGTTGCCGTCTCCGGGCGACGGGAGAATCCGGCTAGTAAACGGGCGCGAGACGGAGAGCGTAATCCATCAACTGGCTAAAGGCGAACATACCCTGGCGGCAATAGCTGATTGAACGGCAATTATGTTATTATCTGGCTGGATCTTCTCTTGGATGAGCGGATCGATTTGTTTTGCGCCAATACATGGAGACTACACATGACTCACAAACTGCCCGCGCTACCCTATAGCTACAGCGCCCTGGAACCGTACATCGACACGCGCACCATGGCCGTCCACTACAACATGCACCATCGAGGCTATGTCAACAATTTGAACAATGCCCTCTCCGGCTATGAAGAGCTTCAGGAGAAGAGCGTTGTGGAGTTGCTCTATGACCTGGACGCCGTTCCCGAAGAAATTCGCGCCACGGTGCGCAACAACGGCGGCGGCCATCTCAACCACTCCATCTTCTGGACCTGCCTGACCCCCAACAGCGGCCCGCTACCTGACAATCTGGCGACCTTCATCGACGACTCCTTCGGTTCCCTGGATGCATTCAAAGCCGAGTTCGCCAAGGCAGCGGCCACCCGCTTCGGCAGTGGCTGGGCCTGGCTCTGCGTAGATGAGGAGATGAAAGGCGTCGTGATCGCTACGCCCTATCAGGACAACCCGGTCTCCCAGGGTCTGGTCCCGCTCCTGGGATTGGATGTGTGGGAGCACGCCTACTATCTGAACTACCAGAACCGTCGCGGAGACTATATCGCCGCTTTCTGGAATGTAGTCAATTGGAAATCGGTCAATGCCAGCCTGCAATCCGTTCAGGCCGCGGCGGATGCACAAAAGCTGGCGGAGAAGGTCCAATCCACATGGGATAGCCTGGTCACAGGACTGGGCAGCCTGCTCGGTGGTGGCGAGTAGTCGGAAAGGATCCGGGATAGCCCTTATCGCCATTTTTTCATGACTTCGTATCTTCTGATCGCAGCCAGCGCGTTGATATTAGCTGTCGGCGGCACGCCCGTGTTGCGGCGGGTGGCCCTCCACACCGGCGTGACCGACAATCCGGGCGCGCGCAAACTCCAGACAAGCCCGGTGCCCATGTTGGGCGGCGCGGCCATCTACCTGGCCTTTATTCTGGCGCTGATCTTCCTGGGCGACCGCACCTACATCCACGAGGTGGTGGGCATCTTCGTGGGGGCCACCCTGGTCAGCCTCATGGGGCTGGTGGATGACAAGTGGGGGCTGGGGAGCTACGTCAAGCTGGGCGGGCAACTGCTGGCGGCCGGCATCCTGATCTACAGTGGCGTGCAGGTGAAGCTCTTCGGCGGCTGGCTGGACATCGCCCTGACCATCTTCTGGGTGGTGGCCATCACCAACGCCATGAACCTGCTCGATAACATGGACGGGCTCTCGGCCGGCATCGCCATGATCGCGGCCATCTACTTCACCCTGCTGGCCGCCATGAGCGACCAGTATCTGGTGGGTGCGCTGGCCGCGGCCCTGGCCGGCGCGTGCGCGGGCTTCCTCTTCTACAACTGGAACCCGGCCCATAT
>JAJRVT010000428.1 GCA_024277175.1 Chloroflexota bacterium | reverse complement strand
GACTGGCGTCAAACTTACTCACAAACAGATGCAGTTCTTGGAGCAACGCTTCCAACGGTTGGAGGGTCTCGAAAAATGGTTCGTTCTCATCACCCCTCTGACCGATACGCAAAATGTATAGTTATTTATCTGTGTTCGCCTTACTCTCAACCGTTGAACGCATCCAGGGCCTCGGCCACAGATGCGTCATCATGAATGATAGCGCGCAGGGCGCGCACCATGCGCTGGGGTTCAGGGTTCTGCCAGATATTGCGACCGAAGACCACGCCGCGGCCGCCGGCCTGGATCGCGCCGTGGACCACCTCCAGCGTTTCCTGGACAGTGTCCATCCTGGCGCCACCCGCAATCAAGGTGGGAACAGGACAGTTATCCACCACCTGGCGGAAACTATCAGGCGACCCCGTGTAATAGGTCTTGATGATATCCGCGCCGTGTTCGAACCCCAGGCGCGCGGCCGAGGCCATAGCCAGCGGGTCCATGGGATCGGGAATACGCTCGCTTTTGGCCGGCAGCGCCTCCACCATAACCGGCAAGTTGACGCGCAGGCACTCGCCAGAGACTTTGGCGACGATCTTGTAGGTTTCCAGTTCGACGGGAATGCCGACAAACGCCATCAAGCAGACGCCATCCGCCCCCAAGAGGAGGGCGTCTTCCACCGAATGCAATAACGCCCATTCAGTGTAGGCCAGCCAATCTTCCCGGTAAAGACTCGGTCCGCCGTCCAGACGCATGATGGTGGGAATGCGGCCAATGAGTCGGTCGCGATAATGCTTGACGACGCCATATGAAGTCATGATCGCATCGGCGCCGGCGTCGACCATGGCGTCGATGATGGCGCCAGGGTCTTCCAGCCCTTCGATAACGCCATGGGTGCGCGCATGATCCATAGCGACAACCAAGGCGCGGCCATCAGCTTGCAAAACAGACATGGATATCTCCATTCATTGCATGAGGTTTGATAATTACGGATTTAGCGGAGGACCGGACGTCACCAATCGTTCACCCTGCACAGGGGTGGGAATTATGCGAGCAGCATCACGCCGCATACAGCTTAAAAGGGCCGACGCGCTACAGACACACAGATACTTTACACGATTTTGTAATCGTTGTCAATCACTTATTTTTTCAATAAAAAAAAGAAATTGGTGCATGAAAACAGTCATTTCGGAAGGGTTGAACGACTGTTCAGCATTCGTGGAAGGGAAAACAAAAAATGCGGACGCGAGTCTTCGCGTCCGCACTTTCAACTCAATCTCCCCAAGCGAGGGTTCAGCACCCCTCGCCTGAGCTATCCGTGGCTAGAGTTCGCTGTTGAGATCGTCATCATCATCGACTTTCAAGGCGTTGAAATCGATGCCAACCTCTTCGTCGTCATCGCCTACCGCCCCCGCACCCAGGGGCTCCATTCCCAATTCCGCCACGCCAGCCAGGTCACTCATGTCGATATCGGCAAAATCCAGATCATCCATCTCCAACTCACCATCGGCCAGCACATCTAATTCATCCAAATCCATCAACTCATCAAAAACCAGTTCCTCCACCAGGGGCTCCTCCGGTTCGACGGCGGGGCGATGGTGATGGGTGTGGAAACCGGTGCCCACCGGAATCAGCTTGCCAATGATGACGTTCTCCTTGAGACCGCGCAGTTCATCCACCTGACCGCGGATGGCGGCCTCGGTGAGCACCCGGGTGGTCTCCTGGAAGCTGGCCGCCGCCAGGAAGCTCTCGGTGTTGAGCGCGGCCTTGGTCAACCCAAGCACCACCGGCTCGCCCCGGGCGGGCTTACCGCCGCGCGCAACCACAGCCTCATTGATGTCATCGAAAAGGAAGCGATCCACCAACTCGCCGGGCAGCAGGTCAGTGTCTCCGGTCCCCCGCACCAGGATGCGGCGCAGAAGCTGGCGCAACACCACCTCGATATGCTTATCGTGGATGCCCACGCCCTGACTGCGATAGACCTTCTGCACTTCACCGGCCAGATAAAGCTGGCAGGCCTCGGCGCCCTGAATGCGCAGGATTTCCTTGGGGTTTTTGGCGCCTTCGGTCAACTGTTGACCGGCGACCACCGTATCCCCCTTTTCCACCCGCAGACGGGCGTTAGCCGGGATGTCAACCTCCCACACCTCCGTATCCTCGCGGCGAATAGTGACAGTGTAACCGTCACCCATGGCCTCCACGAAGGCCTGACCTTCCATACCGGCCATGATCAGCGCGTCGGCAGGCAATTCGCCATCCTCATCGGGCGCAACATCTTTTAGTTTAGCGATGACCGTGTCTTCCTGGACCCGATCCTCACTGTCGATGATCAGTTCGTAACCGGCCGGCACGTCCACCTGACGACGCAGCAAGTCGGTGCGACTGACCTTGACCATGCGCACTTCGCCTTCCCAATAGATGTCCACTGTGCCGTCGATTTCACTGATGACGGCCTCTCCCTTGGGGTTGCGGGCCTCGAAAAGCTCCTCGACCCGGGGCAGACCCTGGGTAATGTCGGAGCCGCCAGCCACGCCGCCCGTGTGGAAGGTGCGCAACGTCAACTGGGTGCCCGGTTCGCCGATGGACTGGGCGGCGATAATACCAACCGCTTCGCCCATCTTGACGAGACCGCCACGGGCCAGGTCTTCACCATAGCACTTCCGACAGAGGCCAAAACGTGACTCGCAAGTCAGCGGATTGTGGACATAGACCTTCTCCACATCGTAGCGCTTGAGCAGAGCCAGGGCGGCTTCATTCAACAGCGCGTCCTTGGCCAGCAGCACATCACCCGTCTCGGGATCGGTCACATCGCCGGCCAGGAAACGGCCAGCCGCACGATCGAAGATGGTCTCGCCCATGGCCTTGGACTCCTCAGCCGTGAGCCAGATGCCGGTGGACGTGCCGCAGTCCTCCTCGGTGATGATGACGTCCTGGGCCACATCCACCAGACGGCGGGTCAGATAGCCGGCGTCGGCTGTGCGCAGGGCGGTGTCGGCCAGCCCCTTGCGCGCGCCATGGGTGCTCAGGAAGTACTCCAAGGCCGTCAACCCTTCGCGGAAGTTGGAGCGAATCGGCAAGGGAATGATGCGCCCGTTGGGGTCGGCCATCAGGCCGCGCATGCCGGCCAACTGGCGGATGGGGTTGATGCCGCCCTTGGTCGCGCCCGATTGCGCCATGGCCCCCAGCCCATCGATGGGGTTCAGCAGTCCTTTGACCGCGTCAGTCACATCATCGGTGGCCCGGGTCCAGAGTTCCACGATTTTGTTATACTGCTCTTCCGCCGTAATCAGGCCGCGTCGATACTGTTTCTCCGACTCCTCCACGGCCGCGGTGGTGCGGTCGATAATTTCGGGTTTGGACGCCGGCACGCGAATATCGCTCACAGCGATGGTGATGCCGGACTTAGTAGCGTACTCGAAGCCCACATCCTTGATATGATCGACCGTCTCGGCCGTCACCTGGCGCCCCAAATGCTTGTAACAGCGCTCAACCACCAGGTTGACGCCCTTCTTGTCCAGCAGTTCATTGATAAACCAGAGTGCATCGGGCAGAGAACGGTTGAAGATGATGCGGCCAACGGTGGTGATCATCAGCCGCTCCACAGGCCACTGTGCGCCCAGAAGCCCCATAGCGCGCAGGGCGTCTCGCGTCTCTTCCATGGCCACGCTGCCAAAGCCGGGAATCTCATCGATCATCCGGCGCTCGCCTCGAGCGTACATATCCATAACATCGCCGACGGTTTCGAGACCATAGTGCTTCAGCGCCTCCAATACCCGTTCGCTGACGCCGGGGCGGGCTTCGATCTGGACCGCTTCCTCAATGATCTCGCCGTCCACCTCCACGGCCTCGATCTCCTGCGCCTCCGCTGCGGCCAATGCTTCCACTGGCATCTCATCGAAACGGCTCATGAAACGCACCTTGATGGGCTGACGCAGGCGGAGAACGCCCATGTCATGGGCATATTCCGCCTCTTCCATGCTGCTGAAGGTGGGAAGTTGCACATCTTCCTGGCCGAGGATTTCCTCATCTTCCATGACCGTAAGATAATAGACGCCCATCACCATATCCTTGGAGGGGCCGACGATGGGTTCGCCGCTGCTGGGTTTGAGCAGGTTCTTGCTGGCCAGCATCAACTCGCGCGCCTCTTTGACCGCGGCTTCGCTCAGGGGCACGTGGACGGCCATCTGATCGCCGTCAAAGTCGGCGTTGAACGCGGCGCAGGTCAGTGGGTGCAACTGGATAGCGCTGCCTTCCACCAGTTCCACTTCAAACGCCTGGATACCCAGACGGTGCAGGGTGGGCGCACGATTGAGCAACACCGGTCGCTCCTTGCAGATCTCCTCCAATACGTCCCAGACTTCGGGCGCCTGACGATCGACCATGCGCTTGGCGCTCTTGATGTTGTGCGCGTAGTTATACTCCACCAACCGGCGCATGGCGAAGGGCTTGAAGAGTTCCAGGGCCATTTTCTTGGGCAGGCCGCACTGGTGCAGCTTCAGGGTCGGGCCAATCACGATCACCGAGCGACCAGAGTAGTCGACGCGCTTGCCCAGCAGGTTGCGGCGGAAGCGGCCCTGTTTGCCCTTGAGCATGTCGCTCAGGCTCTTGAGTTTTCGCTTGCCGCTGCGGCTGACCGCGCGGCCTCGGCGCCCGTTGTCGATCAGGCTGTCCACCGCCTCCTGCAACATGCGCTTTTCATTGCGTACGATCACATCCGGCGCGCCCAACTCCATCAGACGATGCAACCGGTTGTTGCGGTTGATGACCCGGCGGTAGAGATCGTTGAGATCGCTGGTGGCGAAACGTCCGCCGTCCAACTGGACCATGGGGCGCAGGTCAGGCGGGATAACCGGCAACGTGGTCAGGATCATCCACTCCGGCCGGTTGCCGCTCTTGCGGAAATTCTCCACCACGCGCAGACGCTTGGCCGCCTTCTTGCGGCGCTGCTTGCTGCGGGTGGTGCGGATCTCCGTGCGCAGTTCCTTATCCATCTTGTCCAGGTCGAGCTTCGTGACGATGTCGCGTACGGACTCAGCGCCCATGCCGGCGGTGAAGACGTTGCCCCAGCGGTCCTGAAGCTCCCGGTAGCGGCTTTCAGGCAACAGTTGCTTCTCTTCCAGGCTCTTCAATTCCTCCAACGCCGCTTCCATTTGCATGCGCACCCGCTCTTTGCGGATTTCCACATCGTCGCTGATTTCAGCGATCTGCGCGCCTAGGTCGCCGCGCACATGTTCGCGCTTGGCCGCGATAAGCTCACGGATGGCCGCCTTCTCTTCGTCCGATTCATCCTGCAACTGATTCAATTGCTCCTGCACCAGATCATTGACCAGGGCTTCATGGTCCGCGGAGACGGTTTCACCGGCCTGAATCACCACTTCATCGGACCACCCCAGGAGTTGCGCCTCCTCAGCTTTCTTGCCCACACGATTCTGGATCCAAACCTGTAACGCCTGGGCCTGCTGGATGGCGGCGGACGACTCGCTGTTGATGCGCTCGTCCAGTTCGGTGATCTCGCGCTCCTCCACCTCGTCCAGTTCGGCCAGGGCGGTCTCAAGCTGAGCTTCGAGTTCCTCCACCTTTTCCTGAACTTCGCTTTCGATACGGGAAAGGCGCATGGCCAGGTCCCGCTCGTGGCGTTGGATGGCCCGGCCGCGAGCGTCTTCATTCACATTGGTGATGATATATTGGGCGAAATAGAGCACCCGCTCCAGGTGGCGCGGGCTGATGTTCAACAGCAGCCCCAGACGGCTGGGCACACCCTTCACATACCAGATGTGGCTGACGGGCGACGCCAGTTCGATGTGGCCCATACGCTCCCGGCGCACGCGGCTGGGCGCCACTTCCACGCCGCACTTATCGCACACAATGCCTTTGTAACGCACGCGCTTGTACTTGCCGCAGGCGCACTCCCAGTCTTTGGTCGGGCCGAAAATCCGCTCGCAGAAAAGACCATCCCGCTCCGGACGCAGCGTGCGATAGTTGATGGTCTCCGGCTTGGTCACCTCGCCGAAGCTCCACTCGTGGATCTGTTCCGGCGAAGCCAGCGAAATGCGGATGGCGTCAAAATTCTTTACTTCCATGTGTTTTTTTATCTCCCAAACGTCTATAGTAAGGAGGAGATTAGAGAGTCAGGGAGATTGGAGATGGCCCGACAGTCTCGATCCAATCTCCATTCTCCCTGACTCTCTAATCTCTTTAATCCTATTCGCTGCTCCGGCTCATCGGGCTGGGCACGTTGAGGCTGAAGCCCAAACGCGGCAGGCGTTCTTCGCCATCATCCTTGCCAAACTGGATGACCTCATTCTTATCGTTGATGACCTCGACCGATAGGGCAAGGCTCTGCAATTCCTTGACCAGCACCCGAAAGCTCTCAGGCACGCCAGGGCTTTGAATCGGGTCGCCCTTAACGATGGCTTCGTAGGTCTTGACCCGCCCGCTAACGTCATCGGACTTGACGGTCAACATCTCCTGCAGAATATGAGCGGCGCCGTAAGCCTCCAGCGCCCACACCTCCATCTCGCCGAAGCGTTGGCCGCCGAACTGGGCCTTGCCGCCCAACGGCTGCTGGGTGACCAGGCTGTAGGGGCCGGTGCTGCGGGCGTGAACCTTATCCTCTACCAGATGATGGAGTTTAAGCATCTGCACCACGCCCACGGTCACAGGCGAATCGTAGGCGTCGCCGGTTTTGCCATCGAACAGTTTCTGTTTGCCGCTGACGGGTAATGGCCAGCCGATCCGTTTGCTCAAGGACTGGGCCGCCCTTTCCAGGGCCTCGCCGCTCAGGTCATCCACATCATCCTCACCGTAATAGCGCATCCACTCTCGCAGGGCGGCGGTGCGGGCCGCCTTATTGGCCTCTTCACTGGTGCGCCGGGACATATACGTCGGCGACCACAGGGCGTCAGGGTCATATCCCCGCTCCTTCAGCCATTCGGTCATGCAGGAATGACGGGCATAGGTCTCGTCGCTGAAAAGACGTTCAGCGTCATACCCCAGGGGTTCCAGCCAGTCGAGGAGATAGATAAGCCGCGCATCGACGTCATCCAGCAACTCCAAGTCAGAAATCTCCTCTTCGGCGACGAAGATCCAGGCGCGTTCGGTGGCCTCGCGCCAGGCCCGATCGATGAGCCAGGCTCGCGCCAATTCGGCCTCAATCTCTTCCTCTTTGGCGCCATCGAAGACCGGCGTCTCGGCCCGGAAGCCGATCTGCCGGGCCGCCCAACCCAGGTGCGTCTCCAGGATCTGGCCGATATTCATGCGGCCAGGGACGCCCAACGGGTTCAGAATGATGTCCACCGGCGTGCCATCCTCCAGGAAAGGCATATCCTCCACCGGCACCACCTTGGAGATGACGCCCTTGTTGCCATGGCGACCGGCCATCTTGTCGCCCTCGGTCAAGCGGCGGCGCTGGGCCACGCTCACGCGCACGATTTTCTCCACGCCAGCGGCCATATCCTTATGATCGTCGCGGTCGAAGACTTTGACGTCCACCACCTTGCCCCGCTCACCGTGGGGCAGGCGCAAGGAGGAGTCCTTGACCTCCCGGGCCTTTTCGCCAAAGATGGCCCGCAGCAGTTTCTCTTCGGGCGTCAACTCAGTCTCGCCCTTGGGCGTGATCTTGCCGACCAGGATATCACCGGGCGTCACCACCGCACCGACGCGGATGATGCCGTCCTCGTCCAGGTCTTTGAGCGCATCCTCACCCACATTCGGGATATCCCGGGTGATCTCTTCAGAGCCGAGTTTGGTCTCGCGCGCGTCCACCTCATGCTTCTCCACATGGATGGAAGTAAACTTGTCGTTCTGCACCAGGCGCTCGCTAATGAGGATGGCGTCCTCATAGTTGCCGCCCTCCCAACTCATGTAAGCCACGATCACGTTCTGCCCCAGGGCCAATTCACCGTTCTCCGTGCTGGAGCTATCGGCTAACACAGAGCCGGCTTTGACGTAATCGCCCTTGAACACCCGGGGACGCTGGTCGATACACGTGCTCTGGTTGCTGCGGTTGTATTTGCGCAGGTGATAGGTCCGATGTTCTCCATCCGCTTCCTGGACCACGATCGCGCCGCCGGTGACGCTGATGACTTCGCCGTCATTCTTGGCGAGCAGAACCTGGCCGGAGTCAATCGCCGCCTGCCATTCCATGCCGGTGCCCACCATGGCGGCGTCCGGGCGCACCAGGGGCACGGCCTGTCGTTGCATGTTGGATCCCATGAGGGCGCGGTTGGCGTCGTCATGCTCCAGGAACGGAATCAGGGCAGCGGAGACGCCCACGATCTGCTTGGGCGACACATCCATGTAGGAAATCTGCTCCGGCTGGGCGAAGAGGAAGGTCTCGGCCCGGCGCGCGGAGGGGCGCGGGTTCTGGAATTCGCCCAGCGCGTTCAGTTCAGAAGAGGCCTGACCGATGGCCGCCCGCTCATCTTCGTCCGCGGTGAGATAAACCACATCGCGGCCGGCGAAGGGTTTGACGCGAATGCGCACCGGCTCGCCGTTCTCGTCGCGCTGGCCGCCAAAGACGGCAGCGATCTTGGCGGCCAGTTTCTTGGAAATCACCTTCCCCTTCTCAGCGATCAACTTGCCGGAATCGGGGTCGGTTAAATTGGCGCGCAACTCGCGGCCGGTCAACGCCTCCACCGTAGGCTCCACGTCGGTGTAGACCTTACGATAAGGCGTCTCAATGAAACCGAAATCATTGATGCGAGCGTAGGAAGCCAGGGAGCCGATCAGCCCGATGTTAGGACCTTCAGGCGTCTCGATAGGGCAGATGCGGCCATAGTGGCTGAAATGCACATCGCGCACGTCGAAGCCGGCTCGCTCACGGCGCAGACCGCCCGGACCCAGCGCGCTCAGGCGCCGCTTATGGGTCAGCTCGGCCAGGGGATTGGTCTGGTCCATGAACTGGCTCAACTGGCTGCCGCCAAAGAACTCTCGGGTCGCGGCCACCACCGGCCGGATGTTGATCAGACTCAGGGGTGTGACCTGCTCCGGGTCGCGGATGGACATACGCTCGCGCACTACCCGTTCCATGCGCAGGAGGCCGATGCGAATCTGGTTCTGGATCAACTCGCCCACCGTCTTGATGCGACGGTTGCCCAGGTGATCGATATCGTCCGGCTGGCCCAGGCCGCGGTTGATTTCAATGATGCGCCGCAGCACCGCCACGATGTCTTCATTGGTCAGGATACGGGTCTGCAAGCCGGCGTTCAGGCCCAGTCGCCGGTCCAGCTTATATCGTCCGACGCGCCCCAGATCATAGCGGCGGGGCGAAAAGAAGAGATTTTGCAGGAAATTTCGGGCGTTGTCCAGCGTGGGCGGGTCGCCGGGACGCAATTTTTTATAAAATTCGAGCAGGGAATCATCCACGCCCTTTTCCCGCTCATCGGTCGGGTTGGCGGTCACATCCCGCTCCAGCGTAGACTCGATATAGGGGTGATCTTCATCGATATCGATATCAGCGAAAAGCGCGCGGATTTCCTCATCCGTGCCGAAGCCGATGGCGCGCAGGAGAATAGTGGCGGGCAATTTGCGCTTGCGATCCACCTTGACGCTGATGATGTCTCGCTTACTGGTTTCGAACTCAAGCCAGGCCCCGCGGCTGGGGATCAGCTTAGCGCCAGCCAGTTGACGGCCTGTGCTGCGGTCCTCTTCCGTGGTGAAATAAACCCCGGGCGAACGGATCAACTGGCTCACGACCACCCGCTCACTGCCATTGATAATGAACGTGGCGGATTCGGTCATCATGGGGAAGTCGCCCATAAAGACTTCTTGCTCGCTGATCTCGCCGGTATCTTTGTTGACCAGTTTGATCTGCACCCAGAGGGGAGCCGAATAGGTAATGTCCCGCTCCCGGCATTCGTCTTCCGTATGCTTTGGGTCGCCAAAGCGGAAATCGCCAAAATGCAATTCCAAATTTTTATTAAAGCTGGTGATTGGAGAAATTTCTTTGAACAGATCCCGTAGCCCATTCTCCTTGAACCATTCGAAACTGTGAAGCTGCACCTCGATCAGATGGGGCAGATCCAACACGGTTGGCGTCCGCGCATACGACTTGCGTACAGGACGGGCGCCGGCAACAGAGGCGTTCACGCCGTTAGGGGATGGATTCATATAGAGTTAGCTCCTTTGACCGCTCCAACAACAATAACTATATCAAGTGGCGAGCAGGGAGGCCCGGCAACCGCCCTCCCCGCGCTTTCACGTTTCACGCTTCCACAATCCCTAAAAACGACAATAAGACACCTTGGCGGGAAGCCCACGCGGCGACATCGCCGAACGGGTTTCCGCCTTCGCAAGGTGTCTTCTTGATGCCCAGTTGGTTTGTGTTATGCGTCTGTACAGTGATAGCCCATGCTAGTAACAGACAGACAATGAACCGGGGATGCGTTCCAGGGCTGCATGCTCGATTCAACAATCAGCAAAAAAATAATCGGTGTGAGTCGACCGAATCCGCGCCGCCAATGCTCGCTTCTCGCCCGTTCGCCTCCACCGATTTCTCCATTCCGATACCCTATTTCGTCATATATCGCGCGTAAGCTAACGATCAAATTTCCGCGCTTATACGCGACCTGCAATTTTAGCACAGGTTAATTAGAAAGTCAAGGGTGAATTTTTTTTTGAATTTCACCACGCAAGACGCGCTCCGATGTACGCGGGCGCATTCCACGCCATGCGCCGAACCCGGCGACCATCATCCGCGACGCAAGGCGGACTCGCCATACGGGTTAGGCCCTTCCTGGGAATTAACGTCCCCGGCACTTGTCACGAGTTTGGCGCTGACCAGAGTGCGACTGGAAAGTGCCGGGGACATGACGTGTATTTATTTTCTTGAAGTAGCCTTACAAAAAAGTCAAGGGCGGACAGGGCGGACTGCATGCTTGACCCTGATCCCTCCCCGCGAACGCAACCCCGTCCACTCATCGCGCATTCGCGGGGAAAGGGATCGGGGAAAGGCCCGATCCAGGGATCAACGATACGCTATGGGGAGGAAGATAGCTCCGCGTGCTTCAGGCGGCAGGCTATCCCCTCGGGATGCGCTGGAAGTCTGGATATTGTCGCCGATAGCAGCCATGAGCGAACCATTTGCGTCGTCTCCGTCCAGCGACCAGATCATCGCCCCTCGCAGCCCACGATTGTTGATATAGGCCACCTTGTTGGTGATGGACGCAGGGTCGTCATAGCTCCAAAACGTGTCACCGTTATAGAGCCAAGGCGTCTCGGTGACAGGATCTCGATATTGAGGATACCCCAGGGTCTTCAGCACCTTGTAATCCTCGACGCCGGCCTCATAGGTTCCCGGCGCAGCCCCGGACCCCGTCTGATAGAGGCCATGGGTTCCACCGTCGGGAACGCCTGTCCAGCCTCGACCATAAAAGGGCAATCCCGCCACGATTTTATTGGCGGGAACGCCCGCGTCCAGATAGGCCTGCACCGCCGTATCCACTGAATAGGTATTGGCCGGATAGCCCAGGGGGTTGTCCGGAGATGTATAGAGAGGAGCGTTGTGTCCGGTGACGTTGCTCCAGGCCCCGTGCATGTCATAGCTCATGATGCTGAGCCAATCCAGATAAGGGTGAATCTGATCCAATTGAATCTTCTCATATTTGTCCACCCCGGCTGGGCCCGCGATGGTCAGGAGATAGTCGCGGCCAGTTTCGACCTCCAGTGCGTTCAACTGGTCGCGGAATTCCTGAAGCAGAAGCGTGAAATTTTGGGTGTCCTCAGGACGATAGACGTTGTGCTCATGGCCGGGAGCCGCAGGCCACTCCCAGTCGATGTCGATACCGTCGAAGACGCCGTAGCCCGCGCCCGCCCCACCCGCACCGTCGGCCACGGGCAGGTTGCCGCGCAGGTAGATGTCGATGCAAGACTGCACGGCCGCCGCCCTGGATTCAGGCGTCAACGCGGCGTCAGAGAAACCCTCGGACCAGGTCCAGCCGCCGATGGAGATCAAGACCTTAATATTGGGATACATCTGCTTCAATTTTTTCAGTTGGTTGAAATTGCCCTTGAGCGGTTGATCCCAGGCGTCTGCCACGCCGTCCACACTCTGGTCTGCGCTGTACCCCTTCTGGTAATCGGCCCATGCGTCCATGACATTGGGCTGAGTGACCATGATGCACTGGCCGTCCTTGATATGTCCAAAACCATAGTTGATCACAGTGATCGTATCGGCCGAACCGCTGGTGACGATGTTCTTGACATGATAGTTGCGGCCATAGATCCCCCACTGGGCGAAATAAGCCACAACCTCTTTGGCCCCGCTGGGACCGGGCGTGGCCGTTGGGGTTGGCGTAGGCCCGCCGGGCGTCGCAGTCGGAGCAGGCGTACTGGTTGGGAGAACGCTGGTTGCAGTCGCAGTCGGAGGAACGACGGTAGGCGTGGCCGTAGGGTCGCCGCTGCTGCATGCGCCTCGATCCTCCCACACGCCCCACTCGCCCGTGGTCCCCGGCTCCTCACCTTGGGTCCACCATTTGGCCCGCCATTCATGGCCGTTGTGGGAAACCAGATCGTCAGCGACATAGATCGCGCTGGCGTCCCAGGCCGGCGCGCTGCATACGCTTGGTGCGGGCGTGGCGGTAGGGGGGACACTGGTGGCGGTCGCCGCAGGCGTGGCCGTTGGTGGAGCGGTTGTGGGCGTAGCTGTGGGGTTGCCACCGCTACATGCGCCTTGATCCTCCCACACGCCCCACTCGCCCGTGGTTCCCGGCTCCTCACCCTGGGTCCACCATTTGGCCCGCCATTCATGGCCGTTGTGGGAAACCAGATCGTCAGCGACATAAATCGCGCTGGGGTCCCAGGCCGGGTTGACGCATGCGCCTTGGGCGGCTGCATCGCTAAAAGGCGCTGCCGAAGAAAACGCCAACGCCTGCAAGCCCATCCAGAGAGCCGCAGCAAGCGCAGTGACCAAAAAAACTGTCCATTTGGCATGTGAATGGTTGGTCGTTTGTGAAGAAATCATTTTACCTCCCTCAGTGCAAACCTCATCTTGCATCTTCTCAATATTTCAGGACGAAATCTCAGGGCGAAAAAAACGAGCTTTTGCGCCGCCGCTTCGGGAATCACATGAGGCCACAGAAATTCAGGCTCTTCGTATCGAGACCGGCATTTGTAAAAAACATTAACTTACATAGTCCAAGTATACACAAATCAGCCAACAGATTCCAGTGCGCAAGCCGACGGCTAAACTACGATATCCCAATCCATATCCCAATTTCGTAATCTTTTTTGTCACATATTCGTCTGTTTTGGGGCTGGACAAAGTGTTCTTTATCCAGTATAATGTGGGAAATTGTGGGGCGATGTGGGTTAAACGCCCTATTTTTTCACAATTTTATCGCAAAAGTGGATTTAAACGTCCGTCGGCGCTACAAGTTTGGGAATTTTGGGATAAACCTATCATCCAGTCAGGACCAGAATTTTCTATTATGTTTTTGGGCGAATACACCCATACATTGGATAGCAAGGGCAGGTTGACCATCCCCGCCAAGTTCCGGGACCGGTTGGCCACGGGGTTGGTGGTGACGCGCAACCCGTCCGACCGCTGTCTGCTGGTCATGCCTCTGGATGAGTGGACGACCCTAACCGATAAAATCAAAACCCTGTCTATGACCGACCGGCGCACAGCCCTTCTGCGCCGAGTTCTTTTCAGCGCCGCCGAGGACCTGAAGCCGGACAAGCAGGGGCGCATCCTGATCAGTCAGCGGCTGCGCGACTTCGCCCAACTCGACTCGGAAGCGTTGGTGGTGGGTATGGACAACTACGTCGAGATCTGGAATCCCACTCAGTGGAACGAGCAGGTGATCCAGCAATTGAATAACGACGGGCTGGACACCGAACTCTTCGCAGCCCTGGGCGTCTAATCCACTATGAGCGGCCAGGATACACCCTCGGGGCCGGTCGCCGATCCGGCGGGCGCACGCCATGTCCCCGTTCTCCTAAACGAGGTGCTGGAGGGGCTGGCCATCCGACCGGGCGTCCGCATCATCGACGGCACCCTAGGCGGCGGCGGACACACCGCCGCCATGCTGGAACGGTCAGCGCCTGACGGTCGCATTCTGGGGCTGGACGCGGACCCGGCCGCGATCCGGCGGGTGGCGCACCGGCTGGCCCCGGCGGTGGAAGCCGGACGGCTCGTCCTGGTGCAGGCGAACTTTGTGGAGATGGCCCGTACAGCCGCGGCCCATGGCTTCGATCGGGTGGACGCCATCCTGCTGGACCTGGGGCTGAGCAGTTTTCAACTGGCCACGACCGAACGAGGCTTTTCTTTCGCCGAATCCGGTCCGCTGGACATGCGTTTCGATCCGCAGCAGACGTTGACCGCAGCAGAGATCGTCAACACGTGGCCGGAGGACGAACTGGCCGATGTGATCTATCGCTACGGGGAGGAACATCGCAGCCGGCGCATCGCCCGCTATCTGGTGCGCCAGCGGCCATTCATGACCACGGACGAGTTAGCCAATGCTGTGAGCCGAGCGGTTGGAGGGCGGCGGGGCAAGCGCACCCACCCGGCCACCAAGACGTTCCAGGCCCTGCGCATCGCGGTCAACCATGAGTTGACCTATCTGGAAGAGACGTTGCCCCAGTGTCTGGCGCTGTTGAAGCCAGGCGGTCGACTGGCGGTCATCAGCTTTCATAGCCTGGAAGATCGCATCGTCAAACGATGGATGCAGTTCGAGGCAAGCGACTATCTGCCCGACCCGGCGCACCCATACGGCGGACGCAAAAGAACGCCGACCCTGCGCCTGATCACGAAGAAGCCCTTCACTGCGACCCTGGCTGAAGTGGCTGACAACCCCCGGAGCCGTTCAGCCAAACTCCGGATTGCAGCGCATCTGTAAAAACAATAGAACGCGAATTTTACAGGTTCGGTGGATTGGTGTGGATCTCTCAATAAAGAAATCCACTCAATCAGCCAGATTCGCGATCTATCCAAAACGAAAGTCAAATCCCTACAGCACCCCTCATTTTTCGAAAGTAGAGATAGGCTATGCTTCAACGCGAAACCATGCCATCGGCTTCGTCGACAGCCGTAGAACTGGGTGAAAATTGGCGAAATTCCCTGAAAGAGCAGTGGGGTGAAACGCTGCAAGGCGTTCTGCAACTGCCCACCACCAGCCGGGGGGTTCTGGCCTATGTGATGGCCTTGGGCCTGATCGCCGGCGCGCTCGCTATTCATGTCATGCTCTCCGTACAGATCATGACCGCCCAGGTTCAGGTGGCGAATATGGAGCGCGAGTTGGCCTGGATCGAACAGACCAACAGCGAGATCACCTACCAGATCGTTCAAAACACACCCATGGCCAGGATGAACCGTCGAGCCTTGGATCAGGGATACAGCTACAAGGTGGAGCGGCTCTATGTCAATGCAGACGTCATGGCCGGCCGGCGCACCGTTACGCCGACGACGGTCGAACCGACATCACCGCCGGCGACCGCTGTCATACTCAATGTCCCGGAAGCGGACAGCGTGAAAACGGGTGAAAAGGGGATCCCGGCCAGGCTCAGCGAGATGGGGCGGGCCATGCTCCAGCGCGCCCAGGCCGCGGCGATGGAAGGGATGGACGCGGCCAGCGAGTTCGCCGCCACCCAGGGAAAGCGAGCATCCGAATTCATGGGTGGGCAGGCCGAGCAGATGCAACATTGGCTGCGGGGTGTGCAGTCTCCAAACGAATAGCAATCAATTTGTACAACTTCACGCCATAGAAGGAACGAAAGTAATCCGTGCAATCAACGTCATCCGCGGTTGACTGATAGATGACGGTTTGTTTTCAGCGCACCGAAAGCGATATCGATGAAGTTCACGTTCTGGAATCCGTTCACATCGAAGACGACCTCCCCGCCACAAGGCGAGAAGGAGCGTAAAAAAAACGATCAAGACCGCAATCCGGCCTCCGACGGAGACGCCTCTGGGAAAGAGGCGAGCGCCCCTCAAAGCCAAGTGCGTGAGACTTGGCGTTTTGTGATCATTGCGGTCGTTTTCGCGGCGGCCACCGGGCTTGTGCTTCTGCGGATGCTCTCATACCAACTTTTCCCGGCGCGCGGCGCGAGCATCGCCTATGCAGCCCCGGAGAAGGCCGTCGAGCGGGGTTCAATCGTGGACCGAAACGGCGATGTGTTCGCCATGGATCGCTATTTCTATGCGATCTCAGCGACCGCCGCTCACTTAGATGAGGAAGATCGGCAAGAGGTGGCCACAATCCTGGAACGGCTCCTTGGTCTGGATGCCACCCAAACCAAGATTACGCTGACCGAATATGCAGAGAAGCCATATGCCCTGCTGGCCAAAGATTTGACGCTGGCTGAAATCCAACCCCTGCTTCAGTACAAGAAAAAATTGGAGGAGGAGGGGGAGTTGAGCGTGCTCGACAGTATAAATATAGAACCGATGCCAAAGCGCTTCTACCCGGAGGGCGGGCTGGCGGCCCATGTGGTGGGGTTCGTGGGCGTCGATCCCCGGAACGAGACGGAACGGGTAGGGCTATACGGCGTAGAGCGCTACTACGACCTCTTCCTGAGCAGCAATGGCGTGGGGCTGCCCGAAGCGCCCAATGCCAGCCTGGATGATCTGGACAGGGATACATCCCGCTTTTTGCCCTCGCCCGTTCATAAGGATGTGGTCCTGACCCTGGACCGCAACATGCAGTGGATCGTGGAAGAAGAATTGGAGCGGGCGCTGGCCTATTACGAAGCCCAGAGCGGTTCGATTATCGTCATGGAGCCGCAGACTGGCGCGATCCTGGCCATGGCCAGCCGCCCCACCTATGATCCCAACCGCTACGCCTCGTCGAACTTCGATGCGTTCAGCAACCGGGCCATCAGCGCCCAGTACGAGCCGGGGTCCATCTACAAGGTGATCACCATGGCCGCGGGCATCGACACGGGCGTGATCACGCCAACGACCGTCTTTACCGACTCCGGTTCGATCTCCATGGGCGGACGCGTTTTTCTGAACAGCAACCGCCGAGCCTATGGCTCCATCACCCTGGAAGACGCCTTCGCCCGTTCGCTCAATGTGGTGACGGTGCAGGTGGCCCAGCGTCTGGGTGCGGAAGACTTCTATCGTTATGTACGTCGCTTTGGGTTCGGCCAGCCCACCGAGATCGACCTGGCCAACGAAATTAGAGGCCTGACCAAATCGCCGGGCGATCCCAACTGGAGCGTGTCGGACCTGGGCGCCAACGCCTTTGGCCAGGGGCTGGCGGTGACGCCCATCCAGATGCTGAACTCGGTGGCGGCCATCGCCAACCACGGGGCGCTGATGCGGCCTTATATCGTCCAGGATCGCATCGAGGATGGCGAGGTGCTGCACACCGAGCCGACCGTGGTCCGTCAGGTCATCAGCCCGGAGAGCGCGGCCACCATGGTCGAATTGATGACCTATGTGGTGAACGTCGGCGTCAAGGCTGCCATCATCCCCGGCTACACGGTGGCAGGCAATACAGGCACCGCCCAGATCCCGACGGAAGAGGGTTACACCGAGGACGAAACCATCGTTAGCTTCGTCGGCTTCGCCCCGGCCGACGATCCCAAAATTGTGGTTCTGGTCAAGATGGATCGGCCCAACCCCAACATCAGTCCGTGGGCCGCCTACACCGCAGCCCCGGTCTTCGCCAAAGTGACCCGGCGATTATTGGAATATTTGAATGTGCCGCCGGATGAGGTGAGGGTAAAGATTGAAAATTGAGGATTGGAGATTGGGAGATTCAGGAAGATTGGGGAGATCAGAGATGACGAAGACTGGAGATGGCCATCGGAGACGCCAATTCCCGTCGCCCAATCTTTAATCCTCAATCTTTAATTTCTACTGTGTTTTTGAGCGCATCTTTCGGAGAACGCTGTGCCGCCGATTGTCGAAACTCGCATCACCCGCCATACGATCTGGCAGGCGTTGACCGGTGAATTGCCGCCCATGGCGTTGCCGGCGACGCCGATTGTGCGCGCGGTCCTGGATAGCCGGGATGCAGCCGAAGGGGATCTGTTTATCGCCCTGGCTGGCCAGCAGACGGATGGCCATGAATATGTCACCGCTGCGTTGGAGAACGGCGCCCAGGCGGTTATTTGCGAAGAGCGGGGACGCACCCCGGCCCAAACCGGAGGCGCCGGGCTAATCGATTGCACCCGGGGGCGCTGGGAAATCCACGCTAGACTGCCTGAGGGATTCACCCCGCGTACGCCCCTGGCTTTTGTGGTGGATAGCGCTGAAGATGCGTTGCAGATGGTGGGCGGATTCCAACGCCTGCACCGCACCCGGTCCGATCTGGTCGTTATCGGCGTCACCGGCAGCGTGGGCAAGACCAGCACCAAGGAGCTGACCCATGCGATTCTGAGCCAGCGCTACCGAACCCTGGCCTCGCCGGGCAATCTGAACAGTGAGCAGGGGCTGCCCCTGGCCTTGCTGGGGCTGGGCATGGAGCACGAACGGGCTATCCTGGAAATGGGCATGTATGCGCTGGGCGAGATCCATCGCCTGTGCGAGTTGAGCCGTCCCCGCATCGGCGTGGTGACCAACGTGGGGCCAAGCCACCTGAGTCGGCTAGGTTCCATAGAGCGTATCGCCGCCGCCAAGGCGGAACTGGTCCAGGCCCTTCCCCCCGCGGAGGAGGGCGGCGTGGCTGTGCTCAACTGGGACGACGAGCGGGTGCGAGCCATGGCTGACCTGACCACAGCCCGCATCTTTCGTTACGGCCTGACGCCCGAAGCGGACCTGTGGGCGGACGAAATCATCAGCAGCGGACTGGAAGGCATCCGCTTCCGCTTCCATCACCGCAAGCCCGATGGCCGGGTGGAGTCGCTCTATGTGCGTGCGCCTCTGCTGGGACGACACAGCGTTCATACGGCCTTGCGCGCGGCGTCCGTGGGGCTGATCGACGGGCTAGAATGGAGCGAGATCGTCTCGGGCATCCAGAATATCCCCGGCCAGCTACGGCTGGTGATCATTCCGGGCGTCAATGGCAGCACCGTCATTGACGACACGTACAACGCCAGCCCGACCAGCACCGTGGCCGCGCTCAACCTGCTGGCGGACCTGGAGCCGAAGAACGCCGGACGGCGGGTGGCTGTGCTGGGTGACATGCGTGAACTCGGTCAATACACCGACGAAGGGCACAAACTGGTGGGCCGTCGCGCCGCCGATGTGGTGGATATGCTGGTGACCGTGGGCGATCTGGGCGAAGTCATCGCCCACGCTGCGCGGGAGGTGGGCTACGATCCCGCCAAGACCTATGTTATGAAGAGCGCCGACGAAACCATCGCCATGCTACGTGACCAGTTGCGTCCCAATGATGTCGTCCTGGTCAAGGGTAGCCGGGCCATCGGCATGGAGCAGATCGTCAGCCAGATTGCGGTTGACGCGGGTGAAACGAATTGAAGATTGAAAATTAAAGATTAAAGATTGGGACGAACCGTTCATGGCCTATGCGTTGACATTGGGCACAGCCAGTTTTTTCATAGCCGTCGTCTGGGGGCGACCGTTGATCGCCCTGCTCAAGCGGTTGGGCGTCGGCAAACAGATCCGCATCGATCAACCGGATCGCCACCAGACAAAGACGGGCACGCCCACCATGGGCGGCATCCTCTTCGTGGTGCCGGTGTTGCTAATCACGGGGGCGCTCAACATTATCAACCTATGGGGGTTGAACGCCATCGGCCAGAGCACCCTGCTGCTCTTCTTCTGCCTGGGATCCCATGCGATCCTGGGCAGCATCGATGACTGGCAGGGGATCAAGGGCATCCGCGGCAAAGGCGAGGGCATGAGCCCGCGCATGAAAAGTTCGTTTCAGGTGATCTTCGCCACCCTTATCGGTCTGGTGCTCTATTTCGGCCCGCCGAACTGGGATTACGTGGGCGTGCCGGGCTTCCCGGACTTCTTCCGCATCGGCCCGTGGATCATCCCGGCGACCGTCTTCATCATTGTAGGGACGAGCAACGCGGTGAACCTGACCGATGGGCTGGACAGCCTGGCCGGCAGCCTGGCCAGCGTCGCCTTCACCTGTTATGGCCTGATCGCCTTTCTGCAGGATCAGATCTATCTGGTGGCCTTCTGCTTCACAATTGTGGGTGCGTTGCTGGCCTTTCTCTGGTACAACGCCTACCCGGCCCAGATGTTCATGGGCGATACTGGCAGCCTGGCCCTGGGCGCGACCCTGGGGCTGGTGGCCATCATGACCGGCCAGTGGCTGCTGCTGCTGGTGGTGGGCTTCGTCTTTGTGGCCGAAGCCGTCAGCGTCATCCTTCAGGTCGGCTACTTCAAACTGACCAAACGCATGTACGGCGAAGGGCGGCGCATTTTCAAGATGACGCCCCTGCACCATCACTTCGAACTGCTGGGCTGGAGTGAGATGCAGGTGAAAGAGCGGTTCTGGATCATTGGCGTGCTGAGCGGCATGTTGGGCGTAGCCCTGGCGCTGGTATAGAGAAACTTTGGGGAGCATGACGTGAACGGCGAACTGAATTTTGCCGACAAACGCATCGTCATACTGGGATTGGCCCGCCAGGGGGCGGCGCTGGCCCGCTTCTTCGTCGCGCAGGGCGCGTCGGTCGTCGTCAGCGACCGCGCACAGCGGTCTGCGCTGGGCGAAGCCATCGACGCGCTGGCCGACCTGCCCGTGGAGCTGGTGCTGGGCGGCCATCCGCTGACCCTACTAGACGGCTGCGACCTGCTCTGTCTTTCCGGCGGCGTACCGCCTCAGATCGCGCTGGTCCAGGCCGCCATCGACCGGGGAATCCCCCTGAGCAACGACAGCCTACTGACCATGCAGATCGCCCGTCAACGCGGTCTGGGTCCTGTGGCCGGCGTCACCGGCAGCAGCGGCAAGACCACCACCACCACCCTGGTGGGCGAAATGCTGGCCGCGCAGGGGTTGACCGCCCATGTGGGCGGCAACATCGGCCAACCGCTCATCGACCGTCTGGACGCGATAGCCCCGGGCGAGCCGCTAGTGCTGGAGTTGAGCAGCTTCCAGCTCGAACTATTCGACCCGGCCCTGAGCTGGGGAACGGTGGCCGGCGCGGGGCCGGACGTGGCCGCGATCCTGAACATGACGCCCAACCACCTGGACCGGCACGCGGACATGGCCGAGTACGCGGCGGCCAAATTCAACCTGGTGCGCAGCATGCCCCGGGGCGCGACCCTGATCCTGGATGCGGACGACGCGGTGACCGGCTGGCTGCTGGACGATCCGAACGCGCCACTCCTGCCGGCAACCTGGGAACTGGAGTCTCTGCTGGCTGAGATCCGGGGGGTCATCCAGCAGAATGAATTGCGACTCACACCCTTTAGCCGCAGCCGGGCGTTGACGACCGGCGCCTGGCTCGACGGCTCGCGGTTGGTGTTGAATAGCGAAACCTTCTGCCGCCGCAAGGACGTGCGCCTGCGGGGCGAGCACAACATCAGCAACCTGCTGGCCGCGGCCGCGGTCAGCGACGCCCTGGGCGCAAGCAAGGCCGCTATCGGGGACGTCGCGCGCACGTTCGAAGGCGTGCCCCACCGGTTAGAGGTGGTGGCCACGGCCGATGGCATCACCTGGATCAACGACAGCATCGCCACTTCGCCGGAACGGGCCATGGCTGCGCTGCGCAGTTTCCAGGTCAACGGCCACACGCTGATCCTGCTGGCCGGGGGCAAGGACAAGAATCTGCCCTGGATTGAATTCGCCGACGAAGTCATCGACCGGGTGCGCATGCTGATCGGCTTCGGCGACGCCGGCCCCATGATCGTGCGCACTGTCCAGGACCGGGCCGGCGAGACCCGTCGCCAACCACCCAACTGCGCCGTGGTCAAGCGCCTGGACGAGGCCGTGGACCTGGCTCGACGGGTGGCCGACGGTTCGACCGTGATCCTGTTGTCGCCGGGCGGCACGAGTTTCGACGCCTACAAAGACTTCGCAGCTCGGGGCGAGCATTTCCGGGCGCTGGTCGAACGGATCACGCAGGAAGACGCCCGCGCGGCCGTGATGGAAGAGAAGTAGGTCCCGTATCCCTGCGTAACCATGGCCGTTGAACCGGGAGTTTCGATGGGGATCAGATACGTGCGGCAAGGACGCCGCACTCACGATAATGTAAGAATGCACACCCCAAAGCATGGGTGACCGAAGAGGGAATGAGCAACATGACGATCACCAAAAAAACAAAAACACCGAAAACGTCGTCCAAACGAGCGGCAAGCGCAGCGCCGACTAGAGGCTATGACTTGGGGTTGATGTCCGTAGTCTTCACCCTGCTGGCCCTGGGATTGGTCATGGTCTTCAGCGCCAGCTACGCCCAGGGCATCATCGGTCTCAATGATCCTTATTACTTCATCACCCGCCAGCTTATGTGGGCCGTCATTGGCGTGCTCACCCTATTCGTGGCCATGCGCGTCAACTATCGTCTGTGGGATCAACTAAGCATCCCCCTTATGGGTTTTGCCATCATCGCGCTCCTGGCCGTGATCACCTTTGGCTCCAAGACTTTCGGATCGACGCGCACATTCCTGGGCGGCAGCATTCAGCCCAGCGAGCCGGCCAAAATCGCCATTATCATCTACATCAGCGCCTGGCTGGCCAGCAAAGGGCGACGCATCGAGGATATGAAAGTCGGGCTGCTCCCCTTCAGCATCCTGATGGGCGTGGTCACTGTCATGATCGTCATCCAGCCGGACATCAGCACCGCCCTGATCATCGTGACCACGGCGTCGGTCATGTTCTTCATCGCCGGGGCCAAATTGCGCCAACTTACCATCATCATCCTGGGCGGAACCGCGACCTTCGCCCTGGTGATCCAGTATAGCGCCTACGCCCAGGACCGCATCAATCGCTACCTGCTCTCCATCCGCAATCCCCTGGAGAGCACCGAGTGGCAATCGGTTCAGAGCATCCGGGCCATCATTCGCGGAGGCGCGGCCGGGGTGGGCGTGGGCAACAGCACGGCCAAGTTCCCTGGCTATCTACCCGTGAGCTGGAGTGACAATATTTTCGCCATTATCGGCGAAGAAATGGGGCTGCTGGGCGCGCTCTTTGTCATTTTTCTCTTTGCTGTGCTAGCCTATCGCGGCCTGCGCATCGCCCTGGATGCGCCGGATAATTTCGGCATGTTGCTGGCAACGGGTATCACAACCTTGCTGGTCCTACAGGCCGTCCTGAACGCCGCTGTGGTGACCGCAGTCGTCCCGCCCACAGGCGTGACCCTACCCTTCATTTCCTACGGAGGGAGTTCGCTGGTCACAGCCCTGGGGGCCATCGGCATTCTGCTCAATATCAGCAGATATGGCCAACCCGGCGTAGTCAGAAACGACGCCATGGGGAGTCTGTCCTATGCGAATTTTAATTTCGGGTGGCGGAACCGGCGGCCACGTCTATCCGGCAATCGCCGTCGCCGCACAACTCGAACGCGCGCTGGCGGCAAGAAGAAACAGGCAGGCGGCGCCAAGTCCGGCCGCAGTCGTTCAAGCAAAAACGTCGCAAGCTCATCCGCCCGCAAGCGAGCAGGCGCCGGCTATCAATGACCACGCGGGACGCGCTGACGACCTCAGCGTGCTCTGGGTTGGCAGCGTGGACGGCATGGAGCGCGCTCTGGTGGAGCGAGCCGGGATCCCCTACCAGGGCGTGCGCACAGGCAAGATCCGGGGCGTCAACCCTCTGCGGGCCGCGGTCAGCGTCAGCAAGATGACCATGGGGGTGGGTGAAAGCCAGCTTGTATTCAGGCGTTTCAACCCGGACGTCTGCCTGGTGACGGGGGGCTACGTCTGCGCCCCGGTGGTCATGGCCGCCCGTCTGCAACGGACACCGGTGATGATCTACCTGCCGGACATGACGCCAGGCTGGTCCATCCAACGTATGAGCCGGTTCGCCGCCCGGGTCGCGGTGACCTTCCCGGAAGCGGCCCCCTTCTTTGGGGGCGAAGCGCCGGCCGGCAAGGCGGTCGTCACCGGCTACCCGGTCCGCCAGGAATTGGTAGATGCGGCGCAAGATCGCAACACAAGCCGGCGCGAGTTGGCCGAGGCCCTGGAGCGTCCGTTGGCCGGGCCGGACGAACCGCCGCTGGTCTTGATCTGGGGCGGGAGCCAGGGGTCGCGCAGCATCAACCAGGCCACATGGGCGGCGCTGGATGACATGTTGCCAGCGGCCCACATCCTGCACGTGGTGGGGACGCGCGACTGGCTGCTCTATGAAGCGTTCGCAGCCGAACATCCGCTGCCGCAGGCGCTGGCCGGGCGCTACCATCCGGTGGCCTATCTGCACGATGAGATGGCCCTGGCCCTTGCCGCGGCGGACCTGACCGTAGCCAGGGCGGGGGCAAGCAGCCTGGGCGAATTCCCGGTGGCCCACCTGCCCTCGATCCTGGTTCCGCTGCCCTTGGCGGGCGTGAACCAGCAGCGTAACGCCGAGCAACTGGCCCGCCACGGTGCGGCGGTCATCATCGATGACGAAAAGCTGGGGATCGAACTGAGGCCGACATTGCTGGAGTTAGTGCAAGACGAAGGGCGTCGATCCATCATGGCTGCGGCCGCGGCGGATCTGGCGCAACCGGAAGCGGCGCTGAACATCGCCTCCGCCCTGCTTGAATTGACGGAGAGATAGTCCGGGGACGAGATTGACCATCATGAGTATCAACGGAAGCGTTTCAATCGAATTGATGATCTCCTTCGTCATCTTCCTTATCTTCTTTGGCTGGATTGGGCTGCGGCGCGGGGCCAAACGCGAACTGATCGTCCTGCTGACCTCGCTCATCAGTTGGCTTATTTTACAGGAAAAGGGCGATTTTCTGGTTCGCATCACCAACCTGGCCGGGCGACTCCTGGCGCTGATCGCAGCCGGCGGCCTGAACGAGGGCGGAGCGGCGAACGTGACCGCAGCCAGCAGCGCACAACAGTTGGTGACGGATACAAATGAAAACGCCTTTCTTTTCTTTGTCTGGGTCATTATTGTGCTTGTCACTTACGGGCTGACTAACAAACTGGTCACGGATAAGGACAGCAAATCCAACGGCTGGGCCATTCTATGGGGAATCGCCAACGGGCTTTTCTTTGCATCGGTTTTTCTGCCCCGCCTCGTGTTGCTCTTCCTGCCCGCCGAGCCGAGCCCACAACAGGCCGGCCAACAACTGGTCACGGAGGGGCGGGGCAGCGTTATGTCCTTTCTCAGCACCGGTTTTCAAATCGTCAGGGACACCATCAGCTCTTTTTGGGCGGGGTTGGGGGATATGCAACCATATGTGCTGTTGATCCTGCTGACACTTTTCCTGATCCTGGTCTATTCTTCCATCCGGGGCGCCAAGATCGCCAATCTGGGCGGCTCGGGTAAATCCAAATGCTAGCGGGCGTAGGGAGCGCCTGATCTATGGGACCTATCGAGCTACTCTTCATCACCATCGCCCTGATCGTCACCCTCATCGGGATGGCGCGGGGCTATGTGAAAGAACTGGGGAACACGGTCATTATCATGTCCGCGATCTTTCTGCTTGCGTTCTTCGAGGATGAATTGACCAATATCATGACCAGGGTGGGCGAGGATATCCTGGGGCTTTCCACTCCGCCAAACGGCTTCCTGAGTCTCTTTTTCAGCGGCGCCTTCATCGCCATCGTCTTCGCCAGCTATGCAGGCAAGACCCTGGATTTCCAGGGCGCGCCCATGGAGCCGCCTGGCCGTTGGCTGTTGAACCTGGGCGTGGGCCTGCTTAATGGCTACCTGATCGCAGGAACGCTCTGGTATTATCAGGATAAATTCCAATATCCCATGCGCGATTTCACCGGCTTTGTCGATCCCCTGTCCACCCGGGCGCAGGCCATGGTCAACAATTTGCCACAAAATCTGTTCGACAACCCGGTCTATTGGATCATTCCAGTGGCCATCTTACTCATCCTGTTCGTCAGGAAATGATTGCGAACCATACATGACTTTGCAGATGGAGAGTGGAAGCCAATCAAAGACGTGGCAAGCCCGGCTAGCGAACGCCGATCCCACCCTGCGCGTGCACTTGATCGGCGTCGGCGGCGCGGGGCTGAGCGCTATCGCTCAGGTGTTGCTGGAACTGGGCGTGCAGGTCAGCGGCAGCGACCGCCAGGCCAACGAGCGCACGGTCCGGTTGGCCGCGGCCGGGGCGACCATCTTCGACGAGCAATCGGCCGCTAACCTGGGTGAGAATGGGGGCGTTCACCCCGACGTGGTCCTGATCAGCAGCGCCATCGACGAAGAGAACCCGGAACGCCAGGCGGCCGAAGCCCTGGGCCTGCCGGTGGTGAAGCGGGACGCATTCCTGCCCGCGCTGCTGGCCGAACGCCAACTGATCGCGGTGGCCGGCGCCCACGGCAAAAGCACCACCACGGCCATGATTGTCAAGATCCTGCGCGACAACGGGGTGGACGCCGGCTACATCATCGGCGCGGACCTGCTTGGCTTCGCCAATGCCGCTGCCGGCGGCGCCCCCTGTTTCGTGCTGGAGGCCGACGAGTACGATCGCATGTTCCTGGGCCTGGAGCCAACCGTGGCCGTCATCACCAATGTGGAATGGGACCACCCGGACTGCTACCCGACGCCGGCCAGCTTCCGCCGGGCGTTCATGCAGTTCGTGGATCACGTGCAGCGGGATGGGCTGATCATCTCCTGCGCCGACGACCCGGGGGCTGAACAGTTACGGCTCTACAGCTATAGCCGGGGACCGGAATGGCTGACCTATGGTCTCGACAGCAGCGCGGATATCGCCGCCAGCAACGTGACGCCGATCCCGGGCGGCGGCTACCGGGCGGATATCGACTGGTGGCATGCGCCGACCGGCAAGCTCAGCCTGCCGACGCCCGGCCTGCACAACGTTCAAAACGCACTGGCCGCGCTCCTGGCCGCGCGCTGGTGCGGGATCGCCATCGAGGACGCAATCGCCAGCCTGGCCACGTTCACCGGTGCGGCCCGCCGTTTCGAGCAGAAGGGCGAAGCGGCCGGCGTCATCGTCATTGATGACTACGCGCATCATCCGACAGAGATCAAAGCGACCCTGGCCGCGGCCCGTCATCGTTTCCCGGCGCGGCGTATCTGGGCTGTCTTTCAGCCGCATACGTTCAGTCGCACCCGGCGCATGCTCTATCGCATGGGGGATAGTTTTCAGGAAGCCGACCAAGTCATCGTCGTCGATATCTACGCCGCCCGCGAGGTGGATGACGGCAGTGTCAACGCCGCTGAACTGGCGGCGGCCAGCGATCATGGGGCCATCCGCCACATCGCCGAGCTGGCCGATGCCGCCGATTACTTGGCCGACCAGGTGCGTCCCGGGGACGTAGTGATCACCCTGGGTGCGGGCGATGGCTATCTAGTGGGCGAATGGCTCCTGGAAAGGCTGGGTGATGAGTGACGCGCTCGATCGCGCCACCCCCCAGCGACCTGGGCGTCGAGATCCGGCGGGACGTGACGCTGGCGTCATCGACGACCATGAAGGTGGGCGGGCCGGCTGACTATTTCGCTACGGTGACTGCCAGCGAGCAGTTGCAGAAGTTGGTGGCCTGGTGTCATGAGGTGAGACTGCCCTACTTTGTCCTCGGCGGGGGCAGCAACATCCTTATCAGCGACCGGGGCGTGCGCGGGTTGGTGATCGACAACCGCTGTCGCCAGGTGCGCATCGAGGAACAGGGAAATCGTTGGGTGCTGATCGCGGAGAGTGGCGCGGCCATGGCCGGAGCCGCCCGCACCAGCGTCCGGGCCGGGCTGACCGGGCTGGCCTGGGCGGTGAGCGTGCCCGGCACGGTGGGCGGTGCGGTGGTTGGCAACGCGGGAGCCCACGGGGGCGAGATCAAGGATGTGCTGCTTCACGCCCTGGTGATGGACGAGACAGGCGCTGTCCAGCGAATGAACGTGGCCGATCTGGCCTACACCTATCGGGACAGTGCACTCAAGCGCAAACGCCCGCTGCAGGCCGGTTTCAAGCCGGTGGTGCTGAGTGCAACCTTTGGGCTGGAGCCGGGGGATCCCATGGCCATCAAGGCTGAAGCCGACGCCTATCTGGCCCATCGCCGCCAGACCCAGCCTGCAGAGCCGAGCCTGGGCAGCACGTTCGTCAACCCGCCGGGCGACTATGCAGGGCGGTTGATCGAAGCCGCAGGGCTAAAGGGAACCAGGGTGGGCGGCGTGGAAGTGAGCCGGGTTCACGCCAACTTCATCGTCAACCCCGGCGGCGTGGGCAATGCGACGGCCCAGGATGTGATGGCGTTGATCCGCCTCATCCAAACGACGGTCAAGGAAAAGTTCGGCGTCGAACTGGAGCGGGAGATCCAGTTGGCGGGCGACTGGTAGCGAAAAACAGTAGAACGCGGATTGAACGGATAGGGCTGATCTTCACGGATAAAAGCAAAAAAAAACGTGCAGGTCCGCCTAATCCGCCTAATCCGTGTTCTATCAAAGGACTCATTGATGACAGATTCGCAATCGCTGCGCGTGGGCGTCCTCTTCGGCGGGCGCAACGGGGAGCACGAGGTCTCACTCCATAGCGCCCGCAACGTGATGGATGCGCTGCGGGAGGCCGGTCATACGGTGATCCCCATGGGGATCACCCGGGGAGGGCGCTGGCTGGTGGACGGCGATCCCATAGCGCTGCTCACCGAGGCGGTGGCCGGCGAGGCGTCACAGAAAACGGGCGGCTGGGATTTGCTGCCCGTAGGCCGGGAAACGCCGCCAACCATGGATGTGATCTTTCCAGTGCTCCACGGGCCTTATGGCGAGGATGGAACGGTGCAAGGGCTGTTGGAGATGGCCAACCTGCCCTATGTGGGCTGCGGCGTGCTAGCCAGTGCAGTGGCCATGGACAAGGATGTGGCGAAAAAGCTGTTCGCCCAGGCCGGGCTGCCCCAGACGTCCTATCGCACGGTCACGCGTGAGGGCTGGCGGGAAGCGCCGGCGGCCATCCTGACCGAGTTGGAGGCGGCCCTGGGCTATCCCATCTTCGTCAAGCCGGCCAACCTGGGCAGCAGCGTGGGCATCAGCAAGGCCGGCGACCGGGAGGCATTGCGTACAGCCCTGGACCTGGCGGCTGCCTACGACCGTAAGCTGGTGGTGGAGGCAGCCGTACCCAATGCCCGGGAGATCGAAGTCAGCGTGCTGGGCAACCGGGCGCCCCGGGCCAGTATTCCGGGAGAGATCAAGCCCGGCCATGATTTCTATGATTACGAAGCTAAATATGTAGACGACTCCAGCCAGTTGCTGATCCCTGCACCCCTGGATGAGGAGACGGCGCGACGGGTGCGGGAGATGGCGGTGCAGGCGTTTCAGGCGGTGGACGGCGAGGGGCTGGCACGGGTGGACTTTCTGCTGGATGACGCCAGCGGCGAACTCTATCTGAACGAGATCAACACCATGCCCGGCTTCACCCGCATCAGCATGTATCCCAAACTGTGGGCGGCGTCGGGCGTCAGCTACCCGGCCCTGGTGGATCGCCTGCTCCAACTAGCCCTGGAGCGTCATGCGGACCGGTTACAAAATCGCATGACCAGGTAGATTGTGGTAATGGTCAATTGTTAATTGTTAATGATCAATTGTTGGTGGGGACGTGATGGCTCGTAGAGCTTCGAGTAACAAGCAACCGCATACGCGTCAGTATCGACAGGCGGCGCAAAAACGTCGCAACGCCCGACGCAAACGACGTTTCGAATCCGTGCTGCCCGATGCGCTGAATAAAGAGCAGGTGGCGATGCCGGGGTTCGGGCGACCGGGGCAGGCGATCCGGGAGGGCGGGCGCAACATACGCCGGCGCGTTGGCCGGGTGACGGGCAGCGGCTGGCATTGGAGCAAACTGGCCAGCGGACTGCTGCTCGCGGTCGCGCTGGCGGGGCTGTACTGGGTGTTCACAGATCCCAGCTACTACGTCTCGGCCGACACAGTGGCCTTCAAGAACCTGGGCTATCTGGACAGAGATGAACTCACCCCTTTGACTGAGTTGGAGGATTGGAGCATCTTTTGGTTGAAGCCGGATGAGATCCGGGAGCGGGTGCTGGCTCATCCCTATGTAACCGACGCCCAGGTGTCCGTCGGCCTGCCGGCCCGGGTGACGATTGCTGTAGAACAGGCCCGACCTATCGCCCTGTGGGTGACCCGAGACGCCACCCTCTGGCTGTTGGATGACGGCTCAGCGTTGGCCATGCGCACTGAGCCGGGCCAGGCGCCAGAGGCCGCTGCCTTGGACGCCGCGGGCCGCCCACTGCCCCAGATCGTGGACGTCAACCGGGAGGCCCAGGTCCCGGGACGTTCCGCCATGGATCCGGGAGTGCTGCATTCGGCCCTGACGTTGCTGGAACAGTTCCCGGGGCTGAAGAGCGTACGCTACAATGAAGGCTTTGGCCTGAACTTTGGCCTGCCCGGCAGCGACCAGTGGGTCTACTGGGGCGATGGCTATGATCTGGATCAAAAGCTGAAAAACCTGGCCGCCGGCCAGCAGTTGATCGCAAGCGGTGAAGCCAGTGGCCAGATCATCGACGTCCGCTACCTGGACCGCCCATTCATTCGTTAAGGACCGGCGAATAAATAAGTCATCGAATTCATCTTTCTGGAAGACATTCATGCTGCCACACAGCGCCACGGGGAATGAAAAATCCGTATAATCCGTGGCTATTCTTCAGGGCAGCTCAGAGTTTCCAGGAAGGTCATCGAGTTATTTAGCCGCCAATCCTAATCGCGGGACAAGTGGCAGGCGGCGAGCCCGCCAATCACGTTTCACGTTTTACGTTTCACTACAGAGCGAGGGAATCGCGTGCAAGAGTTCATTTCCGCTATCGATATCGGCACGACCAAGATCTGCGCCCTGACCGCGGCGGTGGTTCATGACAGTTTGGGCAACCTGACCCTGGATGTGTTGGGCGAGGGCCAGACCGCCAGCCAGGGCATCCGGCGGGGTGTGGTGGTGGACGTGCCTGCTGTGACCGCCGCCGTCCACGAGGCCATAGAGAAGTGTGAAGCCAAGGCCGGCCAGCAGATCCTCAGCGCCTATGTGGGCATGGCCGGCAGCCATGTGGCGACCCTCAACAGCCAAGGGGTCAGCCCCATCGACCAGCGCGACGGCGTCACCAATGCCGACATGCAGCGGGCGCTGGAGGCGGCCCGCGCCGTGGCCCTGCCCGAAACCCAGGAGGTGATCCACACCATCGCCCGCCACTGGACCGTGGACGACCAGAGCGAAGTGCAGAATCCCCTGGGCATGGCCGGTTACAGGCTGGAGGTGGACGCGCACATCGTCACCGGCAGCAGCACCGCCATCAACAACCTGGTTCAGTGCATCGTCACCCACGGCATCGACATCGATGAACTGGTGTTGGAACCGCTGGCGTCCAATGAAGCCGTGCTGCGCCCGGAAGAACGGCGCATGGGCGTGGCCGTGGTGGACATAGGCGGGGGCACTACGGACATCGCCGTCTTCGCCGATAACGGCCTCTGCCACACGGAAGTGCTGGACGTAGGCGGCAATCACCTGACCAACGACGTGGCTGTGGGGCTGCACGCGCCGTTCAAGACCGCCGAGGAACTCAAGCTGCGCTATGGCAACGTAATCCCGGAGCGGGTGGCCGAAGACGAAAAGGTGTGGGCCACCGTCTTCGGCGAGAAGGCGGAGCGCAGTTTCAGCCGTCGCTTTATCTGCCAGGTGCTGGAGGCCAGGGCCATGGAGATGCTGGAACTGATCCAGGAGCAACTGCGGAAGAGTGGCTATCTGGAGCGGCTGCCGGCCGGTATCGTGCTCACGGGCGGCGCCAGCCAATTGCCCGGGTTCACCGAATTAGGGCGGCGAGTCTTCAACATGCCGGTGCGGGTTGGCGCCCCGCGGAGCGACCTGCCCATCAGCGGGCTGAGCCGGGCCTTCCAGTCGCCCGGCTACGCCACCACCGTAGGCCTGCTGCTGTGGGGTCTACACGAAGATGCTCGAGCCGTCCAGCGCGGTTTTGAAGCTGAAGCAGGCGGCGAAGAGGCAGCGTGGCTCAACCAGGCTGTGGGTTGGCTGCGCAACCTGTTGCCTGGGTGAGGCGAACATGATTGGAACGCGGATTTTACCGAATGGACCGGATATTCACGGATTTTTCAAGAAAAATCTGTACATATCCGCCCTTCATCAGCCCAAATCCACATTCAGGCAAGACCCAATTGAACAGCCGCCGTAGAAAAGAAGGGAGAAAGCCAAATCACCAACCTTTGTTCATTAGTTACCAGGACATACAGTTTCAACAATCCAGTGTTCAACAACTCACTATTGTTCCAACTTTATCAGCACCCCCTAGTGCAAAGGAGCCATCAGTATGACACGTAAGAGCAGTCATCCTCAGTATGTTGAGAACTTCGCCCGCATCAAGGTCGTTGGCGTGGGCGGGGGCGGACAGAACGCCGTCAACCGCATGATCGAAGAGCGTCTCCAGGGCGTGGAGTTCATCGCCGTCAACACGGACGCGCAAGCCCTCATGCTCTCCGAATCTCCCCAGCGCCTGCGCATCGGCGAAAAGCTGACCAAGGGGCTGGGATCGGGCGGTGACCCGGAAGTCGGCCAGCGGGCAGCGGAGGAAAGTCGCGAAGATATCAAAGACGTGGTCGGCGAGGCCGATATGGTTTTCGTGACCGCGGGCATGGGCGGGGGCACCGGCTCAGGCGCGGCCCCGGTCGTGGCCGCAGCGGCCCGGGAGACGGGTGCGTTGACCATCGGCGTGGTGACCAAGCCGTTCAGCTTTGAAGGCAGCCAGCGCCGCCGGGTTGCGGAAAGCGCCCTGGCCGAACTGGCCGCCAATGTGGACACGCTCATCGCCATCCCCAACGACCGTCTGTTGCAGATCGTGGACCGCAAGGTCGGCATCAAGGACGCCTTCCGGCTGGCCGATGATGTACTACGCCAAGGCATTCAGGGCATCAGTGAACTCATCACCATTCCTGGCATGATCAATCTGGACTTCGCTGATGTGCGCTCGGTGATGGTGGAAGGCGGGGCCGCGCTCATGGCCATCGGCCGGGGAAGCGGCGAGAACCGGGCCACGGAAGCTGCGGAGCAGGCCATCCACAGCGCCCTGCTCGACGTCTCCATCGAAGGCGCTCGCTCGATTCTGTTTAACATCAAGGGCGGCGAAGACCTGAGCCTGCACGAGGTGAACGAAGCCGCGGAGATCGTACGCGCCAACACCCACCCGGAGGCGAACATTATCTTTGGTGCGGTCATCGATCCGGATATGACGGAAGAAGTGCATTTGACAGTCATCGCCACCGGCTTCGATGCGCCCAAGGAGGAAGAGGATGTGCTCGAGTTTGCAGAACGCAGCTATGAGCAGACGCCGGTCGCTGAGCCGCGCGAGCGGGCGCTGGTGGAAGAGGACTATAGCGTACGCCAGTTCAACCGCAACGACCTGGATGTGCCCGCCTTCCTGCGTCGCTCGCGGCGAAACGGGCGCTAACCATGATTGCCGCGCTGAGGGGGTGAAGGAGGCGCACAGGGATGGGCGTCGGGCGATGCTCGCCCGGCCCGATTCCCTGCGCCTCCTCAGCCCTGCGCCGCGCCACCGCTTTTTTCCTTTCGCTGGGTTTATGACGCCATCACGCGGGAATCGACCTATATGAAATTCCCACCTTAAAGTTTTCGTCTCACCGCCATCCTCGCTCGTTTCTCTCTGGAAAGCGCAATCAGCCGCGTTTGCGCGAGTCTTTGATCTGTGCTATACTCGCACCCCATATAACAACATCTAGTTATTTTATTCGGCGCGACCACAATATACAGTAGGTCGCGTCAAAGGGTTCTGCGGCATGAAATGTCCTTATTGTAACCATCCGCGCCACAAAGTTATCGACACGCGGGTCGCTGGCGACGCTATCCGCCGCCGGCGACGGTGTGAAAATTGTGGTGAACGTTTCACCACCTATGAGCACATCGCCGCCAGCACGCTGGTGGTGAAAAGCGACGGTCGCCGCGAACCTTTCGACCGCCAAAAGCTCCTGGCCGGTATCCAGATCGCCGCGGTCAAACGCCCCATCAGTTCGGACACCCTGGATCAGATGGTCGCTCAGATCGTAGATGAAATCCAAAGCATGGGGCGGGCTGAAGTGCCCAGCAAGACCATCGGCACCCTGGTCCTCGACCGCCTGGCGGATATCGATCAGGTGGCTTACATCCGTTTCGCCAGTGTCTATCTGGAGATGAGCGACCTCACCGAGGTGAATAGCGAGATAGATCGGTTGATGAAGCGTACAGCAGCAGCGCAACAGCCCACCGCTGACGCCTGATCCCACTCATTTGCATACCTAATGCGCGAGCGGACAACGCCGCCCGCTCGCTGTCAGTTCGCGCCGGCGCGTCAAATCGCCGGTCAACGCCAGATTACCGCCATAGAAAGGAATCATCATGAGCGGCACGCCATCCTCCCCCACATCAACTGGGGCATCATCCACATCATTCGTCACCCTCATCAATGGGAATGGGGACAACGGGAATGGAGACAATGGAAAACACAGCAATGGCCACCATGTCAACGCCAATATCAAAGTGCCAGACCTGATCGTCAAGCGCGATGGGCGGCAGGTTCCATTCGACCCTACACGCATCGAAACGGCGTTGTTGCGTTGCTTTAACAGCCTGCCCAAAGAGCCGGATACGCCCCTGGATGAGCTAACCCAGCGCGCGGTCAACATTGTCGCAGCCAAATATATCGTGCCCAGCGTGGAGCAGGTGCAGGATATTGTGGAAATGGTGTTGCTGGCGGCCGGCGAGTACGAGGCGGCCAAGCATTACATCCTCTACCGGGCCGAGCGGGCCAAGCTGCGGGCCGAGCGTCCCATCCCTCAGAACGTGCGCGATGCTTTCGCGGCATCGGACGCTTACTTCCCGACCCAGCTCCAAAAATTCCAATACTACGATAAATATGCGCGCTTCAACTACGATCACATGCGCCGGGAGACCTGGATCGAGACGGTGGACCGGGCCGTGGCCTTTTTACGCGAGCTTTCTCATGACAGGCTGCCGGCAGAGGACTATGTCCGCCTGCATGACGCCATCCTTAACATGAAGGCCATGCCTTCCATGCGCCTGCTGGCCATGGCCGGCCCTGCGGCCCAGCGCAGCAACGTCACCATCTATAACTGTTCGTACATGCCGGCTGACAGCCTGGACGCATTCGTGGAGGCGCTGATCATTTCCATGAGCGGATGCGGCGTGGGCTATTCGGTGGAGCGCAAATATGTGGAGAAACTCCCCCGGGTGCTGCGCCAGTCCGGCGAGCCGCCCCTCCACTTCCAGGTCCCGGATTCGGCAGAGGGGTGGGCGGAAGCCGTGCGCCTGGGGCTGGAGACGTGGTTCGACGGCCGCGACATCGAGTTTGACTATTCGCTGGTGCGCCCGGCCGGCGCGCCGTTGATCACCAAAGGCGGCCGCGCGTCCGGGCCGGAGCCCCTGCGCCAGATGTTGAACTTTGTGCGTGATCGGGTGCTGGCGCGCCAAGGCGGTTTCCTGCGCCCGTTGGACGCCCATGACATCATGTGCGCGGTGGGCGGCGCAGCCGTCTCCGGCGGGGTGCGGCGCACGGCTATGATCTCGCTCTTCGATTTTGACGATGACGAGATGCGTCAGTGCAAGAACGCCAAGAACATCATCGGCAACGAACAGCGCTGGAACGCCAATAATTCGATTGTATGGCCGGACCGGGACCTGAGTCAGACCGAGATCGCCCGCTATCTGCTGGAGATGGTGGAATCCGGGTCAGGCGAGCCGGGCATCTTCAGCCGCCGCGCGGCAAACAACACCATCCCTGAACGGCGCAAGCCAGGCGACTTCGGCACGAATCCGTGCGGTGAGATCGTGCTTCGCCCCTACCAATTCTGCAACCTGAGCATCACCGTGGCCCGCCCGGACGATACATTCGAGGATCTGAAAGAAAAGGTGGAACTGGCCACCATTATCGGCACCATCCAATCCGCAGCCACCCATTTCCCCGGCCTGCGCCCCCAATGGCAACAAAACTGTGAAGAGGAGCGGCTGCTGGGCGTGGACATCAACGGCCAGATGGACAGCAAACTGGCCCGAGACCCGGAGGTCCAGATCCGATTACGAGAACACGCAGTGGCGACCAATCAGCGCTATGCTGACATGATCGGCATCAACCGCTCGGCCGCGGTGACCACAGTGAAGCCCTCAGGCAACTCATCCCAGTTGCTGAACTGCTCGCCGGGCGTGCATCCCCGCTGGGCGCCCTACTATGTGCGCAACGTGCGCGTGGGCGTCCACACGCCGGTCTACAAGGTGCTGCGCGACGCCGGCGCGCCCATGGATCCGGAAAACGGTCAGACGGCGGACAGCGCCAACACCTGGGTGGCCCACTTCCCGGTCAAGGCGCCCGAAGGTGCGATTACCCGCAACGACCGCAGCGCGCTGGAGCAGTGCGAATACTGGCTCCAGGTCAAGACCCACTGGACCGAACACAACCCCAGCGTCACCATCACCTATCAACCCGATGAGGTGCTGGATATCATTCGTTGGGTGTGGGAGAATCAGGATAAGATCGGCGGCATGACCTTCCTACCGGCCTTCGACGCCCAGTACGATCAGATGCCCTACGAGGAGATTGGCGAGGAAGAGTATCTCAAACGCGCCGCCACCTTCCCCAACATCGACTTCTCCAAGCTCTGGCGCTACGAGCAGGAAGACTACACCACCGCGGCCCAGGAGTTGGCTTGTTTGGGCGGGCATTGCGATATTATCTAGCCTGAAATTGAAGATTGAAGATTGGACTGAATCAGTCCAATCTTCAATCTTTAATTTTCAATCTTTAATCTTCCCTCAACTCCCGCTTCAAAATCTTCCCCGTCGCGGTCATGGGCAACTCCTCGCGGATTTCGATGATGCGCGGATACTTGTAGGCGGCCATGTTTTCTTTGCTCCAGGCGACCAATTCCTCCGGGGTGGCCTCGGCGCCCGGCTTGAGAATGACAAAGGCCTTGACCTCCTCGCCATGGCTATCATGGAGCACGCCGATGACCGCGGCCAGGCTGACGGCCGGGTGGGTGATCAGCACTTCTTCGATCTCGCGCGGGTAGACGTTGAAGCCGCCGCGGATGATCATGTCCTTGACCCGATCGGCGATATAGACGTAGCCGTCCTCGTCGATGTAACCGATGTCGCCGCTGTGGAACCACCCCGTACGCATGACCTCGGCGGTGGCTTCGGGCCGTTTATAGTATCCCTTCATCACATTGTGGCCCTTGATGACGATCTCACCCAGTTCGCCCTGGGGAACGTCGTTGTCATCCTCATCCACGATCCGAATATTGATTCCCCAGATGGGCAGTCCCACGGATCCCGGCTTGGCCGGTTTGTCGATGCGGTTGAAACTGGCCACCGGGCTGGTCTCAGAGAGGCCGTAGCCTTCTAGGATCTTGACCGTGAAGCGTTCGCCAAAGGCGCGCATGACCTCCACCGGCATAGCCGATCCTCCGGAGACGGCGATCTGCATGTTGCGGGCGATCTTCTCCAGATCATACTTGTCTGCGTGGGGGTAGTGAAGAATGGCCCAGTACATGGTGGGCACGCCGGCGAAAGAGGAGACGTTGTCCCGCTCCATGATGGCCAGGGCCGCGTCCGGGTCGAAGCGGGGCAGCAGGGAAATACTCGCCCCCTGATAGAAGCCGGTGTTCATCTGCACCGTCTGGCCGAAGGAATGGAAGAGGGGCAATGTAATCAGATGCACCGGATGGTCAATGGTGGGAAAAAGATTGTCCGCGCAGACCCGCGCATTCATGACCATGTTGGAATGGGTCAACTCAGCGCCCTTGGGCTGGCCAGTGGTGCCGCTGGTGTAGAGGATCACCGCCGTATCGTTAGAACTGGTCACGGCCCGGGTGAACGCAGGCGACTGGCCGTGCATCATCTGGCCCATGGTCATGGTCCCTTCGATGGGCGAAGGCGCGGCCGGGTCGGCGGTGATCATGAAGAAGTGCTCGCACCGCTCCGCCTTCTGAAAGCCGTCATAGCCAAACTGACCCATGGGCAGATCCGGCGTCCCCTGGAAGCAGAAGAACGCCTTGGCGTCCGAATCATCCAGATGGTAGGCGATCTCACGGCCCTTGAGCAACACATTGAGGGGCACGACTGTAGCGCCGGTTTTGAGAATACCATAGTAGACGATGGGGAAGTAAGGCAGGTTGGGGCAGCTCAGCGCAACTTTGTCGCCCTTGCCGATCCCGCGGGCGGTCAGGCCGTTGGCGACCTGGTTGGCTGCGCCGTTGACCTGGGCGTAGGTCAGCTTGGTCTCGTTGAAAATAACGGCCACCCGGTCGGGCCAATCGCGGGCGCCTTCTTCCAGAAGCACTGCCAGGTTCAACATGGTGTGGGTCTCCTTTCAGGCCAGCGCGGCGGTCGCCGGCTGGGTTTGGTGATGGGAAATTCCGGAGGAACAGGGAGTCGAATTGACGGGCCTTGATGAGGGACATAGTACAACGATTTAGCCTTTAGGCGCAAGTGGACGGAAGTCATCGAGAGACTCCCGACTCGACCGCCGGGATAGCCCGCAACCACAGCACCTGATAAGGCTCCAGCAGAAGAGGCCCCTCGCCCACCTCCATCTCCCGCCCGTCGATCAACTCCCGAAAACGATAACTCAGCCCGTAGAGCCGCAGCGCGTTAGCGTCCACGTGCAGATCGTGCTCGCTGACATTGGCCAGGACGATCACCCGCTCCTCCCGCCCGGCGACGGCGCGGGCGCGGGCGAAGCCAAAGACATGCTCGCTCCTGGTTTCGATCACCTGCATCTCCATGCCGCCAAACGCGGGCGTGGCCTTGCGCACCTGGATCAGACGTTGCAGCCCCGCGTAGATGCGCCCCTCCACCGTCGTCGGATCGCGCCGTTTCTCCACCTTGGCCCAGTCCAGACGCGGCCGGTGGACCCAGCGACTGTCATCCGCTTTGGCCGGATCGAGACTGTACCCGTAATCGTTGAGTGCACCCACCTCATCGCCCAAGTAGAGGAGGGGAATGCCGCCGATGCTGAGGATGATGGCATGAAGCAGCAGAATGCGGCGGATAGCCAGATCGATCTCGGCCGCATCATCATCCCGCAACGCCTGCTCCAGCCCAGCCAGGGAGGCCAGGGTCCCGGACATGCGGGCGTCGCCGGTGCGCGGGTTCTCCTGGAAGGGGAGGCCGCCGGCGAAGCCGCCGGGAAAACGCCCGGTGTAAAAATCG
>JAJRVT010000427.1 GCA_024277175.1 Chloroflexota bacterium | reverse complement strand
CGCTCAGGATATCGTCTACGGTTCTGAGAACGCCAATGAAGTCGGCTGGTATGAGAACAATGGCCAGCAGCCGCCTGAGTTTATCCAGCACGTGGTCGCCACCAACCTGGACCACGTCAAGTTCGTCTTTGACGCGGATATGGACCTGGACGGCGACATGGACCTCTTTTCCGCCTCCAGCGGCGACAACGTCATCGCCTGGTACGACAACGACGGCCAGCAACCACCCGCCTTCGTCCAGCATGTGGTGACCAACGCGGCCGACGGCGCGCGTTCGGTCGCGGCCGCGGATGTGGACGGCGACGGCGACCCGGACATCCTGGCCACCGCCCGCGAGTCGGGCCAGGTGATCTGGTTCCCCAATCAGACCATTCACCGCAGCGCCCGCTACCCAGCGGGCCCGGGGTCCGTGGTGGCCACCCGCATCGGCTCCCGCCACGTCGCGGCCAGTGACCTGGACCTGGACGGCGATCTGGACCTGATCTCCATCAACGATAAGAACATCGGCTGGCACGAAAACGACGGCCAGCGCCCGCCAGGATTCACGGATCACCTCATCTCCACCAGCATCGACGGCGGGCGCTGGGTGTACGCCGCCGACCTGGACAACGACGGCGATCCGGATATCCTGGCGGCCTCGCTGAAGAACAACAGCATCTACTGGTATGAAAACCGGGGCGGAACGCCGCCGACGTTCAACGAGCACTTCCTGACCGGAGACGCCCGCAGGCCGCGCGCGGTGTTGGCTGCGGACCTCAACAACGACGGTTGGATGGACGTCTACTCCGCGTCCGACGAGGACAACTCCATCAACTGGTACGCCAACAACGGCGGACAGCCGCCCCAGTTCACCCGCTATCTGGTCACGGATCAAGCTGAGTACGCCCGTTCCGCCTACGCCGCGGACGTGGACGGCGACGGCGATCTGGACCTGCTCTCGACCGGGCAGGTCACGGACGAAGTGGCGTGGTATGAAAACGACGGCGCACAGTGGCCTTCATTCCAGCGCCACGTGATCGCGAATATCCACCAGCCGCTTGACGGCTTCGCCCCGGACGGCGCGCAGCATGTCTACGCCGCGGACATGGACGGCGACGGCGACATGGACGTGCTCTCGGCTTCGGAACATGACAACACCATCGCCTGGTACGTAAACGATGGCGCCGCGGACCCAAGTTTCAGCGTGCGTTTCGTCACCCGGAACGCGCCGGGCGTCCACGCGGTCACAGCTGCGGACGTGGATCAGGATGGCGATATGGACGTCCTCGCGGCCATCGAGTACAACAACACCATCGCCTGGTATGAAAACGACGGCCAGCAGCCGCCCAACTTCATCTATCACCCCTTCTACAACCGGGCCATCGTCGCCCACGCCATCGACGCCGCGGATGTGGACGGCGACGGCGATCTGGACGCGCTGGCCGCGTCCCGCCAGGACGGCAAGGTGCTCTGGTTCGAGAACCTGGGCGGGCAGTACAGCATGGACGTGACCGCAGACGGCAGCGGCGACCTGACGCCCGGTCGGCCGGCCAACCTGATGACGGTGGAGCCGGCCCATCGGGGCCGGGCCGGCGACGCTGAGATCGCGCTGGGTTCGTTCACAGTGGAATTTCACAACCAGGAGGGCGCGCCCATGGAAGGGCTGGAGATGAACGGCATGTTCGACTTCCTGGCCGTCTATCGGGACGTCAACGACGACGGGCGCTTCGACCCCGATGGGGACCGGCTGCTGGCGCGGGTGGATGATCTGGCGCCGGACGAGCGCGGGCGGGTGACCCTCTCCCTGGACGTCCGCAATCCCGACGTCCGCCTCGCGCCCCGGACCATGAAGCGTTATTTCGTGGTCACCCAGATCGCGGGCGCGTGCGGCGACGCCTATCCGCCCTTTGACGCTGCGCTGATCGTCACCGGCGGCAGCGCCCGGGACGCCAGCGCCAACCTGCCCCTGTTGCCCGAACTGGCCCGCGGCATCGACCAGGAAGGGGTGGATGTGGGCGAGCCGGAGCCGACCAAACTCTTCATCAACGAGTTCATGGCCGCCAATGAAAGCGGCATGGAGGATCCCGACGAGCCGGGCGAATACCCGGACTGGGTGGAGATCTACAACCCAGGGGCTGCGCCCGCGGATTTGGGTGGCCTGTATCTCAGCGACGACCCGGACAAGCCGACCCAGTACCGCATTCCGGAGGGGGTGCAGGTTCCCGCGCGCGGCTATCTGGTCTTCATCGTGGACGGCGAGTTCACCCAGGGGCCGCTCCACACCAACTTCCGCCTGAGCAAGGACGGGGAGAGCATCGGCCTCTTCGACACAGACGCCGGGGCCAACCAGGCCATCGACGTCCACGCCTTCGGCGCGCAGGAGGTCGACGTCTCCGAAGGGCGCTTCCGGGACGGCGAGGACAACTGGATCCCCATGGACGCGCCCACGCCCGGCCGCCGCAACGTGGACCGGGTCTATGATCATCAGTATTATCTGCCGACGATCTCATATGAGATTGGGTGTTGAGGGGGTAGAACGTCAATAGACCGCGGATTTAACGGATTGGGCGGATCAGCGCGGATTTCAAAAAAATCCGGCTCTTTTCGCCCAATCAGCCCAATCCGCGGTCTATCAATTCCGCCTGAATCTCAGCCTGGAAGGCCTGGATGTGCTGGCGCATGAGGCGCGCGGACTCGTCGGCGTCGCCGGCCCGCAGCGCGTCCAGGATGCGCCGGTGCTCCGCCAGCGCGTTGCGCATGTCGCCGATGCGAGAGAGGGAGAAATACCAGAGGCGCAGGCTCAGCGCGTAGGTGGTGACCAGGGTGTCGCGCAGGAAGACGTTGTCGGCCGCGTCGTAGATGATCTCGTGGCAGGCTTCGTCGATGGCGATGAGGGCTTCGTTGTCGATGGCGCCGTTCCCGTCCGTCCCGTCATCTTCCGGGGGCATGCCGGCCAGGGCCGCTTCCATCCGCCGCCAGTGGGCTTCCGTCCCCCGCTGTGCAGCCAGCCGCACCGCCAGATCCTCCAGCGCCAGCCGCATCTCGAAAAGCCGTTGCAGGTCGGTGATGCCGATGTCGGACACGAACATGCCCCGGCGGGGGAGCACCACCACCAGCCGTTCCTGGGCCAGCCGTTGCAGGGCTTCGCGGATGGGCGTGCGCCCCAGCCCCAGTTCCCGCTGTAGATCGGCCTCGACGATGATCGCGCCGGGGGGCAGCTTCAGCGAGACGATCTGTTGTTTGATGCGTTGGTAGGCCTCCATGCTGCGGGAGGCGGGTGGATCGGTTTTCAGGAGCATGGGCGCGTCTCTTTTTTTGATCAAAGGTTGATATACTATTGATATATCTGAGATATATGTTATCATAGTAGGCGCTTCACTCCCAAATATGCGCTTACCCTTCCTGGGAGCTGGGAGCTGCCCTGAAAATTAGCCACGGATTACACGGATTGCACAGATTTTTCATTCCCTGTGGCGCTGGGCAGCAGCATGGATGTCTTCCAGGAAGGTGTATTCGGTCTTTGCAATTCGTAACGAACCTTCTTTTCAACCATGCAAAGCGAGGACATGATGAGCACAATACCAGAGCACGCGAACGTTGTTATTATCGGCGCAGGCATTGTCGGCAACAGCGTCGTCTATCACCTGGCCCGCAAGGGCTGGACGGACATGGTGCTGATCGACAAAGGACCGCTGCCCAACCCGGGCGGCTCCACCGGTCACGCCTCCAACTTCATCTTCCTGGTGGATCACAACAAGGAGATGGCGGCGCTAACCCTGGACAGCACCCGGCAGTTCAAAGATCTGGGCGTCTTCACCCAGAGTGGCGGCATCGAGGTCGCGCGCACCGAGGCGCGCATGGAGGAATTCCGACGACGTATGGCCTCCTCCAAGGCCTGGGGCATCGAATCCTATCTGATCACCCCGGCCGAAATTAAGGAGCTTGTGCCTTACATCAACGAAGAGATCCTCCTCGGCGGCTTCTACACGCCGGGCGTGGGCGTGGTCGACTCGTTGCGCGCGGGCACGTTGATGCGCGAGTACGCGGTGGACAAGGGCGCGCTCACCCTGTCGCCCAATACGGAAGTGCTGGACATCGAGGTCAAAAACGGCCGCGTGACCGCTGTGGTGACCAATCGGGGCCGGGTGGCCGCTGACTACGTGCTCATCGCCGCCGGCGTGTGGAGCCCGCGGCTGGCGCGCATGGCCGGCGCGACCATTCCCCTGACGCCCGCGGTCCATCAGATGATCTCCGTCGGCCCCATTCCCATCCTGGAGCAGACCGGCGGCGAGATCAAGTACCCCATCGTGCGCGATATGGACACCTTCATGTACGAGCGCCAAAACGGCAGCGACATGGAGGTTGGCTCCTACGCCCACCGGCCCATCCTCATGCGGGCCGACGATATCCCCTCCATCGAAGAGGCCCGACTCTCGCCCACAGAGTTGCCCTTCACCGAAGAGGACTTCGATCCTCAGTTGGAGCAGGCGCTGGAGCTCATGCCCGACATCCTGGGCGATGAGCGGGCCGGGATTCGCCACGCCATCAACGGCCTCCTCTCTCTGACACCCGACGGCTTCCCGCTCCTGGGCGAGACGGTGGAGGTCAAGAACCTGTGGTCCGCGGCCGCGGTCTGGATCAAGGAAGGGCCGGGCGTGGGGCGCATGATCGCGGAGTGGATGACCGACGGCTACTCGGAGATCGATGCCCACCATTCGGACATCTCCCGCTTCTACGACTACGCCCGCAGCGAGCATCACATTCGCGCTCGCACCAGCGAGGCCTTCAACAAGACTTACGGCATCGTCCACCCGCGCGAGCAGTGGGAGTCCAACCGCAACGTGCGCGTCAGCCCCTTCTATAGCCGGGAGCAGGATCTGGGTGCGGTCTTCTTCGAGACCGCGGGCTGGGAGCGCCCCCAGTGGTACGAATCCAACGCCAAATTGCTGGAGGAGTTCGGCGACCGGGTCAACCAGCGGCCCCACGAATGGGACGCACGCTGGTGGTCGCCCATCATCAACGCCGAGCACCTGGCCATGCGCGAGCGGGTGGCCATGGTGGACCTGTCGGCTTTCGCGCTCTTCGACATCAAGGGGCCGGGCGCGCTGGATGTGGTGCAGCAGGTGGCCGTGGCGCAGATGGACGTGCCCGTGGGGCGCGGCGTCTACACGCCTCTGCTGCTGCCAAACGGCGGCTTCAAATCTGACCTGACCATCATGCGCCTGGGCGAGGATCACTTCCGGGTGGTCTCCGGCGGCGGCGATGGCGCGCGGGATCGCAAGTGGTTCGTCGATCACCTGCCCGAGGACGGCTCGGCCCAGCTTCACGATGTGACCTCCGGCGTCTCCACCATTGGCGTCTGGGGACCCAAGGCCCGGGACCTGCTCCAGTCTGTGACGGATGACGACGTCTCCAACGAGGCCATTCGCTACGGCCGGGTCAAGCCCATCCGCATCGGCGGCATCACCGTCCACGCCTTCCGCATCTCCTACGTGGGCGAGTTGGGCTGGGAAATCTACATCCCCACCGAGTACGCGCTCCATGTCTGGGACATCCTCTGGGAGGCCGGCCAGCCCCTGGGCGTCTCCACCGCGGGCATCGGCGTCTATGGGACCACGGGCCGCCTGGAGAAGGGCTACCGTCTCTTCGGCGCGGAGCTGGATTCGGAGTACACGCCCATGGAGGCCGGCCTGGCGCGCAGGAAGGTCAAGGAGCAAGACTTCGTGGGCAAGGAGGCCTATGTGAGGGCTCTGGCGGAGGAACCGGCCGCCATCCTTTGCACCCTGACCGTAGACGACCACACCTCGGCGTCGGGGATCAAGCGCTACATGCAGGGCAACGAGCCTATCCTGACCCCGGACGGCGAGCGCATTGTGGACGCGCACGGCCGCGGCTCCTACGTGACCTCGGCCGGGGCCGGGCCGTCGGTGGGCAAGTACATCCTCATGAGCTACCTGCCGCCGGAGTACGCCAAGGAAGGCGAAAAGCTGCTGGTGGAGTACATGGCCGAACAGTATCCGGTCACCGTGGCCGTGGTTGGCAGTCGGCCGCTTTTTGATCCGAAGAACGAACGGATGAAGGGATGATTGGGTGACAGGATGACAAGATGACAAGATGACAGGGTGAACGGTCGCCCTGTCATCTTGTCACCCCCTCACCTTGTCATCCTGTCACCCCCTCATCGTCATCCTGTCATCTTGTCAAAAAGGAGGCTTTGCCATGAACACGCTTGTTTGTGTAAAGCGGGTGCCGGCGACCGGGGCCAGGGTGACGTTGACCCCGGACGAGCAGGCCATCGACGCCCGTTATCTTTCCTTCGCCGTGGGACCGCATGAGGAATGCGCCATCGAGGCTGCGGTGCAGATAGCCGAGGAGTATGACGGTGACGTCACGGTCCTCACCTTGGGCGAGGCCGACGCGGTGGAGCAGTTGCGCTATGCCCTGGCCATGGGCGCACACGAGATGATCCTGCTGGAAACCGAGGACGGCGACAGCGACTGGGGTCCCATGGCCACGGCGGGCGCGATCGTGGACGCGATCCGGCAGAAGGAGGCCGAGGGCGACGCGTTCGATATCCTGCTCTTCGGCAATGACTCCGCGGACGCGGGCGGCTTCCAGGTGGGCGTGCGGGTTGCGTACGCGCTGGGCCTGCCCGTGGTGACCGGCGTCAAAGGGCTGGAGATCAGCGATGGGCATGCCACCGCGCGGCGGGAAGGCGGTGGCGGCTGGGAGGTCTATGAAGTGGACCTGCCGGCAGTCTTCACCGTCAAAGAAGGCCTCAATCTGCCCCGCTATCCCTCCATCCCCGGCAAGCTGCGCGCGCGTCGGCGCAAACCGGAGACCATCGCACCGAACCGGGGTGAGGACGGGCTGGAGAAGATTCGGCTCAAGGTTCCTGAAACGGAGAAAAAGCAGGCTCAAATTCTGGGCCATGGTCCGGAAGCCGCACCCAAGGTGGCGGACATTCTGGAAGAATTGGGGTTGCTGTCATGATACTGGGACTGATTGAACACGATCGGGGCGAACTCAACGCCCAGACCCTGGAGATGATCACCCTGGCCCGGGAACTGGCCGCGAACCTGGGAACGTCCCTGGCCGGCGTGGTCATTGGCGACCGGCCGGGGCAGGTGGCGGACGCCCTGGGCGACTGGGGGCTGGAGACCGTCTACCTGGTCGAGGACCCGCGCCTGGACGAGTATGCACCCGACGCCTGGGCCGGCGCTCTGGTCCAACTCATGGAACAGAAGCAGCCCCAGGCCGTGATGGCCATCGGCTCCGACCGGGGCAACGAGGTGCTGGCGCGAACGGCAGCGCGGGCCAACCTGCCCCTGGCCGTCAACTGCACGGAAATCCAGCCAGAGGGGGACGCGTACTTCGTCACCCGGGTGCGCTGGGGGGGCACTGTGCTGGAGGAGGCCCGTCTCCACGGCGCACCCAAGCTGCTGACCGTGGCGCCCTTCGTCGTCGAGCCGCAGGAAGCGGAAGGCGCCTCGACGCCCTCCCTGGTCACCGTCGCGCCCGTCCTGGATGAGGCGGACCTGCGCGTGCGGGTCACGGCCCGCATCGCGCCCCAGCGGGAGGGCGTCTCCCTGGCTGAAGCGCCGGTGGTAGTGGCTGGCGGCCGGGGCGTGGACAGTGCGGAAGGCTTCGAGAGCCTGGACGTGCTGGCCGCGCTGCTGGGCGGTGCGGTGGGTTGCTCGCGCGTCGTCACCAACAACGGCTGGCGTCCCCATTCGGATCAGGTGGGGCAGACGGGCGTGCGGGTTGCGCCGGAGATCTACATCGCTTGCGGCATCAGCGGGGCCAGCCAGCACATGGCGGGATGCACCGGCTCCAAGCACATCCTGGTCATCAACAACGACCCGGAAGCGCCCATCCTGGCCCAGGCGGACTACGCCATCATCGGCGATCTGCACGAGGTGGTGCCGGCCATTAGTGAGGCGGTTCGGGAACGACAAGGATAAATAGAACGCGGATTTTGCGGATTGGGCGGAACCATGAATTCACAAGCGTTACGCGCAGGAGAGAGACATGTCGCAGACATTCGACGTCATCATTATCGGCGGAGGGATCATGGGGTGCAGCACGGCCCTGGAGCTGGCCCGGCGGGGGCTGGACGTGGCTCTGCTGGAGCAGAAGACCATCGGCGAGGGGCCCACGGGCAAATCGTCGGCCATCATCCGCCAGCACTATTCCAACGAGCTGACGGCGCGCATGGCGCTCTACAGCCTGCGGGTCTTCCAGCACTTCGATGAGCGGGTGGGCGGCGAGTGCGGCTTCACCGAGACCGGCTTCCTGGCCCTGGCTTCGGCCGCGGACCGCGCGGGGCTGGAGGCCAACGTGGCCCTGCAACAGCGCGTGGGCATCCAGACCCGGCTCCTCTCCGCCGAGGAGGTGGGTGCGCTCATGCCTGGGCTGGAGACGGGTGATCTGGTGGTGGCGGCCTATGAACCGGAGAGCGGCTACGCGGACCCGTACCTGACGGTGACCTCCTACGCGCGGGCCGCGCGTGACCAGGGCGTGAAAATCTTCCAGCATTGCCAGGTGACGGGGCTGCGTTTCGACGGCGATCAGGTGACGGGTGTGGACGCGAGCGCGCCTTCCGGCCCGCTCCGCTTTGACGCGCCGGTGGTGATCAACGCGGCCGGGGCCTGGGGCGCGGGCGTGGCGCGGCTGGCGGGCGTGGACGCGCCCATCGACTCCTGCCGGGCCCAGGTGGCCTTCTTCCGCCGCCCGCCCGGCCACGAAGCGCCCCATCCGGTGGTGGGCGACTTCATCAACGCCACCTACTTCCGCTCCGAGACCGGCGGGCTGACCCTGATGGGGCTGATCGACCCCGAGGAGGCCAACGCCATCGTGGACCCGGATCGCTTTCCAGAGGGAGCGGACCGCGACTTCATCCTGGAGGCGGGCGAGCGGCTGGTGGTTCGCTACCCGGCCATGGAGCGCAGCCAGAGCACGGGCGGCTACGCCTCCCTCTACGCCATCACGCCGGACTGGCATCCCATTGTGGACGAGACGCCCGCGGGCAGCGGTTTCTACACGTGCAGCGGCTTCAGCGGCCATGGCTTCAAACTGGGCCCGGCCGTGGGCCTGATGATGGCGGACCGGGTCACGGGGGTCGGCGAGCCCCAGTTCGATTCCCGCGCGTTCCGGCTCAGCCGGTTCGCGGAAGGGGATCCGGTGCGTGGGCAGTATGAGTATAGCATTGCAGGGTAAGGTAAGGAGATCGGAGATTAAGGAAATTAGAGAGATTGGGGAATATGCGCCTTGACAACTTGTGGTATAATTTAGTCAGAATGACTGGGTGGCTGCATGGCAATGAGTGTCCTGTTGAAGGATAGCAGACGGAAGTTTGACCGTGCAGCGTGTATGTCGTAAGACTTCCCCAGTCATCTTTCTTTTTTCAGCAGTTGCTCTATCTCCATAAAACGTATCACATGGTTAGGGGTGGTCTTCCCTTGGTATACGCTCCGGGCCAAGATATCGGCGTGACTTCCAGCGACTTCCTCAAAGCGTATAAATCCAGCTTTGATGCTGGGTTTGTCTCTTCTCAATAAGTGCAACAACAAATTTTTGATTGTAGCTTCGGCTTGATGGCCGCTATAGTCCTGATCAATTACAAGCTGACGGATATTCCATAAATCATCTCTGACAGCCAGATAGATTAGCACGGCCAATACCCGATATTGCGTAGACTTACCTCCATATTGTTCTGATAGCAAACGCCTCGCCTTTTGCTTCACTTTGGATGGCGCCAGAATAACTTTGCTGGTATCGTTTGATACCGCAATGGCGCTGGCCTTTGTCCATTGTTCCACCTTGGCGCTCAAATCAACATAGACGATATGGGGCATAGGGGACGGCTCATGTGATTTAAGATGATGTAGGCGCCCCCTCCAGGACTCGAACCTGGGACACTTGGTTTAGGAAACCAATGCTCTATCCTCTGAGCTAAGGGGGCGTGATGGTCCCGCCTGATTTTTTCCACCCCTGATAACATAGCATAGAGCGTTCGTTGTCGTCAAGACGTGAACATGACCCGTGACGAGTCACTCGTGAATTCGTGAAATGCGTCCTTTGCGCCGGGTGGCACAGAGCTGGATTTTGGGTTAAACTGATGCCTAACAGAGAGCATGAGGTTGAAGAGATTGGAGATTGGGATGCGGTTGAATGTCAATCTCCAATCTCCCCAATCTCCAATCTCTCACCCCCCACCAGCGCCCGCAATCGCTCATACGCCAACCGAGGCCCTATGGATCATTCGCTCAACACCGAAGAAATTCAGCAGTTCGCCCAGGCGGTCCTGGACAACGTGGGCCAGGTCATCGTGGGCAAGCGCGACGTCATGGAAGACTTGCTCATCGCCCTCCTCTGCGAAGGCCACGTGCTGCTGGAGGACGCGCCCGGCCTGGGCAAGACCATGCTGGCCAGGGCGTTGGCCATCACCCTGGACGTGGACTTCCGCCGTCTCCAGTGCACGCCCGACCTCCTGCCCAGCGACATCACCGGCGTCAGCGTCTTCAACCAGGCGAGCCGGACTTTCGAGTTCATGCCCGGCCCCGCGTTCACCCACGTTCTGCTGGCCGATGAGATCAACCGGGCCACGCCGCGCGCGCAGGCCGCACTCCTGGAATGCATGGGCGAACGCCAGGTGACCGTGGACGGGCGCACGCGCACGCTGCCCCGCCCCTTCCTGGTCCTGGCCACCCAGAACCCCATCGAGTACGAGGGCACCTTCCCCTTGCCCGAAGCCCAACTGGACCGCTTCCTCTTCAAGCTCAGCCTGGGCTACCTGACCCCGGCCCAGGAGGGCGATATGTTGCTGAACCTGGGCGGTCGCCACCCCATCGAGACCCTGGCCCCGGCCGTGGACGGAACCCAACTGCCCCGCCTGAGCGAGCAGGTCTGGTCCGTGCGCGTGGACGACAGCCTGCGCGACTACATCGTCGCCCTGGTCCAGGCCACGCGTGACCACCCCGACCTGGCCCTGGGCGCGTCCCCGCGCGGCTCCCTGGCCCTCTACCGGGGCGCGCAGGCCCGGGCCGCCATCCAGGGGCGGGACTACGCGCTGCCGGACGATGTGCAAGCTCTGGTTCCCCTGGCCCTGCCCCACCGCTGCATCGTGCGCCCGGAGAGCGCATTGCGGGGGCGCACATCTCCGGCCATCATCGCCGAGATCCTGGAGCAGACGCCCCTGGACCTGGGCGGCGTGGAATAGGGGGACGGCCCCATGCACCGCATCTTCTGGGCCCTGCTCGTCCTCTTCCTCTTCGCCGCGTTCCTGCGCCAGGACTGGATCTACTACCTGGTCTATGTGGTGGCGGGCGTCTGGGTGTTTAGCTATTGGTGGGTGCGCCGGGTGCTCAAACAGATGACGGTGGAGCGCCACATGCTGGATCGGGCCTTCACCGGCGAGAAGCTCCCTGTCCGGGTGACCATCCAGAACCATAGCCTGCTGCCCCTGCCCTGGCTCCAGGTGCAGGAGCAGGTGACCCCGGACCTGAAAGACCAGCCCAACTATCGGGTGGTCATGAGCGTGGGCGGCCACACCCAGGCTGTCTACGACTATCAACTCTACTGCAAGCGGCGGGGCTACTATCCGCTGGGTCCCCTGCAACTGCGGGCCGGCGATCTCTTCGGCTTTTCCACGGTGAACTGGGAGGAGTTGGGCGGCCGGCACGTGACCGTCTATCCCCAGGTGCTGCCCCTGGAGAAGCTGGGCCTGCCCAGCCGCTCTCCCTTTGGCGCGTTGCCCAGCCGCCAACGTCTCTTCGAGGACCCGGCGCGCATGGCAGGCGTGCGCGACTACGTGACCGGCGACAGCCTGCGCTACGTCCACTGGAAGGCCAGCGCACACGAGGACTCGCTGCTGGTCAAGAAATTCCAGCCGGCCATCGCCCTGGATGTGACCATCGCCCTGGACCTGAACCGGGCCGGCTATGAGCCAGTGGGTCGGGGGATCATCGGCTACAGCGAGTGGGCCATCACGGTCGCGGCCTCGCTGGCCAGCTACGTGGTCGACCAGCGCCAGCCCGTGGGCCTGATCTGCAACGGTCACGATCCCCTGGCCGAGGCCACGGCATCACCCGTTCCCGTCCACCACGGCCAGGGGCAGTTGATGAACATCCTCAGCCTGCTGGCCCGGGTGGAGCTGGACACATCGGACGCGACCCTGGCCGCGTGGCTGCCGCCCAGGCTCGCGGACCTGGCTTGGGGAACGACCCTGATCCTGGTCACGCCCCACCTGAACGAGGACGTCCTCTGGCAGCTCCACGGCGCGTACCGTCGCGGCTCCAACGCGCTGGTCCTGATCTGCGCGCCCCAGGCCGACTATCACGCCATGCACGCCCAGGCCGAGCGGCTGGGCGTGACCGTCTACCGCACCATCTGGGAGCAGGATCTGGATCAGTTGGCCGCGGAGCGGTAGGGGGATAGAACGCGGGAATCCGCGTTCCCCCGAAGCCTGGCTGAACAAATACCTACCGGGTGATCAATGGCAGGAAGATGGTTGTACCGTGGCCGCCGGGATCGCTGGCCGCTTTATTCACCAACAACTTCACCGTCAGCGTCGTCTCCTCATCCGTACGACTATTCTTGAACACCACTGCACTGGCGTAGTAGCCCGGCTCAAAGCCTGTGGCATCGACGGTCACCTTGACATCCTCAGGCGCGGCGCCGTTCGACTTATCGATCTTCACCCAATCGTCCTGCGCGACGGCGGTCCACTGCAGATTGCTGTCACCATCATTGGCTACGCGCACGTTCTCAGTAACGGTCTTATTCGTGGCGTCGAACTCCACGACCGCCCCCACCTCGGCTGGATACAGGTTGAGAACGGCGGGAATCACCACCGGGTTGCGCGTGACGATCAGATTGATGCTGGCCACAGCGGTGGCGCCGGCGCTATCGCGGGCCGAAAGCGTGATGGTGTGCTTGCCTTCTTTGAGCATGAAGGCGTCGAGTTCGAGGCGCTCTCCATTGCCCAGTTGACCATTACGCGTCGACCGCCAGGTCAGGCCGGAGCCAGTTATCGCTCCATCTTCCAGGTCGACGCCGCTGCCATCCAGGACGATCGCCTGATTGCGGACGAAACGCTGTCCGCTCGCGGTTGCGATGGTGGCATCGGGCGCGGCGTTGGGTACGCTAAATGACCCATCGCTTTGATCCGTTGCGCCATTGAACCCATCCGAGGCCCGCACCCGCAGACGGGCTTGGTCCGACCCGGCAACTTTGCTCAGATCCAGTTCAGCGCTATTGCCGGTGAGGTCCGTACTGATGACTGACCAGGTCGCGCCGTCGTCGGTGCTATACTCGATATTGACGGTCAGGTCATCCCCGTCGGCGTCGCTGGCCGTCCAATCGACCTGGATCGATGTGCGTCCAAAGGTTTCACCACCATTGGGGCTGTTGAGCGTGATCTCAGGCGCATTGGCCGACGCCGCCACCTGGTCCAGTACAACGCCATCCTTTAGCACCACGACGCGCCGGATATTGTCTGTACGCGGGACGGCCACGTTGAACACCTCATTCTGATTCATGGCCCGGCCCGTTGCGAAGGGATAACTCGCGATCGCTGCGCCAACAGCGTCCTGTACTTGCAGGACGTAATCGCCTGGTTCTGGCAGACCCAGCGTTGCCGGGGCCTCTGTCGAGACAACGCCGCCAATCGTCACGTTGTCGTCATCACCGACAGCGCCATGGACAATCAGCACATCTTGGGGTTCATCCAGCGCGGCGGCTTGGAAGAGCGGATTGTTCTGCCTGTCATCCCAAGCCTTCTGCCGGCGCTTGATCGCGTCCAGAATCAGTTTGTAGTTATAACCCGACACCCATGTCTGCGGACAATAGCTCAACACGTCACCAACGGTGGGTGGGTAGATTTGCTGCGTATAGATGTTGAAACCGAAAAAGGTGTCCGGGTTCAGCGTCTCAGTTTGGGTGCTGATGCGCCCGCCAGGGTGAGGATAATTCCCATCCGGCGCTGCTTCCGCACCTGAGCAATTCGTATGTTGGCGTCCATGCATGTGCGCCAACTCATGCACGGTAATGCCCGGGAATTCAGCACTACCGTCTCCAGTAAAGAATCCATAATCGGTGTCACGGGGCGTATAGCCCCAACCGTTGCCAGCCGTGTCGGCAGCAAGTCCATAGTAGTAAACATAGGACGGGTCCTGCCGATGCAGCACATTGATCTGATCCAGCACACGCTCCAAGAAGGTGGATGTCCCGCCGGCAGAGGTCGGATTACCGGTGACGCGCAGCGGTTGTGTGGGCTGGAAATTGATACCGGACACCGGGAACTGGGCCATCAGCGCGCGCGTGTTGCGATCCTGAACCCCCTGCGTCAGTGAATGCGTTCCCTGCGCATCGGTCCACTGAATGTCATAGTAGCGAAGCGGGATATTGGGCACGCTTTCGAACGTGACCGTCACCTTACAGTCCCGAGCTGCCGCGTCTTCGCCAAGCTCGGCGCATTGGAACTGCTGGTTGGATCCTTGAAATTCCAACGTAAGGTTGCCGTCGCCGATCCACGTTGCGGGCAGTTTGAAGAGGAACGACTCGTTCTTGACGGCCCGGTTGGGGGTGGGCAGCACGGTAATGGCCAACGGATCATTGACGGGCGTCAATGGCGAGCCGGGCAACGCTTGCCCGTTACGCGTGCCAATCAAGCGCGCCTGCACACCGGGGATGGCCGTCCCCAGGCTGCGCACATGGGCGCGCACGTAGGTCTGCTTGTTGCTGACCAGCGGCACGCTGTTCTTTAGGTCCTGAATGGCTTGCGTCACCTCAAGTCCAAAGATCTCCAAGTTTCCGGTTGGCGGGGCCGGCGGCGCGCCGCCATTGATGGTGATCTTGGCCAGATTATCGGCCTCATTGCTCTCCAGCAGAGCGCCGTTCGGAGAACCGTTCTGCTCCCAGCTATCCACGTAGAGTACAACATCAGTCACGTTGGCGGGGAAATTTCCATCGTAATTGGTGTATTGATCATCCGGCGCCAACGCGCCATTAGCCCCATCTGAGCGCATAGTTATGGACTGCCCTGGCGCCAACGAGCCGGTAAAGACGCCCCACTCGATGCCCTGTTTTGGATTCAGCGAGCTGTCAATCGCATACCAATCGACGCCTCCCCGGGGCTGCTGGCTAGGATTGAAAAAGAGGTCAACATAGAATCCCGCATTCGTGGTCGCGATGGCCCCGTTGTTGGTAATCGTGGCGACAAATACAGCCGGCGCGCCGGCCGTCGGGTTGGCCGGTTCGATGCGAAAATCGGTAATTGCCAGGTTGGGCGCCGGCTGCGTCATATTGGCTTGAGCCGCACTCTGGACCGAGAGCGTCACCGGGATCTCCTTAAAGCCACCGTTGCTTTCAAAGTAGATAGTGTCCGTGTAGACGCCGGCATCCAGCCATTCGCTGAAGAGTCCGACCGTCAACTGACTGTCGTCATCCTCGCTATACTCGAGCACAAGCCAGGCCTGATCATTGTAGGCATACCACTCAAGATCACCCGCGCCGCCATTGGTGACGGTCAAAGTCTGGGTTTCGCTTGAGTTCTGGCCCTCGACGACCGTAAAATTCATTGACGCGGGCGAAGCCTGCAGCGCGGCGTCTCCGGTGACAATCAGGTCAATCAGGATCGTTTCATAGTAGTACGTTTCAGTATCAACAATGTCGATTTCGGTCGAGTAAACACCGCTGGTGAACCCGCTGGCATCGACGGTTACGTTGACCGTGCCTGGTGCGTCTTGGGTGGCGCTACCAGATTCCGAATCGACCTGGACCCAATCGTCCAGCGGGATTACGGTGTAGTCAAACGCGACCGAACCCTCATTGCTCACCATGAAGCTCTGCCCGGCCGGATTGGCGCCGCCCTCGGCAACCTGAAAGGTCAAGCGATAGGGATCGACGGTCAGAATCGGCTCGTCCATATTGCCAATTTCCAGGACGACAGAGATTTCCAATTCGAACAATGCATTGACATCCTCAACATAGATGCTGGCAAAGTAGAGACCCTCGACTAATCCGGTGGGGTCCACGCCTACATCAACTATAACCGGCGTATCAGAGACCTGACCCGATTCAGCACTGAGCGTCAGCCACCCTTCGCCATCATCGGTGAAAACAGACGCCTCCCAGTCGATAGTCGACTCATCGCTGCTGCTAAGTGTGAAGGCTTGAGGATCGGGCGGCGTGTCATCAAACGCAACGAATTCCAGGGAATCCAGATCAAGGGTCAAACCCGATTCGCTGCTCTGCTGAAGAGCGTCGCCGCCCGCCAACTCGGCCAGCGCGGGCATCGAGGCTGGCAAGAACAATGTGAGAACAAAGAATAGAGAGAGTAGTGATCTCCACACCCCTATCCTCATTCTGGAATGCGAACTGTGTCCAGCTTTGGCGTGACGTGTAGCATGACTGTGACTGTACATATCGTTGTCCTTTCTCAAGACGTATCTATTCAGCGAGCGCCGATGGAACGCGGATTTTATCGGATGAAGCCGAATTTTCACGGATTTTTTCAGAAAAAATCCGTGAAAATTCGTTTGAATGGCGCTTTGCGCCCACTTCGTGAACAGCGTCAATCCGCGTTCCAACGGAGCCTGCCTGGTCTGCGTTCTATCCTATCGACGCACAACCGGCATGAAGACCCGCACCTGGCCGTCCCCGAAGGTCAGCATGCCCACGTAGTAGGAGTCTCCGAAGCCGCGGGCTGTGTCGAAGTCCGCGCCGTCGATGGCCCAGACGAGCCAGCCGTATTCGGTTCCGTTTGTGACGTCCCCACAGTTGGCGTCGAAGAACGCCTGATCCAGGATGAAACTGGTCGTGGTCGCCGGCGCGCTCTCGCAGACGTTTGCGCCCGTGTTCAGGTCCAACAACTGCCAGGCGTAGCGTTCGCCGGGCGCGGCCGGCCGCGGCGTCCACTCGAAGGTGAGGGGCAGGGCGGCTGTGACGTTATCGCTCGGCGCAAGCAGGCGCACCTCGCCGATCTCGAAGTCGCCGCCGCTGCGGCTGCCGCCGGCATAGCCGGGGATCGACTCGCCGAACCAGCGATAGAGATAGATGTCGTTGGCCGGGTTGCCGCCGCTTTCATCGTTCAGGTAGAAGACGAAATACTCCTCATCCGCCCCCAGCGCAGGTTCGTCCGTGAAGTCGTAGAAGCCGCCGGCGTCGGTCATCGTGGCGTCGAAGGGCGCGTCCTCCTCCGGGTTGCAGGGGGCGTTGTCATCCGTCGGGCAGATGAAGAGGCCCAGCTCGACGCCCGGCAGCCCCTGGCCGTTGAAGCGCACCTGCCCGTTGATGCCATCTGCGCTCACCGGCATGGGCGTGGCCGTGGGTGCGGGCGGAATGGGCGTAGGCGTCGGGTCCGGCGCGGACGCGGACCAATTCGCGGTCCACTCCATGGTTTCCGTGAAGGGAGCGCCGCACATGGAAGTGCCGGGCGCCACGTTGTTGAAGGTGGCCGAGCCGCTGGCGCTCTGGTTGCCGAGCTGTCCGGTCGCGCGCCAACTACTGTTGCGATCGTCGACGGTGAAGGAGAAGTTCCCGCCGCCGTCGATGGTGACCGGGCCGTTGAACTGCACGGGTTGGGTGCAGTTCCCGAAGTCGATTTCGACGCGGAAGTTGAAGAGTTGCATCTGGTTGCTGGCCACCTGGAAGCCCACGACGTCACCCACCCACCCGCCCGGCCTGACGCCGGCGGACGGTGCGGTGGGCGTCATAGTTGGCGTGGGCGTGTTCGGAGGCGTCATGGTTGGCGTGGGCGTGGGTCCGTCCGTGGGCGTAGGCGGGGGAGGTCCTGCCGCGAGCGAGGTGCGATAGATGCTGCGCCCATAGGTGGCTGCCCACAGGAGCTTGTTGCTCTGCGTGTATTGCAGGTCCGTCACCGGCACGGGCGGCAGACCCTCGCTGTACGGAGCCCAGGACGCGCCGCCGTCGGTGGAGCGGAAGACGCCGATGTCCGTGCCCACGTAGAGGTTGGCGGGATTATCAGGATCCATGAGAATGGTCAGCGCGGGGACGTCCGGGAACGCGCTCGCGCCCGCACCGTCGACACGGGTCCAGGTTACGCCGCCATTCTCGCTCTTGAAGACGTGCCCGGGCCGGGCCGGTGTGTTGGCGCTGAAGCCGTTGTAGGCCAGATAGACGATGTTGGCGTTGGTGGGATGAACGGCGATGTCGGACAGGAAGCGGTTGGGCAAGGGGGCGTTGATCAGATTGGCCCAGGTCCACTGGCCGTTGGGGTCTCGACTTCCTTTGAAGATCAGCCCGCCGGTCGTGCCGGCGTAGATCGTGTTGGCGTCGCTGGATGAAACGCCGATGGACTGCACACTGCTTTGATCCTCCAGCACCTGGCTGATGGCGGTCCACTGTACGCCCCGATTCGCCGTGCGATAGATCTTGTCCGTGCCCAGATAGAGCGCGCCCTCGCTGTTGGGGTCGACCTCGAAGGGAATGTAGAATTGGGAGTTGTCGTTGAAATCGACCCCGTTCAGCCGCTCCTGGGCGTTCTGGCGCATCTCCTCGACTGTGCTCCCCTGGTTGGCGCTGAAGGAAATCTGCTGATCGCCGTGGTAGATGATGCTGGGATCAAAGGGATCGAACTCGGCCTTGTTGCCATCGGCGAGCGAGAACCCCTTCCAGTCAGTCCCGTCGAAGATGGCGTGGGAGTTATCCTGCATGCCGCCCACGGCCAGATTGGGGTTGGTGGGATGGACGCCCAGACCGGTGAACTGAAGCGAAGTGATCCCGGTGTTGAACGCCTGCCACTGGCCGTCCTTGAAGCGGAAGAGACCGCCGTCATTGCCCACCCAGACCGCGCCGGCGTCCGTCGGATCGAAGGCCGCGGCGTGCTGATCCACATGCACGCCCTGGCGGATGTTCGTCCAGTTTTGGCCGCCGTTGGTGGTGCGGAAAATGTCCACCCCGCCCAGGAATACCTCATTCGGATTGGCGGGGTTGATGGCGATGACATTGTTGTACCAGCACTGAGTGTCGCAGTAGTTGGGCGTGCTGTTCGGGTCCAGCATCTGCCAGGTCTGACCGCCATCGACGCTCCGGTAGACGAAGCCCCAGGGGACGAGGTTGCCGTTCACATTGCGGTTGCCGTCGATGCCGGCGTAGAGCGTGCTCGACCCCGCGCCGGCGCCGATGGCCATCTCCAGGCGCGAATAATTCTGACGTCCCACTTTGGCGCTGAAGTCAGGGAGCGGGGCCCAGGAGTCGCCGCCGTTGACGCTCTTGAAGACGCCCACGCCGGCGTTGCCCGCGTAGAGGGTTTGGGGGTTGCCGGGATCTATGAGCAGATCGGTGAAGCCCGTGTTGCACGGATTGCACTCCAGCACCCGCTGCCAGGTGACGCCGCCGTCATTCGAGCGGAAGACGCCCTTGTTGGGCGGAGCCTCCCTGGATGGAGTTTGGGACGCCCAGGCGGTTGCCGCGTAGAGCCGGTTGCTGTTGGTGGGATCGACGATCACCTGCATGACCGCGTTGGCGCCAAACTCGTTCGCCCCGTAGAGCGTCCAGGTAGCCCCGCCGTCGCTGGATTTGAGCACGCCGTTGCCATAATAGCCGGTCAGGTCGCCCGTCCCTGCGTAGATGACGTTCGAATTGTTGGGGTCCACGGTCACGGATGCGTAGGCGAACTCCGGCCGGCTCGATGTGATCGATGTGAAATTCGCGCCCTTGTCCACGCTCTTCCAGACGCCGCCGCCGGCGGTCGCCACATAGAGGGTGTTGGGGGTGCTCGGATCGAAGGCGACGCTGGTCACGCGCCCGCTGGCCGTGGTGCGCACTTCATCCCCGGTCTGGGGATCGTCGTTCTGGTACTCCTCCAGCAGCGGGGCCGGGCCGAGGCTCTGCCAGGGCGCGTTCTGGGCGGCGGCGCGCATGCGCATCGTCTGCTCCAGGGCCCGGTTGCTGGCCATAAACGGGACTGTCGTCAGGGGATAGGCTCGCTGACGCCAGAACCAGTCGAAGCGCGCCTCCTTCTTGCTCATGCCGCCGTCGGCCTCTTCCGAATCGTCTGCGTCCTCAGCCGCGGCTGAAGACGCCTCCCCGCCGTTCGTACGCAGGATCGCCACCGCCTGTAGCGCCTGGTCTCCCACCTGGGCGGGCGCTTCTGACTGGCTCGCGCTACAGGCCGCCAGCACAAGCGTCAATAACAGCAAGATCAATCCAAATCGTCTAGGATGCTTGAACCCTTTCATGCCATTCTCCTTGTTGTCGATAGGTTGTTCAGGACAGGACATCGTGCTCAATTCACGCCTGATCGGATCCGCCTTCGGCAGACGATCCGCCCACTTGAGTGAGGGCGATCAGGTGACTGAAGAGCGCATCCAGATCAGGGAAGTGATGGCGCGGCTCCTCCCGTCCAATTTCCTGGAGGGTGATCCGCCAGGCCTGGCCGCTACGGCTCGCTGGCCACAGGCGCAGCACGAACGATCGATAGGGTGACGCCCCGTCTTTGGGGTCGATCATGGTTTCGCTCCCGCCCTGGGGCTGTGCGATCTCAGCAACCATCCGCCGGACCGGGTTTGCACGCATCGACTCCCTACGCGATTCACAGTATAATGGGACGCCATTAACGGAGCATTACACGCGTTTCCAGGGAGCTATCGCTAGATGACGCAGCCAAAACTCTTTCTGCTTGGCGGATGGCGCGCCGTAACCGCCGGTGACGAGCCCCTAACCCTGCGCGGGCTCAAGGCGCGCGCCCTTCTGGCCTACCTGGCCGTGGAGAAGCATCGGCCCCACAGCCGGGACAGCCTGCTGGGCCTGCTCTGGCCGGAGTTGCCCCTGTCCAACGCGCGCAACAACCTACGCGTCACCCTGAACCGCCTGCGAAAACAGTTGGCGCGCGACGACGGTGCGCCCTCTCCCCTCCTGAGCGACCGCCACGAGGTGTGGATCGATCCGGACAATGGGCTGTGGCTGGATGTGGCCGAATTTCAGACGTTGCTTGACGCCTGCGCCGCCCATGATCACGGCGACCTGAATGCGTGCCCCGACTGCCGCCAACGCATGGCCCGGGCCGCAGACCTGTACCAGGGCGACTTTCTGGCCGGGTTCCACCTGGCCGACTGTCTGGTGTTCGATGAGTGGATGGCGGTGCAGCGGGAGCGGCTGCGCATTCAGGCCATGGAGTTGTTCGACCGTCTGATCCGGACCTTCGAGCGGATGGGGGAGTACAGCATCGCCGCTGGCTACGCCCGACGCCAGATCGAACTCGACGCTTTCCACTAAGACGCCTACCGTCAATTGATGCGCCTACTCTGTTATCAGGGACGCCGTACGGCCGCGTTGGCCGTCTACCAATCCTGCGCCACGGTGTTGACGGAGGAGTTGGGCGTGGAGCCGGAGCCGGACACGGTCATGCTCCACGAGCAGATCCGCGCCGGGAAGTTGGATGCGCCCCCGCACCCGTCCGACGATCCGCGCCAACCAGCGCCGGGCATGGACGCCGCTCGCCAGCACAACCTGCCCGAAAGCCTGACCCCTTTCTTCGGACGCGAAGCAGAGCTGGCCCAACTCCGGCAACGGCTGGAAGCGGGCGACGCTCGCCTGATTACCCTGACGGGGCCGGGCGGCATCGGCAAGACCCGCCTGGCGGTGGAGACGGCGCGCCAGAACCGTCATCTCTTCGACCATGGCGCCTATTTCGTGGCCCTGGCCGGACATAAGCTTCCCCAAGAGTTGCCGGCGGCCCTGGTCGAAGCCATCGGGCTCACCTTCGCCGAAGGCGATGTCGCCCCCCGCGATCTGCTGCTGAGGACGTTGCGGAACCGCCGCATGCTCCTGATCCTGGACAACCTGGAGCACCTCCTCACGTCCCCGGAGCCGGACGCGGCGGGGGGAGACGCGGTCATCGATCTGATTCTCGCCATTCTTCACCGCGCGCCGGGTGTGACGCTCCTGGTCACCAGCCGGGAGCAGTTGAACGTGCAGGGGGAGGATCTCTTCCGCCTGCGGGGGCTGCCTGCGCCGCTGCCCGATCAACTGGATCGCGCCGGTCAATATCCGGCCGTCCGCCTCTTCTGTGAACGAGCCTACCGGCGGAGCAAACATTTCAAATTGACGCCGGACAACGTGGCCAGCGTGGTGCGCATCTGTGAACTGACGGAGGGGATGCCCCTGGGCATCGAGCTGGCCACCACCTGGCTCCAGGACCTGGGGCCCGAAGGCGTGGCCGCGGCGCTGGAGCAGGACCTGAGTCTGCTGACCACCCAGGACCGGGATACGCCCTCCCAGCACCGCAGCATGAAGGCCATCTTCGCCTCGTCATGGCGTCTGCTCACCCCGGGCGAGCAGCGCGCGCTGGGGCGGTTGTCGGTCTTCCGGGGGGGCGTCAGCAGTCGGGCCGCGCAGCAGGTGGCCGGGGCCTCGTTTCTCATCCTCACCCAGTTGCGTTACAAATCGCTGCTGCGAAGCGCCGGGCCGGGCCGCTATGACATGCACCCGTTGCTGGCCCAGTTCGCCGCCGTCAAACTGGGCAAAAGTGGGGAGGCCGACGCCATCTCCCTGCGCCACAGCCATTACTTTCTGGGCTGGTTGAGCGAATATGACGGAGTCTGGACAGACGAAGCGCTCCACCAGGACGTGGACAACATCCGGGAGGCGTGGCGCGTCGCCGTGGCCCATGGTAAGCTGGCGGACCTGGACGCCAGCCTGCCCGCCCTGGCCGGCTATTACAGGTTGAACGGCGCGTTCACCGAAGCCGGAGCGGTCTTTGCCGAGACGCTGCGCGCGGTGGAGGTCATGGCGTCGAACAAAAAGTGGGACCTGGATCAGGACGCTTTGACGCGCTTTCGCCTCCATCTGCTGGCTGAACTGACCCACGCCCGCATCCGCCTCGCCCGTTTCGATAAGGCGTTCCAAGGGGCGGAGGAAGTGGTGACCCTGGCCCGCGCCCTGGGTGACGAGCGGATGGAGGCGTGGGGGCTTCTGCTGATGGGACGCACCCTGATCCAATACGGAGAGGCGCCCCAGGCCCTAGATCCGTTACGGCGCGCGGCGGACATGGGCCAGAGGAGTGGACATCTGGACATGGCAGGCTTGGCGTTCCGCTACCTGGGCGGGGCCTTGATGCACGTCGGCGAACATGAGGCGGGCGAGGCCGCATTGCGCGAGGCCCTGGCGATCCAGCAAGCGCTGGGCAATCGCAGCGAAGAGCAGGCTGCGCTTCTCTATCTGGGCGTCATCAAGATCACCCATGGCGACTATTCGGCAGGCGAACGCTATCTGGCCCAAGCCCTGCATCTGATCGAAGCCATGGGCAACCGCCCCCTGGAGGCGCGCGTCATTAACGCCATGGGTTTCGTCCACGGCGCGTTGGGCGATCTGAAGGGCGCACTCGGCTATCATGAACGCTCCCGGGATCTCAGCCATGAACTCCAGGATCCTTACCAGGAAAGCCACGCCTATCACAACCTGTGTACGGTGAATCGCAAGTTAGGACGTCTGGAAAAGGCCGAAGCCTGTGGGCGCCGGGCGTTAGCACTGGCCCAGGAGTATGGGACGGCCGATCCCGAAAGTTACGCCTGGCTCCATCTGGGCTACGTCTGGCTGGAGCAGGGCGTACACTCCCTGGCCGCCAATGCTTTCCGGAAGTCCAGGGACGGCTGGCGAGCCATGGATCGGGATCCGATGGCCATGGAAGCCGAGGCGGGGCTGGCCGCGGTGGCCCTGGCCACAGGTGATCTGGACGAGGCCTTGCAGTGGGCGACGAAGGTTGTCGAATGGAGCGAACGGGAGGGGATCCATGGCGTAGACGAACCCATGCAGATCGCGTTCACCTGTTACCGGGCGTTCGACGCGACCGGCGATCCCCGGGCCCGGTCGCTCCTGGAACGCGCCTACGAAAAACTGATGGCCAAGGCCGCGCGCATCACCGACGCGGCCAGCCACCGCCGCTTCCTGACCCAGATCCCGGTCCACCGCCAGATCATAGAGGCCTGGGAGGAAGTAGCTGATTAACGTCCCCGGCACTGCCTATAAATTTCGTCGTTTGCCGGAGTGCATCCGGGCAGTGCCGGGGACGTTACGCGGAAGCTCCTCCCCTGATCTTTGCTCACCTTGCGGCCAATGATACAATTCATCCATCCAGTTATCCCGCGCCACCGCAGCCAAGGAGCGCTTCTCCGTGCCGCCACGCTCAGGGAAATCGAACCAACCGTCATCCAACGCATTTCGCCTGGTCTCCTCCCTGGTGCTCCTGGGGTTGATGGCCGCGCTGGTCTTCGCGGTCTGGTTCGTCCTCTCCAGCCCGCCGCCCACGGCCCAATCCATCCCCGCGACCGCATCTGTGGTTCCGCGCATGGCCGTCACGCCTAGCGCGCCCGCGACTTCCGCTGTCCTGGAGACGGCCCAGGAGGCCACGCCGGCGACGCCGGAAGAGGAACTGCCTCGGGGCGGCTTCGCCTTCCGCCCCTTGCCCGGCTTCAACCTGACCAAGACCGACGTCTCCGCCACCCTGACCGGCCAGGCGACGGACGGCGGGCTGGCTCCGGTCCTGCTCCTCAGCGGCGGGACGCCGGCCCAGTTCGTGGGCGCGGACCGGGTCCCCGATCCGCCGGAGTTGGGCGCGATCCTGGACAGCTTCGTGACCTACTTTTCCCAGGAAGACGACTTCGACGCGACTGAGCCGGTCCCGCTCACGGTGGATGGCGCGCCGGCCCTGGCCGTGGACCTGCTCAGCCGGGATGAGGCGAACCGTTTTGCCGGACGCATCGTCATGGCCCAGCCGGCGCCGGACACTCTCTTCGTCATGGTGGGTGTGGCCCCGGAGGAACGGTGGCGCACGGAGACCGAAGCCGCCTATCAGGAGACCCTGGACTCGGTGCATTTGCTGACAGCGGCCGCTACTCCTCCCACGACTGTCACTGAAATCGTTACCGTGGTCTCCACCGCGACCGGCCCTGCACTCGCGGCCGGCATGACTCCGTCATCGGAGGCGACGCCCACACCATCGACGCCCCCAGCCACGGCCACTGAGGCGCTCACGCCCCTGCCCACCGCGCCGCCGACGGTCACGGCCATCCCCGCGGGCGCGGCTCTGCCCACCCCCTCAGCGGAAGAAGCCGCAGCGCTGGGATCACTGCTCCTGGCCAACGCCAATATCGTCAACCGGGTTACGCTCTCCAACGACAACCTGTGGGCGGCCACCGATGGCGGCGTCACGGTCTGGAGCCAGGAAAACGACGGCTTCGTCAAGTTCACGCCCCTGGACGGGCTGGCCAGCAACCAGTTCAACGCGGTCACAATCTGTCCTCTGCCCGGCCTGGGCGTAGTCTTTGGCGGCGACGCGGGGTTGCAGATCTTTGACACGCGCACGGGACGCTGGAACGCGCTCAACACCGGCAACAGCGCCATCAGCTTCGACGACGTCTCCACCTTATTCTGCGACGTCGATAACGGCTTCCTAGTCATCGGCTACCAGCGCCACGGCCTGGATATCTTCGACGTGTCCGCCAATTCGTGGACCCACCTCGACCGCAACAACGGCCTGGGCGCGGACATCGTCCGCGATGTGGCCGTCATCGGCGACCGGGAGCGCATCTGGGTTTCCTCGGGCGCGGGGCTGTCGGTTCTGGAAAACGGCGGCTTGCCGGATGGAACAGCGCAACTCTACAACGCAGCCAACAGCCCCTTAGAACTGGCCCAACTGACGGGGCTGGCTGCAGACGACAACGGCGCTGTCTGGATCGCGGGCGGTCGCAAGCTCTATCGGGTGGACGGGGACGAGTGGACGGTCTATGACGCCGCCAACCTGGGCGGCGAGGATTTGGCGTTCCCCAGCGCGCCCCTGGCCGGCCTGGATGTGGCCGCGGACGGCTCGGTCTGGCTGGCCGACGCCAACGCGGCCATCTGCCGTTTCGATCCGGTGGCCGAACGCTGCACCGAAATCCACCGCCAGGAGCCAGGCATGGCCGCCGGCCCTGTGACCAGCCTCTTCGTGGGGAGCCTGGAGGGGAGCGACGAGCAAGTCTACTACGCCACAGCCGGCCGCGGCGTTTCCCGCTTCGACGGCGATGCCTGGCGATCCTACACCGCGCCCGGCGAGTTGCTGCTGGGCAACCGAATCCGTAGCCTCGCCCTGGACAAGGAAGGGTTCATCTGGGTGGCGACGGAGCATGGCGCGCAGCAGTTCAGCCCTTCCAACCCTGGGGTCATGCGCCTCTATCCCACAGGGTCGAACAAGATACCGCTGACGGATGTGCGCGCCATCGCACCGGGGTCTGTCCGCGGCCTGTGGCTGGGGGGTGACGACGGCCTGGCCTATCTGGATGACGGCCGGTGGACCCGCTACACCAGCGCCGACGGTCTACCTGACGATCGGGTGCAGGCGCTGGCCTCCGACCGCCAACGTCGCACCTGGATCGGGACCCGCAACGGCCTGAGCATCTGGAATGGGGAGAGCTTCTTCAACCTGACCCGGGAGAATGGCCTGCCCAGCGACAACATCACCGCGCTGCTGGCGGCCGATGACAATTCGATCTGGATCGGGACCAGCAACGGTGGTCTCTATCAGTACGCCAACAACCAGCTTCGGGTCTACACCATGGACCACGCCGGCCTACTGAGCGACACGGTCACCGCGCTGGCCCAAGCCGGCGACGGCTCCATCTTGGTAGGCAGCGAGTTAGGACTGACCCGCTTCGCCGACAATGTGGTCATACCGGTGGAAGGCGCGCCGGCCGTGGCCGTGGCCAGCCTGGTCGCCCGCGGGGATAAGATCTGGATGGGAACCCAGGGCGACGGCCTCTATTATTTTGACGGCAAAGCCTGGACCCGCCAGAGCGGCTTGCCCTCGCTCACCATCAGCACACTGCTCATGGATCCGTTCGGCGCGCTCTGGGTTGGTGGGGATGGCGGGGGGTTGATGAGGAGATGAGGAGTGACAGGGTGAGGGGGTGACAGAGGGCGACTGTACGGACAATATTCATGTTGCGCCGCCCGACTTGAAGCTATAGCCGGCTATCTGAAGAAGGCAAACGGACCCATAGCGCTCGAATGAATAGAAAGCGGAGATCTGTTAGTCCAATGAGCACAGCGCTGACAATAAAGAGCGAAGTCAGTCCACTGCTTTCAGCTAACACTCCAGTTATCGCCATCCCGTTTCCCCCCGCCTAATTCTTTATGCTATACTGCCAAGCTATGCGTATTTACCTGGACCAGATCGGCTGTCGACTGAACTACAGCGAGGTGGAGACTCTGGCGGGGCGGCTGCGCGCGGCCGGCCACATGACCGTGAACGCGCCTGAAGAGGCCCAGGTCATCGTTTTCAACAGCTGCGCGGTGACCGCGGAGGCCGGACGCAAGAGTCGCCAGCGGGTGCGCCAGTTTCACCGCGCTAACCCGGACGCGCGCATCGCGCTGACCGGCTGCTGGGCCACACTGCAACCCCGGCAGGCCGCCGAATTGCCAGGCGTGGCCTTGGTGACCGATAATAGCCAGAAGGACCTGCTCCACACCCTGCTGGAGCCGTGGAGCGCGGAGCTGGACGACCCCGATGACCTGGCCCGCATGCAGCCGGACGGAACGCCCTTCCAGCCCGTGGCCGGGGAAACGACGGGTCGCGCCAGCCGCACCCGGGCCTTCATCAAGGTCCAGGATGGCTGCGACAACAAGTGCACGTTCTGCATCGTCACCGTGGCCCGAGGGCGGGGACGCAGTCGCGGTTTGGCCGAGATCGTGGATGAAATTCAGACGCTGGCCCAGGAAGGCGTTCAGGAAGCGGTGCTCACCGGCGTACACATGGGCAGCTATGGCCGTGACCTGCCCCCGGATCAGCGGACCGATCTCAAGCAGTTGACCGCGGCCATCCTGGAGCAGACCGGCATCGCCCGCCTGCGCCTGAGCAGCCTGGAGCCGTGGGAGCTGGCCGACGGCTTTTTCGACCTGTGGGCCCGATGGCCGGACCGGCTCTGCCCGCACCTGCACCTGCCCTTGCAGGCGGGGACGGACAAACAGTTGCGTCACATGGCCCGTCGCTGCACCACCGCGAGCTTTCGCCAACTGGTGGTGGAGGCCCGGTCCGCCATCCCGAGCCTGATCGTGACCAGCGACATCATCGTCGGCTTTCCCGGCGAGAGCGACGCCGACTTCGAGGAAGGGCTGGCCTTTGTGGAGGAGATGCGCTTCGCCCACGCGCACATCTTCCCCTTCAGCCCGCGGGAGGGCACGGCCGCGGCCCGCTTCGACGGCCAGGTGAGCAAGGCGGTGAAGAAAGCGCGATCCCGGCGTATGCACGCGCTGGTGGCCCGCACCGGCCAGGCCGAGCGCCGGCGTTTCCTGGGCCAGGTCCGCCCCGTCCTCTGGGAAGGGGAGGGCCAGCCGCTCATCGGTGGAAACGGCAATGGCGACGGCGGCCGGCTGTGGAGCGGGCTGACCGACAACTATCTGCGGGTCATGGCGGTCGCGCCCGCGGGCATGGATCTCCAGAACCGGATCACGTCGGTGCGGCTGGATGAGTTGCGGGGGGAGACGTTGTTTGGGGAAATTATTTGGGATGATGGAATGACAAGGTGACTGTCATTCCGGAATTCGGCCACAAGATGCACCGCAGCAGGACATGGCCTGGCCGAATCCCGGAATGCTGGCCCAACCTCCAAGAAAGTTTGCAATAAAAACCAGAACACGATGAGCGGATATCATGAGCAATTTGCTGCAAGAGCTTGAACAACTGTATCAGGACGCGTCGGCGGCGCTGGATGGCTGCCAGACGCTGGAGGAGACCGAGGCCTGGCATGCGGCCTATCTCGGCCGCAAGGGTGCGGTGACGGCCATCGTGCGCGGGGTGGGACAACTGCCACGGGAGGAGCGCCCGGCCTTTGGCAAGCGCGCCAACGAGATCAAGGTGACGCTGGAGGCTGCGCTCAGGGGGCGTCAGGAAAGGGTGGCTCTGGCCGAGATGGAGCAGGCCCTGAGCGCGGAGGGCATCGACGTCACCCTGCCCGGTCGCCCCCAGCAGATCGGTAAGCTGCACCCCACCACGGTGGCCCTGCGCGAGATCGTGGACATCTTCACCCAGATGGGCTTCGAGGTCTTCGACGCCCGGGAGGTGGAGACCGACGAACTCAACTTCGAGTTGCTCAACTTCCCGCCTGGCCACCCGGCGCGCGAGATGCAGGACTCGTTCTACACCGACACGGAGGATGTGATCCTGCGCACCCACACCAGCCCCGGCCAGATCCACGCCATGCGCAAGTACGCGCCGGAGCCTATCCGGGTCATCCTGCCCGGCAAGTGCTACCGCAACGAGGATGTGACCGCGCGCTCGGAGATGATGTTCTACCAGGTGGAGGGGCTGGTGGTGGGGCGCAACGTCACCTTCAGCGACCTCAAGGGCGTGCTCCTCAACTACGCCAACCAGATGTACGGCGAGGGGCGCAAGATCCGTTTCCGCAAGTCCTACTTCCCCTTCACAGAGCCGAGCGTGGAAGTGGATGTAGACTGCATCCTCTGCGGCGGCGAGGGCTGCCGGGTCTGCAAATACACCGGCTGGCTGGAGATCCTGGGCGCGGGTATGGTGCATCCGGTGGTGCTGCGCAACGGCGGCTACGACCCGGCCGAGTTCAGCGGCTTCGCCTTCGGCATGGGCATCGAGCGCCAGGCCATGAACAAGTACAGCATCGACGACATCCGCTACTTTTACGAGAACGACGCCCGCTTCCTGGAGCGGGTGGGGTAACACAACATCTCTTCAGGTAGACTTCGGTGGAACGCGGATTCCCACTGATTCAAACGGATTCCCACGGATTTTCTCTGAAAAATCCGTGGGAATCTGGCTTTATCTGTGAAAATCCGCGTTCCACTGATAGCCGCTGAACCCTTACAACACCACACAACTTAAGCGAGCATCGCCATGAAATGGATCGGACGAATTCTCCTCACACTGGTCATCCTATTGGTCGTCGGCGTTTTAGGCGGCTGGCTCTATCTGCGCACCAGCCTACCCAAAACCAGCGGCAGCGTGCAACTCAGTGGCCTGGATGGACCGGTGGAGGTGGTGCGGGACAAGGACGGCGTCCCTCATATTTTCGCCAGCACGGATAAGGACGCCTTCTTCGCGCTGGGCTACGTCCAGGCCCAGGATCGCATGTGGCAACTGGAGTTTCAACGTCGGATCGGCGCGGGGCGGCTCAGCGAGATCCTGGGTGAGGCCACCCTGGACACGGATAAGTTCCTGCGCACGCTGGGTGCATACCGGGCCGCGGAAACGGTGTGGCCCGTCCTGGACCCTGAGGTGCAGACTGCGTTCACGGCCTATGCGGCCGGCGTCAACGCCTGGATCGACGAGGGCCACACCCTGCCGCCTGAATTTCTGATCCTGGGCGTCAAGCCGGAGCCGTGGACCGTGACTGATTCCCTGGTCTGGGCCAAGATGATGTCCTGGGACCTGGGCGGCGACTATGACATGGAACTCCTGCGCGCCCGCCTGACCCTGGCCCTGGGGCCGGAGCGCGCGGCCGAGATCCTGCCCGCATATCCTGAAAACGGGATCACCATCCTGGACGAGTCCGAGTTTTCAGCCAGCGCGGCCGATGGCCTGCTGAAGATGGATTCCATGCTGCAGGAGGATTTCCAACTGCGAGGTCTGGACGTGGGCAGCAACAACTGGGTCATCGCCGGCTCGCGCACCGACACCGGCCTGCCGATCCTGGCCAACGACATGCACTTGGGCGCACGCATCCCCTCCATCTGGTACCTGGCCGAGATCCAGGGCGATAAGCTACACATTACCGGCGTCACCTTCCCCGGCCTCCCCCTCATGCCCAGCGGACACAACGAGGATATCGCCTGGGCGCTGACCAATGTGGGGCCGGATGTGCAGGACCTCTATATCGAGCGCATCAACCCGGCCAACCCCAACCAGTATGAGGTGGATGGCGAGTGGGTGGACATGGAGATCGTAGAGGAGTTGATCACCGTCAAAGGCGAGGACGAACCTATCCGCTGGGCGGCCCGCAGCACCCGCCACGGTCCCCTGATCAGCGACGTCAGCGAGACCGCGACGCCAGTGGCCCTGCGCTGGGTCTCCCTGGATCCGGGGGACACCACCATCAACGCTTTCGCCCGGGTCAACTACGCCAGCAATTTCGAAGAGTTCGTGGACGCGCTGAAAGAATACGTGGCGCCGAGCCAAAACTTCATCTACGCGGACAAGGAAGGCAACATTGGCTATCAGGTTCCAGGCAAAATTCCTATCCGCGCCAATCCCGACCACAACGGCATGTTCCCCGTCCCCGGCTGGAACAGCGAATACGAGTGGGCCGGCTGGATCCCTTTCGACGAGCTGCCGGGAACGTACAACCCCGAAAAGGGCTATATCGCCACGGCCAACAACAAAGTCGTAGGCGACGACTATCCCTATCTCATCTCCAACACGTGGGCGCCGCCCTACCGGGAGGAACGCATCTCCCAGCTGATCGAGGAGCTGAGCAGCAACGGCGAAACCATCTCCGTGGACGACGTCAAGCGGATCCAGGCCGACCAGGCCAGCGCCCAGACCCAGGACCTGCTGCCCTATCTGCTGACCGTGGAGCCGGCCGACGAACGCCAGGCTCAGGCCCTGGAAATCTTACGGGCTTGGGATGGCGTCTCCAGCATGGACGCGGCCGCGCCGGCCATCTACCAGGCCTGGTTCACCGCGCTGGGCCGGGCCCTGTTCGAGGACGACCTGCGCGGCGATCTCTACGACGAGATGGCCAGCCGCACCCATTCCATCTTCCTGGCCGAGATTGCGGCCAACCCAGACGCCAACGGCCACTGGTGTGACAACGTGCTCACTACGCCCATCGACTCCTGCGCGGACACGGCCAGCGAAGCCCTGGACGCGGCCCTGGACGATCTGACGGAGCGCATGGGGGAAAACATGGAGAAGTGGCGCTGGGGCGACGTTCACCGCACTCAGTATCCCCACAACCCCTTCAGCGAAGTGCCTCTGCTCAAGCCCATCTTCCACCGCAGCATCGAAAACGGCGGCGACGGCTACACGGTGGACGTGGCGCCCGTGCGCCAGACGGACCTATACAATCAGTACCACGTGCCCAGCCAGCGTCACATTATCGACATGTCCGACCTGAACAATAGCCTCTTCATCCACACCACCGGCCAGTCGGGCAACGTGCTCAGCAAGCACTATGATGATCTGATCGAACGCCATCGGAATGTGGAATACCTGCCCATGACATGGGGGCGGGAAAACGTAGACGGAGACGTGCTCACGCTGGAACCGCGATAGAACGCAGATGACGCGGATTGGGCGGATCAACGCAGATTTTTTGAAAATCCGCGTTGATCCGCCCAATCCGTACAATCCGTGTTCTATTGTGAGCAGGTCCCGTTATAGTACGCCCAAGCGTCGCAGGTCTGCCCGCTGGCGAAGGTGCATGTTCCCTGCTCGTTTTCCCCGCCGCTGTCGCCCGTGACCTCATACTCGCCGCCTGTGATGGCGCAGAAGCGGGCTGCGGGCGTCACATACCCCGTGACTTTGACGCCGCCCACCGGGCACTCGCCCCGCATTAACGCCCACTCCTCACACTGCCGATTGTCTTCGAAAACACATACGCCATACTGCCCGCCGTCATCCCGGCTCTCGATGGAAAGGGTCCCGCCCTGGGCGATGCAGTTTTCTGAGGCGGGGTTGGCCAGTCCGGCGGAAGATGACTGTTCGGCCTCCGGGGTGGGCGCAACCAGCGGCGCGCAGCCTGCGAGGACAAGGGCGAAGAGGGCCATCGCCGCCAACGGAAGAAGTCGATAGATTCGATGTGACATGATGATATCTGTTCCTTTTGAGTGAATTTGATGGATGGATGGATGGGTGGATGGATGGATAGATCCGTTTTCCTGCCGGATGCTTACGCTCGTCATTATAGCGCGTAGCAACGATTGTCGCACGTAAGAGATGTCCCCGCCACCACGTCCTACAGCAAGAACGTTGTACGCCCACATGATAACCGCTAGCCGGCCAGGCAGCGGAGGGCGCGCACAGCCTTCGTCAAGGCGTAAAATGTGAAGACGTAAAACGTAAGGCGTGTGAATATGTGAAACATGAATCTGTGAGGTGGGTGATATGAGTGAGCGTCAGAGGGAGAGCGCAGAGAAAAAGACAAGTCGGATCGGGTTGTGGCTATTGGGTGGTGTGGCGATGGTGGCGATTGCAGCGCTGGTTGTCTTTCTGCAAGGAGGAGTGGGCGATGCGCGGGCGTCAGACAGCCAGGCGACCGAGGCCAATTCGCTGCCCCCGGCGCCCATTGCGGGCCGGCCGGCGCCTGATTTTACCCTTCAAACCTTGGACGGAGAGAGCGTCAGCCTGAGCGACTTCCGCGGCAAGCCAGTGATCGTTAACTTCTGGGCGTCATGGTGTGGGCCCTGCAGGCTGGAGATGCCCCACCTCCAGGAGACGTACGCGACCCGCGGTGATGATGGCGTGGTGGTACTGGGCGTCAACCTGACCAAACGCGACCCCAACCTGGAGGCCGTGGCCGCGTTCGTGGACGAGTTCGGCGTCACCTTCCCTGTAGTGCTGGACAAAGAGGGCGACGTCGCGATTCTATACGAAGTGCGAGGTCAACCGGCGTCGGTTTTCATCGCCCCCGATGGCGTGATCGACACCATCTTCTACGGACCGGTCACCAAACAATTCATCGAAGATCGGATCGCATCCATGACGGCGTCGTAGAGTAGGTGCGGCATCCTTACCGCACAATCGCCTCGATCCGTAGGTGCAGCTGCAAGCCGCATCTGGTATCTTATAGATGAGGCAAGAAGAGGCCGAGCCGCACCTGAAGATGAATCGAACTTGCTTCGTAGATAGGTCCATCTTGCCTCATTTCACCAAACTGGATACGCTTACTGGAGACATAAGTAGACCAGATGGGCCGT
>JAJRVT010000426.1 GCA_024277175.1 Chloroflexota bacterium | reverse complement strand
CCGCTCTGATCGTCCCTTTGACCCGGCGTTGGCGATGCCTGCCTGATGACCTATGCGTTATGTAATCTAAACCTTTGTTCTTTATCCGTTTGCTCTCACATTTCGTCAATTAGGGACTTGACATCAAAGAGAGAATCTACAACCCTTCCTTGGTTTCAACGATCAAGTGATCCACCACCGCCTTGAGATCGCCGTTGGTTTCGTCGTAGACGCGCAGCTGGCGATCGGCGCTGGTGCCGTGCATGAGCATGGACTCGATGGTGGTCACGTATTGGGTCGTTCCCAATTCTTCGAACTCCTCGGACACCAGGCTAAGCAATTCGCGGATGAGCTGACGGGTGGGCACTTCGGCCGACTTGCCAAAGTCGATCATCTTGCCGTCCAGGCCGTAACGCATGGCCCGCCAGCGGTTCTCCTCGATCAGCTCCCGGCGATAGACCCGGAAGGTGATGTTGCGGCGGCGCAACTTCCACAGCCAGAGCACGATCGCCTGGAAAAGGGCGGCGATGGCGATGGCTTCATCCACGCGCGTGCAGATGTCGCACACCCGAAATTCCAGGGTGGGGTATTTGTGATGGGGGCGCACGTCCCACCAGATCTTGCTGGCGTCGGGGATGCAGCCGGTGTTGACCAGCGTCTGCACCAAATTATCGTAGTCGCCCTCGGTGCGATAGATATCCTGGATCCCGGAGCGGGGGAAGTCCTCGAAGATGTTGGCCCGGTAGCTCTTCAGCCCCGTGCGCCGCCCCATCCAAAAGGGGCTGCTGGTGGAGAGGGCCAGGATGTGGGGTAGGAAGTAGCGGACCACATTCATGGTGTCGATGGCGAAGGCCCGGTCCTCCACACCGATGTGGACGTGCATGCCGAAGATGAGGAGACGGCGGGCCAGCATCTGCATCTCCTCCAACACGCCCAGGTAGCGGGGGTAGGGCGTCACCGGCTGGTCCAGCCAGCGGCTGAAGGGATGGGTGGACGCGGCCAGGATCTCCACGCCCTGGCTGTTGGCCAGATTGATGATGAACTGGCGCTGCTTGATCAACTCCTCCCGGGCCTGGTCCACGGTGTGACAGACGGGCGTGCCCAGTTCGACCATGGACTGGTGTAGTTCCGGCATCACCTCGCGCTCGATCATGATGAGCTTGTCACCTTCGAGCAGGTCGGTGATATAGGCCCGCAACTCCCGGGTCTCCGGGTCGATGATCTGATACTCTTCTTCGATGCCAATCGTCAGAGAGGGACGCTCGATCATGACAAATTCTCCGTTTCCTGAATCAGATAATCGACTACGGCGCGGACGTCTTCGACGGCCGCGCGCCAGGCCGCGATCTGGCCATCCGCACTGGACCCCCGCTCCAACATGGTGTAGATATGCTCCAACTCCTGGTTGGCGTTGAGCCTGACCGCAAATGGCTCCACCCGATCCAGCATCTCGCGGATCAGCTCCCGAGCCGGCTTCTCCTCTTCGACGCCAAAATCGATCAAGGTGCCATCCACCCCGTAACGGACCGCGCGCCAGCGATTTTCATTGATCAACGTACGGTCATAGATGCGAAAGGACATGTTGCGCTCGCGTAGATCCACCATCCACGCGGCCGTGGCCTGGATCAGGGCGGCGATGGCCAGGGTGTCATCCACGCTGGGAACCATGTCACAGATGCGCACCGTCAACGTGGACATGCGATGATGGGGCAAGATGTCATACCAGATTTTGCCAGGGTCTGCAATGCTGCGAGTGCGCACCAGCGTGTCTACGTAGCTATGATATTCCTGATAGCTGCTGAAATAACCGGGGATGCCGGTGCGGGGCAGGGCGTCCATCACCACCTTACGATAGCTCTTGAGCCCGGTGTTGCGACCCAACCAAAAGGGAGAACTTGTGGAAAGGGACAGGATGTGGGGCAGGAGATAGGCCATACCGTTCATCACATCCACCGCCAGTTCCCGATCCTCGATACCGATGTGGACGTGAAGACCGAAGGCCAGCATCCGCCGCGCGATCATCTGTGCATCCTCCACCATGGTTCGGTAGCGGGGCGGCGGCGTGGCCGATTCATCCCAACTGCTGAAGGGATGAGTGCCAGCGGCCACGATCTTGACATTGTGGACCGCAGCCAACTCCAGGATCTCGCGCCGAGTTCGCAGCAGACGAGAGCGTGCGTCGGGAATATCAGCGCAAAGTTGCATATCCACGTGCGACGCCGCATTGCCCAGGACCGCATCGCTTAACGCCTGGGCGATGTGAAAATCTGGCCGCCGCTCCTGAACGGCCAGGCGCCCTTCGGACATGGATTGGGAGATGAAGCCCATCAGCTCGCCGCTTTCCGGATCGACGATCTGATACTCTTCTTCAATGCCGATGTTAAAACTCGGATAGTACATGGGGAGCCTCCCCGGATTTTGGATGTTGATACGAGCGCTGAATTTAATCTCCGGGAGGTGGCCGGTGAAACCCCGGCGCACAGAATGCTCTGGCCACCTCCCGGAGATTGCTTCGACGTGTCCTTACTTCTGATCCACAATGAACGCCGGCACAACCGACCCACCGCCGGCCGTCACGTTGAGCAAAGTGACGCTGCTCAGGCGCACCAGACAACCGCCGGCTGTGTCACCGTTGAACAGGAACGGATCACAGTCCACCAGCCGCCGGCCGATGTAGATGTTATCCGTTGCATCCAGGAAGGGGAAGTTTTCGTATGCGATCTCAACCTGTTCCTGGACAATGGACGGCTCCTCCAACGCCCGATCCAGGGCCTGATCCCATTCCTCGTCGGTGGATTCCCAGCCGATGACGACGCCGGATCCGCCGTAGTCGTCATTGGGTTTGAGCACGAGATGGTCTTTGTTATGGCTGGCCCATGGCAAGAGGTCAATATGCGCGCCCTGGTCATCGACTGTATAGCGCCGCTCGACCACCCGGGTCCACGGAATATGATCGTAGATGGCCCGCAGTTCCCGGCGGGTGAAGAGATGCTCGTTGCGCTCATCGGAGACGAAGGCGAAGCTGGCCTTT
>JAJRVT010000425.1 GCA_024277175.1 Chloroflexota bacterium | reverse complement strand
CCATCAGCGGGCGATTTGTCCCCAATAACCCCCTGGCCGCCTTCGATGGCGAGATCATCGCCAACACATCCACTTGGACGCTGAACGTCAGCGACAACGCCGGCTTCTTCACAGGAACCCTGGACCGCTGGTGCGTCTCCATCGCCACCATGGACAGCCTCACCGTGACCCGGCTGGACGATCCCGCACCGGATGGCTGCGACGTCGGGGACTGCTCCCTGCGTGAGGCCGTCATCGCCGCCAATACCACGGCCCCCTGGGCGCAGACCATCGTCTTCGCGGTGGACGGCGTTTTCGCCCTCAGCCAGGCCGGCCGGGGCGAAGATCTGGCGGCCACGGGCGACCTGGACATCAAGGACGATCTGGCCATCATCGGCAACGGCGCGGGCAAGACCATCATCGACGGCGGCGGCATCGACCGGGTCTTTCATGTCTACGGCGGCGCCAACGTGACCTTCTCCGATCTGACCATCCAAAACGGCCTGCTCGATCCGGTGGACGACAACGATGGCGGCGGCGCGCTGATACAACGAGGAAACAGCAAGACGCGTCTGCTACGTACGGTTCTGCGCAACAACCGGGCCCAGGCGTCAGGCGCAGGAGCAGGGCTGGGCGGATCCGTCATCAGCTCATCCGGCCGGCTGACCATCGAAGACAGCGCCATCTATGGCAACAGCGCCGATTTCTATGGAGCGATTCTCAACCAGACCACAGAATTGGCCATCATCAACAGCTTAATCTTCAGCAACACCGGCCCAGGCTCAACCGCGATCTACAATCTCGCCCTCGGTGGGGAGGCCAGCCTGACCATCCGCAACAGCACCCTCGCCGATAATGACAGTTCCGCCACCCTCTACAGCGAGGCCAGAAACAGCGGCGATACGGCCATCATCACCCTGCAGAACAGCATCATCAGCGCGGCTGCAACTCACTGCGGAACGGGCGCGGGGACCGGGGCCACGGCCACCATCGCATCCCTGGGCCACAACATCGCCGGGGACGACACCTGCAATCTGGCCGATCCGAGCGACATGCCCGATACGGATCCCCGGCTGGACTCGTCAGCGGACAACGGCGGCGCCACTATGACCCTGGCCCTACAGCGCAACAGCCCGGCCCTGGACGCCGGCGACGACGCCGCCTGTCCGCTCAACGATCAGCGGGGCCTGCCGCGCGTCGACCGGGATGGGAACGGCGATGGCGGCGTCGATGGCAATCCCTGCGACGTCGGCGCTTTCGAGGCGCAGACGCCACCGCCCAACGCGACCCCTGTGGCCATTTCCCAGTCGGTCGACACGGTGCAGGCGCGCGCCGTCACCATCACCCTCGCCGGCACGGACGCGGATGACGATCGGCTGACCTACGCCGTCGCGACCCAGCCGGCAAACGGCAGCCTGAGCGGCGTCGCGCCCAATCTGACCTATACGCCCGACGTCGGGTTCGAGGGGACGGATAGCTTCACCTTCAAGGTCAACGACGGCGAAGCGGACTCCACGCCGGCCACGGTTACCATCGAAGTGACCAAGGCGGCTGAGGCGATGCCGAAGATATACCTGCCGCTGGTGAACCGGTAGGGTGGAATGCGGGGGGCGGGTCCCAGGGGCTCACGGCAGTTCCAATTGACTGTAGACCCCCCGCTCGATTTGCGCTTCGATGATGTTGGTCTTGTCTGTAATATTGCTGTCCTCAATCACGTAGCAGCCAGATTGCGCCGCCCCAGACCCACGGGGCGTAGAGCGCAAAGCTGATCAGCAGGGGAATAGTCGCCGCGCCGGGCGCGAAAATCAGGAGCAAGGTCGCCAGCGCAGCCAGGCCCCATTCGGCCACGCCCAGCCAGGCCAGCCAGCGGGGAAACCCGGCCGTGGCGAAGACCGCGGGCAAGAGCAGCAGACCCGCTAGGGAGTACAGCCCAAAGGCCGCCACATTGGTCAACGCGTAGGCCAGGGTTTCCGAGGCCAGGAAGACGGCTTGCAGGGTCGCGCTCTGCCCAGGCGGCGCTGCGCTCAACCCGCCGGCTAACTGGGGGATGACGGTCATGTTGATGAGCACGCCCACCAGGTCCACGGCCGCGGCGATCAGGGCCAGCCCCATGGCCAGGAGGGGCCACGGCGGCGACCTGTGCAAATAGCGCCCAAGCGCGAAGAAACTCCAAGCGAAACTCAGGGTCACCGCGAACCAGAAGAGCCAACCGCCCTGCCAGCGAGCGAGGTGCTCGCTGATCCAGACGACCCGGTCCATCAACTGGGGTTGCATGGCGGCCACACCCGGCCCCAGGATGAGGGTCGCGTCCGGCAAGGCCAGAAAGGTGTTGATCAGCCCGGCCAGGACAAGCCCCAGGACATCCAGCCGCACCGGGCCACGACTTGCGCTAGGGGGCATTGTATGTCAACGCCTGTTCCGCCGTGCGGTAGCTGAGGATCACGCCCAGACCGGCGAGGATCACCAGTCCCCCGGCGAGATAGAACCACATCAGGTCGGATCCTGCATGGGGGCTGAGATCGTTGGGGTGGGTCAGGGGCAAGAGCATGAAGAGGAGCGCGGTCACAGGCGCTTGCCAGAACATGGGACGCACGCGCGGCCAGTCGCCATCCCACAGCGCCCAGCCATAGGCTGCGGCATGGGTGACAAAAAGCACGCCGATCAGCCCGCCCACCAGGGGCGGCAGCGTCCAGGGCAACATCCGGTTGACCCAATCCACGCGGAACAGCAACGCCAGCCCGCTGAACAAAGTGAGCGCCATCATGACGAGGGCAAAGAGGCGGGTCATCCAGTTCAGGGGGATGTCCACGGGCAATCGTCCGCCGTATCGTTTCTCCTGGGTGATGAACACATAGGGCGCGACAAAGAAGAGGATGAGGTACATCACCAGCCAATAGGTCAGATGATACCAGGGATGGGCGAGGAAAGGTTTGAGGTAGAAGAAGGTGAGGATGGTGGCCAGGATGGAAAAGAGCGTAATCACCACCATGATGATGCGCACGTGCGGCCAATCCTTTTGCAGGAAACCGATGGCCACCAGCAGGATGGCGTTGCTGTACATGACGCCGATGAGCCGGGCGTTGAGTTCAGGCTTGATGGTCCAGACGAAGAAGGTTTCCGTGTGACTGGGTAGCGTCATCAGAATGATGAGCGCGGGCAACCCGTTGGCGAGCAAGACCAGAAAGACGAATTTGACCCAGGGCGAGAGACCGGTGAACCACCATTTTTGTAATGCCGTCATTGTTATCCTCCCTTACGGGTGGCTACCTTTACAGAATGTCGAAACGATAGAGAAACGCGTCCATCCCGCGGTTGGAAGGCCTCAGCAACAGATAGCTGACCAGCAAGCCCAGAATGCCGACCACGAAGGTGACGCCCGCCCACAGATAGGGCGACCACAGAAGCGGCGCAATAGCCCCATTGATGATGGCGAAGAAGAGCAAAAACTGCACCGTGGGGATGGAAAAGGCAATAAGCCGGAAGCCGGTGGGGGAGGAGAACCTGGACTCCCCACCCCGCCGCACCCAGGCCCAGATATCGCCTCCGGTTTACGGGTCATTCCCTGAACGCCACCGGCGGCCGGGGTGCGCGGTCGATGGTGAGGGTGAAGATGTCCGGTCGCGCGTAGTGGCCCGCCACGTCCATGGTGCGCCGGGCTGCGGCCGCAGCGCCGGGATCGATTTCCGCGTAGAGGATGCCCTTCTCTTCGTGCAGAGGCCCGGCCACCATGCGCCCGCCGGGCGCCACCACCACCGAATCGCCGGGATTGATCCACTCCTCAGGATCGGGATAGAAATCCTCTTTGTCGGGGAAATCGTCGGGAATATCGGCCCCGGTCAGGGGGATGCCGCTGCCGATCACCCAGCAGCGGCCTTCGCGGGCGATGTGCTGCATGGTTCCGATCCAACCGCCGCCGCTGTCATAGGTGGGCGCGATGTAGAGTTCCACACCCTGGGCATAGAGCGCGTAGCGGGAGAGCGGCATGTAGTTTTCCCAGCAGATGAGGGTTCCCACCCGACCAACGGCCGTGTCCACCACCCGCAGGCCCGAAGCGTCGCCCAGGCCCCACACCATGCGCTCGGGATTCGTGGGCATGAGTTTGCGGTGGCGGTTCATGATCTCGCCCTTGTGGCAGATGACGACGACGGTGTTGTAGAGAGTCGTCCGGCTATATTGGCCGTCCCGCTCGTTCATGCCACAGACGATGGTGACGCTATGGGTTTTCGCCGCCTCGGTGAGGGGCGCGAGGTCACCCGCCGCCAGATCGACGGCATTGTCTAGCAAACGAGCGTAGGCGTCCACGTTCACCTGCCAGTCGCTGCCGGGGCGCGTGCGCCACAGCCAGGCGGGGTAACCGGGGATGAACGCCTCAGGAAAGATGATCAACTCCGCGCCTGCGGCCGCGGCCTCTTCCACCCAGGCCACAGCCCGCCGCAGGGTCTCCGCCCGGTCCAGGAACGCGGGCGCTTGTTGGATGATCGCTATTTTTGTCATGGTTGGATATTCTGGTTCATGTGAAAGAGATTGTCCGGATCATATCGACGCTTCAGGGCAACCAGCCGCTCCCAGGTCTGGGGCGGATAGGCGTCTCGCACCCGGTCCTGGCCTTCATCGTTGAGGAAGTTCACATAGACGCCCTGGGCGTACTCCGCAGTGGCTTTGTGCAGATCGCGCGCCCAGGCGATATTCTTTTCGTCATCTGCCGGATCATGCCAACGGGCGTGAATGTTGAGAATGAAGGGCGCGGTGCGATGGGCGTAGGCCGTGGCGTCGGCGGACACGCGGCCGGCCACGCCCTCCATGTGGGGAACGAAGATCTCGCATTCGGGGGAGGGCATGCGTTCGACGAAGTCGAGGACGGTGTCGATGACCTCGGGAGAGAGGGTCCGAAGATGATGGGACTTCCAGTAATTGCGGGCCCCATGCGTGACCAATCCGTCGAACGCGGATTGCCACACTGCCCAGGGGTGGGTTCCGATGAACTCGCCGTGGGGGTGGCCGAAGTCGCGAATAGGCTGTATCAGCCGCTCGCCCTCCGCGGGATCGCCTACATAGACGTGGGGAACCAGCACCACGAGCTTGCCATGCACGGACTCGTCCAGGAAAGGCAGGGGCGGCGCGTGGCGGATGACCATCCACACGGTCATTTCGTCGGGCAGGGTGCGCACGTATTCGGCGTGGAATTGCATGTAGGCCTTGGCGTCCTCGAAGCGATGGGCCACGATGCCCGAGAACACATCCGGTCCCAGGGGCGCGGCCCGGAACTCGAAGGAGGTGACCACGCCGAAGTTGCCGCCGCCCCCGCGCAGACCCCAGAACAGATCAGGATGTTGCTCCTGGCTGGCGGTGAGGATGCGCCCATCCGCGGTGACGACTTCGGCGGAGATGAGGTTGTCGATGCTGAGCCCGTACTTACGGCTGATCCAGCCGAAGCCGCCGCCCAGGGTCAGCCCGGCCACGCCTGTGTGGGAGACAATGCCCCCAGACACGGCCAGGCCGTGGCGCTGGGTTTCTATATCCACGTCGCTCAGCAGACAGCCGCCGTCCACGCGCACCGTCTGATTGTCTGGATTCACCTGCACTGAGCGCATCAGCGATAGGTCCAGCATGACGCCGTCGTCGCAGACCGCGTTGCCGGCCACATTGTGCCCGCCGCCCTTGACGGCCAGGGGAAGCCCTTTCTCGCGGGCGAAATTCACGCCCGCGACTACATCGTTCGCACCCAGACAGCGGATGATAAGCCCCGGACGGCGATCGATCATCCCGTTCCAGATGGCGCGGGCGTCATCATAGCCTTCATCGCCGGGCAGGAGCAGTTCCCCGCGCAGACTGGCGCGCAAGCCCGCGGCCTCCTCGGCCGCAATCGAAGGGTTGATAAGTTGTTGTAACATGATGGTCTCCTTGGGTTTAAGTAGGTGAAATTCAACGCCCCTATACTCGCGCGGTCTGCGTTCCCAAGGCGTTCCATCAGGCGTTCCATCAAAATCAATGGGTCAATGAAACAGGTTCGCTACGGCTCGTAGCTCGCCGTCCGGCAGCCCCCGGACGGCCCATCCGTATACGTCATCGAAGATCCGCTCCCCCTCCTGATCGCGACCATCCTCCTGCAACATCGCGCGCAGGCGCGTCGCTGCGCGTAAGGCGTCCATACGGTTCTCCTGCTGTCGGGCGGTGGCGATGGCCTCCCGGAACGCGGTTTCTGCGGCGTTCCAGTCCTGTGAGCGCAGCATGCGACCATAGATGATAGCGATGCCGACCTCGGACCAGCGCTCCTCGCTGTCCCGCCCCCCCTGTTGCGCTTCCGCCAGCAGCATCAGGCTCTGTCGTTCGACGCCATCCGCGGCCAGGGCCTGCGCGATCAACGCCCGGTAGTAGGCGCACCCCACCTCGGAATCAGTAGCGCGAAAATAGCTCAACCCCTCGCGCATAGTTTGCAGGCCGTCGCGTGCGTACCCTTTCCTGTGCAACGCCCAGCCCAACAGCACCTTGCTCTGGGTGGCGAAATAGGGAAATTGATACTCTTCGGAGAATGAGATGGACGCGCCCGCGGCCCGCAACGTGGCCTCGGCGTCCCCGCGCAGATTCTGCAGCCACGCGAACCAGTGCAGCGCATAGGCCCGGCTGAAGGGATGGTCCAGCTCGCGGGCGATGGCCAGCGCTTCTCGCCCCATCCGTTGCGCGCCGACCGGCTGCGCCAGATGCCACAGCACCAACGCCAGGCGGATGCGACAGACCACCGATGGGTCCTGGGCATAGGCGCGGATGTGCGTTTCATGGTGCTGGGGCTTGTAGAGGGCGATGGCCTGTTCGAGATAGGTCTTCGCCCGGGGAAAATCCCCTCGCCAGTGATGGGTGACGCCCAGCACATAGTGGGCCTCAACCTCGGCCACAGAGTCCTCATCGGCCCGCGCCTGGGCCAGCAGCCGCTCTCCCAGTTCCCCCGCCTCCGCGATCCGTCCCGTGACCAGTTTGCTGATGGCCAGCATCCGCAACAGGGGCCGGCTGACAGGCTCATGGACGCGCGCCGAGAGCGCTTGCACGCGTTCGCCCGCGGCCTGCACTTGGCTGGCGCCGTAACCTCGCCCTTGCACCAAACTTGGCGAAAGCGCGAGGAGCAGTGTAAGCATGGTGCGGTCCCGCTCCTCCCCTTCGAGGTGTACGTCGCACAGGCGCAAGCCTTGCTGAAAGTGCCCCACCGCTTCATCGTTGGCGAACAGGCGTTGCGCAGCCCGCCCCGCGTGCAAGTGGTGGTCGATGGCGCGTCGAGGGAATCCAGCCTGCAGCCAGTGGTGGGCCAGCCGGGCGCTGTAGGCGTCGAGATGGTCGGCGTGCATCTGCTCCAGGGCCTGGGCCACGCGTCGATGCAAGACCCCGCGGCGGGCGGGGCTAATCTCGCTCTCGACCACATCGCGGACGATGCCATGGCTGAAGTCGTAGGCCATGGGACCCTCAGCGCGAATAAGACGATGGGTCCATAACTCGTCCAGGGATTGGAGAATGGTCTCTTCATCCTCTTCGCAGGCATGCGAGAGGGTTTCGAAAGTGAAAACGCGGCCCACGATGGCGACCAGGGCCAACAGTCTGCGCGATTCAAGAGAAAGCTGAACCAACCGGCCCTGGATCACAGCCTGTACGCGTTGGGGCAGGCCCTCGGTCTCCCAGAGCATCCGGCGCAACGTATCGGCGTTGCGCTCGCTCAGCGAGGCGCGCACCATTTCCACGATGAAGAGGGGATTGCCCTCGGTGCGCTGGTGGAGCATGACCGCTGTCTCCTCATCCAGATCATACCCGGCCACATGAGCGGCCAGCAACGCGGCCTCACCCCGATTCAACGGCCCGAGTTTGATCTCGGTCATCATCCCTTGTCGACGCAACCCCAAATGGAAGGAGGTCATGGCCGCGTTGCTGTTAGCGGAGCCGCTGCGCACGGTGGAGAGGATGAGGATGGGCGCAGAGGGATGGGAGCGGGACAGATAGGTCAACCAGGCAAGGGTGTCCGGGTCGCACCACTGGATGTTGTCAATGAAGAGGAGCAGGGGCTGGGGCGCAGCCAGCACAGCCTGGGCGATGGCCGCAAAGAGCCGCTGCCGTTGCCAGCCCTCGGTCAGGGGCGTAGGTTGGGGAAGATGGGGATGGTCGGCGTGGATCTTGGGGAGCACCCGCGCGATCTCGACCTGCCAGATTTCAGGCAAAGTTTGCAGGGGGGCGTAGATGGTCTGGGATTGCAGCCACTCGCTGATGGGCCCGTAGGCCAAGCGCCCCGCAGCCTCGAAACATCCGGCCACAACTACGCTGTATCCCTGCCGTCGCACATACTCGATCAGCTTTTCCGCCAGATGGGTCTTGCCCACACCCGCCTCGCCCTGGATGCTCAGCACTCGCAGCGAGCCGCGACTGACCTCTTGCCAGACCTGTTGGGCCTGACGAAGCGCCTCTTGTCGCCCCACCAGGACGATTTCCCGTTCGCGAGACGCGCTGTCCGGCCCGGCGTCGGTCATTGTCAGCAAGCGATCGCGCAGCTCGCGGGTGGAGGGATCCGGTTCTACGTCCAGTTCCTCATCCAATACGGCCACACAGCGTTTGTAAACGCGCAACGCCCCGCCACGATCGCGATTCAACGCGTGTAATCGCATGAGCAGCCGATAGCTCGACTCATCGAATTCATCCAGAGCCAGCAGGCGTTCGCCGTAGGTCAAGGCGCGAGCATAATCGCCCCGTTCTTCCAGGATCTGCGTCAATCGCTTCAGCGTGACAACGAAACGTCGATGTAGCTGTTCACGTTCAGGCTCGATCCAGGCATCGTAGCAGTCGGGTAACAGATCCTCCTGATAGAGTGCGATGGCGTGCTCCAGCGCGGATTCTTCCTCTTCCCAATCCTGTTCCCGACCGGCCTGCTCCGCTGCGTCCAGGCTGGATGAAAAATCCTGCACATCTACGCTCACCCGAGCGTCCTCCCGCCATGCCAACTCGCCTTCAAAAGTCAAGAACTCCTTGATGGGCGGGAAGATCTGGTGTAATCGGTGCAGCAATTGCCGCAGGTTGGTGCGGGCCTGGCGCTCGCTGGTGTCGGGCCAGAAGAGGAAAGCCAGGCGTTGACGGGAAATGGTTTCATCAGGGTGCAAGCCCAGATAGGCCAACAGCGCCTGCATACGCGGGGAGCGAATACCTACCGGACGGCCTTGATGAGCTAATCGAAAATCACTCAATAGGGAAAGCTGGAGCGAGGAAGGGGTATTCGCGTTTTCGGATGATGAAAGTGAATTCTTTGCTGGCAACGGTTAAATCGCCCCCTATGGAACCGGACCGCGTTTCGGGCGTTCCGCGATCTTGATGGTGCGGTCAAGTATATCAGACTCTCTTTTCGATTTCAACCAATATAATTTCAATCCATCTCCATTTTGAGGCGAGTGTCGCAGTGATCAAAAACAGACCGATTCGCGCCGGTGCACCCGGTCAATGCGATGGACTCGCCTCGCTTTTTCGAAGTGATACTGAAATCCCATTTCAAGGCAACCGCACTCCTCCTGTATAATGTCCCCATCGCCCCCTTGCCTTTGGAGCATCCGCCATGTCCCGCCTCTGCCTCGCCCTGCTGGGTCCCATCCAGATCACGCTCGACGACGAGCCGGTCACCCGCATCACCTCACCCAGGATCCTCGCGCTCCTGGCCTACCTGGGCGCGGAGCAGGACCGCACCCACCCCCGGGACGCGCTGGCTGAACTGCTCTGGCCCGGCCAGCCCACGGGACGCCAGAACCTGCGCCAGGCCCTCAGCCGCCTGCGCAAGGCCCTGCCCCAGCCCGCCGGCGACCCGCCCTTCCTCCTCGCCAGCCGCCAGGAGATCCGCCTCAACCCGGATGCAGACCAGCAGGTGGATGTTGACATCTTTATCCGTGATCTGAACCGGGTGCGCGCCCACGACCATCCCTCCCTGCTTGGGTGTGACGCCTGCATAGTACGTCTGGAAGCGGCCATGGTCGCCTATCGGGGCGATTTCCTGGCCGGGTTGGATGCGGGCAGCCCCGCCTTCGACGAATGGACCCGGATGCAGCGGACGTGGCTGCGGCGGGAGGCCCTGTGGGCGCTGGACGCCCTGACCCGTCACGCCCTGGAGCAGGCGGACGCCCCCCGGGCCCTGGCCTTCGCCCAGCGCCAACTGGCGCTGGATCCCCTGCGCGAGGAGGCCCACTGCCAACTGATGACCGCGCTCGTCCTCCAGGGGCGGCGCAGTGAGGCCCTGACCCACTACGAGCAACTGGTGGACCTGCTGCGCCGGGAACTGGACGTCGCGCCCGGGTCCGCCACCGCGGCCATCTGCGCTGAACTGCGACGCGAAAGACCCGCCTCCGCCCGGCCGCCGCAGCCCCCTCGTCGCCCGGCTGTGGCCGAGCAGAGCCACAACCTCCCGTCCCAGTTCACCCCCTTCATCGGCCGGGCGGACCTGCTGGACGCCATCCGCGAGCGGCTGGAGCGGGACGAATGCCGCCTGTTGACCCTGGTGGGGCCGGGCGGCGCAGGCAAGACCCGGCTGGCTATCGAGGCGGCCCGGCAGCGGCTGGAACACCATAGTGACAGCGTCTGTTTCGTCGATTTGAGCGGGCTGGCAAGCGCGGAACAACTGCCGGTGGCCATTGTCGGGGCCCTGGGCCTGGTCCTGCCGCCCCACGCGTGCACGGACGAGCAGCGCCGGGCTGCGCTGGTGCGCATGGTGCGCGACCGGGACCTGTTGCTGGCGCTGGACAACTACGAGCAACTGCTGCCCTACACTGGGCTGATCACCGAATTGCTGCACGGCGCGCCCCGGCTGCGACTGCTGGTCACCTCGCGCGCGCCCCTCCACCTGCGGGCCGAGTGGCTGATCGACGTGGGCGGCCTGCCCTGTCCCCCGGAAGACGCGACAGACGATCAACTGAGGCCCGACGCCTGCCCGGCCCTGGCCCTCTTCCAGCAGACGGCCGTGCGCGTGAAGCATGATTTCCGCTTGACGGGTGATGACTGGCGGGCCGCGGCCCACATCTGCCGGCTGGTGCAAGGCTCGCCCCTGGCCCTGGAACTGGCCGCGGCCCGGGTGCGCGAGACGCCCCTCCCGGCCATGGTCAAGGCCATCCAGGCGGACCTGGATTTCCTCAGCACGCAGATGGCCGACGTCCCGCCCCGGCACCGGAGCCTGCGGGCCGCGATTGATCACTCCTGGCGCCTGCTGACCCCGGAGCAGCAGGCCGTCTTCGCCCGCCTCGCGATCTTCCATGGCGGCTTTACGCCGGACGCGGCCCGGCCCATCGCCGGCGCGGCGGACGCCATCCTGGACGATCTCGCGCGCCGCTCCCTCTTGTTGCGGCTGGACGCGGGGCGCTACAGTCTACACGAATCCCTGCGCCAGTTCGCCGGCGAGCAGATGGCGCGCTTCCCCTCCGCCCGCGACGAGGTCCGCCGCTGCCATGCCCTCTACTATCTGGACCTGCTCGCCGGCCAGGAGGCGCGGCTGCTCAGCCAGGAGGCGACCGCCGCCCAGGCCATCATCCGGCCCGACTTCGACAACGTGCGCGCGGCCTGGGCGTGGGCCGTCTCCCAGGCCGACGTCCGGCTGATGGGCCGCGCGCTGACCGCGCTCTATCGCTACGCCAACGCCGCCGGTCTGGTGCATGAGGGCCTCCAGGTGCTGGAGGAGGCCCTGGCCGCGATCCGGGCGACGGAGCCATCGCCCGCAACGAAGCTGTTCCGCGCCCGCCTCCTGGCCAAGCAGGCGCGCTTTCTCAACCTCCAGGGGCAGTATGGGCAGGCGGCCGACGCGGCCAGGGCGGCCACGGAGAGCCTGGCCCCGTTCATGGACGCGCCTTCCGCTGCCGTCCAGCGCAGCACGCCGCGCGCCATCGCGGCCGAGGCCTGGCTTCAGCGGGGGCGGGCCGCGTTGCACCAGGGCCGCTACGACGAGGCCGCCGGCCATCTGGAGGAGGCGTTGGGCGAGGCCAGGGCGGCCGGCGACGCCCACGTGGAGGCCGAGGTCCATCTGAACCTGGGGACCATCGCCAATTTTCGCAACGAATTTTCGCTGGCCACCGCCCACAACAGGGAAGCCCTGCGCCTGGCCCGCGCCGGCGGTGACCGCTACTCGGAGGGCATCGCCCTCAACAACCTGGGCGCGGTGGCCGAGTTCCAGGGCGAGTACGATCGGGCCGCGGCCTACTTCGAGGAAGCGCTGGCCGTCTTCGACCAAGTGGGCTACCGGCGGGGCAGCGCCAATGCGCTGAGCAACCTGGGCGCGATCGCGGCCTGGCGGGGACAGCTTGCCCTGGCCCCGGAGCGGCACCAGGAAGCCCTGCACGCCACCCGCGCGCTGGGCGACAGGGACGGCGAAGCCTGGGCGCTGATGGCCCTGGGTGCGGTCTACACCCACCAGGGCCGGCTGGATGAGGCCCGCGATCACCTGCAGGCGGCCCTGGACCTGAATCGGGTGGACGGGACCCGCTCCCTGGAAAGTTGGGTGCTCAATCACCTGGCCCAGGTGGCGCTGGAAGAGGACGCCCTGGACGAAGCGGAGGCGCTGGCTGTCCAGGCCAAAACGCTGGCCGGGGAACTGGAGGACGAGTTGACGGTGGCTGTGGCGCTGGTGGTGGAGGGCGAGGTCGCGGTTCGGCGAGGAGCCTTCGATCGAGCTGAGGAGGCCTACGCCCGCGCGCTGGCGATCAACCGGGAGTCGGCCCATGAAGCTGACCAATTACGGACGCTGACGGCCATGGCCCGGCTGGCCCTGGCTCGCGGGGACGCGGCCAGGGCGCAGGTCATAGCGGAGAAGGCCCTGACTCTGGGCGCGGCGTCCAGCGTGGCCCTGGACCGGGCGCAGGCATTGGCTGCGCTGGGACGGGCGCTGGCGGAAGGGGGAGATCAGGACCAGGGGCGGGCGATCCTGGAGGAGGCGCTGGCGCTCCACCGGGAGATGGGGCAGGATCATTTGGCGAACGAGGTTCAGGCCGAACTGGCGGCGATTGTCTGTCGATGATATTGATACAACAGATCGCTAAACAACGTTTTGGAGGCTCATCATCCATAAACAACTGACTCTCATCCTGGGCGGCGCGCGCAGCGGCAAGAGCGCGTACGCGGAAAAGCTGGCCGCGGACCAGGACGGAGACGTGCTCTACGTGGCCACGGCCCAGGCTCTGGACGACGAGATGGCCGCGCGCATCGCCGCGCACCGGGCGCAACGGCCGGCCCGCTGGCGCACCCTGGAAGCCCCGCGCGACGTCGGCCTCGCACTAGCCCAGACCCTGGCGGAGAACCATCCCGCGCCCGCGGCCGTGCTCATCGACTGCATCACCCTGCTGGCCAGCAACGCGATCCTAGCCCTGCCGGAGCCGGTGGAGCAGGCCCAGGCCGACGCCGCGCTGGCCCGCGAGATCGACGACATCCTGGCCGCGTATGAGACAGCGGCCAGGGGCGAATGGATCCTGGTCTCGAATGAAGTGGGGCTGGGGGTCGTGCCCGCCTATGCCCTGGGCCGGGTCTACCGGGACGCGCTGGGGCGAGCCAACCAACGGCTGGCCGCGGCCGCGGACCGGGTCGTCTTCATGGCAGCGGGACTGCCGCTGATGATGAAAGGGGGATAAACTCATTCGACTTGAGTCACCAGCGGCAAATAGGATCGAGCGGCTATCTCTTTCACCCCCAGCGTGACGATGTCACAGTCCACTTCACCCCAGGCGTTGGTCACCGCACAACTCAGCTTTGCGCCATCATCGCTCGGTTTGAGTCCACGTAACCAGAGGGTGGCCAGGTCCGCGCCGGGAATGATGGCGCCATCTCGCCGCCACTGGTAGGAGAGGGGACGGGCCCCGTCGGCTTTGACATCCACAGGGGCGGACAAACCAATCAGCCCCGTCACATCTTGCGGCTGCTCCAGGATGGCCGGCGGCCCTGTGAAGCGTTCACAACCCGGCGATTGATTCTCATACAGAACGACCCGGCCATGGGTCCAGCCGATGGAGATGATGTCCAGGTCGCCATCACGATCGATGTCCACCACGCGCGCGCCGTCATGGTGTTCGTCGCCGGTGTAGACCAGGGTTTCCCGCCACTCGCGCCCCTGCCCATCCACATTTTCATAGATTAACATCCGTGCGTCCGATGGCGACTTCAGGTTATGTTCGCCTGCAATCACGTCCAGATCGCCGTCATTGTCTATGTCGCGCACGTCCACGCTCATGGGTGCGATGGGCCGGGCGATCACAGTCTCCGTCCAGCGATCCGTAGCCGTGGACGGCTGGGCGTACCAGGCCAGGGGCGTAGGCGCGCTTGCGGTCGATTCATAGCCAACCACCGCGTCCAGCCGGCCATCGCCATTGATATCGGCCAGCCGGTTCCGATCGGGGAGTGCGTTCGTCTCGTGCAGGGTTTGGGCCGTCCAGCCACCGCCCTCATTGCGCAGCCACTTGGTTCCCAGGAGCAGGTCCAGATCGCCATCGCGGTCGATGTCTCCCGCACTCAGTTGCTCATCCTGAGAGACGTCCGCAATTCGGCCCCAGCTCCACGTCTGAGACGACGGATCCGCGGGGACAGTGAGCGCCTGGACGCCCTTCCCGCCTGCATGCCAGGAGAGAATCACGGTCAACGGTCCGCCCGGTAAAAAACGATCCACCACCACGCCCTGCAGAAAGTCGCCATCGCCGGCTTCGATGTTATCCAGGATGGTGAAGTTTCCTTCGCCGTCGTTACGCGCCCAGATGAAGTTGGCGTTAGCCTTGGATCCCTTGCCCTCCGTCCCCAGGATGTCCATATCGCCGTCGCCATCGAAGTCATAAAGCGCCGCCATGTTATTAAGGGGGGCGCCGATGGCCTGACGCTTCCAGGTTCCGCTGGCGATGCCGGGGTTTTTATACCACCAGCCGCCGGCGACGATCTCCGGGAGGCCGTCGCCAGTCAGATCGGCTGCATCCACAAAGATGGCTTTGTCTGGTCGGTTGCTATCGACCACGCGGCGCTCCCAGCGGTCAAGCGTTTTGCCGCAGGCGCTTTGGTTGAGCCAGATGTCCAGTCGCGGCGTCTCCCAGTTATACGGTTTGCCCAGGATATCGTAGTCGCCGTCGCCGTCCAGATCAGCCATCTTCGACTCATGATTGCCGTAGCCTGTCACGGCCACCGTCTCGATGAAGTGACCTGCCCCATCGCCCAGGAAGATACGGGCTTTAGCGTCTTTGTTGTCGCCATTCAGGCGCATTTCAGCGTTGAAGACGTCCAGATGGCCGTCGCCGTTGAAGTCGAGAATCTGAAGACTGTGGCCGTGATCCACATTCTCGTTCAGCAGCGGTGCGCCGATCCAGGCGCTGCCATCCCAGCGATACCATTTGATGGGACCGACGCCATCGCCGGTGACGAAAACCACCTCCGGCCGGCCGCCGGGGATCAACTGGCCGGCCGCAGCTCGGGTGAACGACATGGCGTCGTCGATGACGAAGGCCTGGTAAACGCCGTTTCCTGTATGCGTGAACCAGCGTCCCGCGCCCACGATGTCCAACACACCGTCGTTGTCCATGTCCGCCGCGGCCAGCCCTTCATGCTCCTCTCCGCCGCTCCAGGTGTAGATGGGCGTCAGTGGCCAAGGTTGGGCGGAACGCGGGTTGGCAGGAATATCGGCCAGAAAAAGGATTTTCGCCTGCTGGTTCCAGAAGACCAGTTCAGTCCGTCCGTCACCATCGAAATCGCCGAAAATCTGATCGTGATGCTTTTCCGCGCCGCCATCTTTGATCAGTCGACGCGTCCAGTCGGCGCCGGGCGCGTAGTTGGGGTAGGGGTTCTCCCACCACCAGACTTGGTTGCTCGTGGAGTCGCCGCCCATGACGATATCCAGATCGCCGTCACCGTCGATGTCATAGAAAGCGCCGCCGGCCTCGATGTTCAGCGGATCAGCGTCGATGAGATACTTGTCCCAGCCACTGGCCGTGCGTCGGTACCAGACCAGCGAGGGGCCGGGTTTCTTGCGGATGCCGATGACGAAATCATTGACGCCGTCCCGGTCGATGTCCAAAACCAGGGAAGCGGTCTGCTGGGTGCTGGAACTGGGTTTCGCCAGCCTGCCCGCGCGTGTGGAGATGTGAGTCCAGGCGCCGATAGTGGGTTCGCTCTCGGCCTGCCGAGTAGCAAACGTAACGCCCACGACCGAAACCACAAGGATGACAATGAGCAGTATGAATAGCCAACTCCACTTTCGTGGAAGGCGAACTGTGAACATGGTTGAGTTCCTTCCCGCAACAGCTTGAGTCCTGCGATTGAACGGCAATCTAACCAGGGGATCTTCATCAAGGCGTAAAGGCAAATGGAAAGGTTCCATCTGAGCAGGGTGCGTATGGAGAAAGGTGGCGAGCGAACGATGAATCATCGTTTGGCGATAGCCATCGCCACTGGCTCCACACGCAAATGCGCCGATCAAGCATGTTGACCGACGCATCGAAGAACAGACGAATGTTGCAAATTCAGTTGTCAGGAGCGATTAAGGGTGCGACCGCTCATCCCATCAATGGGTCAGCCCGGCGTTCAGGTTCTGCGTCACCTCAGCGTCATCCAGCGCTCGGCAGTAGACTGCAATCAGATGAAAATCCCCAAGCCAGGGGCGGACGTCATCCACCTCATTGGCCAGCGCCAGGCGATATCCATTGTTCCAGTTGCTGAAATCGCCACCGACAGTCGCCGTCTTGACCGGCGCGCCATCGAGATAGAAGGTGACGACGCCGCTGGCGTCACGCGTATAGACCACATGCATCAGCGCTGTACTTGCTGTCCCGGCGGTGGTGGACACTGACGGCGTTCCATTGTTGCCAGTTGTCGTCGTGCGCAGACGGAAATCGAACAGATCGGATGGCTGGGTTCCCCACAGACCCTGACCGAGTGTGAAGTTGCGGTTGCTTGCATCGGCGGACAGGCTTACGATACGTGCAGGACCATCCTGGGAGATGTTAGCAGGCTGAATCCAGGCTTCCACGGTCAATTCATTTGTCGCCTGGCAGGTATTAATAATTTTCGTTGCCGGTCCCGACGACATGATGCGCGTTTCGCTATTCACACGCAACCCTCCACCGTTCAACCAGGTGACGTTTCCAGGAAGCGTGATTACCAGTGGGAGCGGCTGATCAACGCCAGAGGTGTCATTGACCGTGTTGCCGCCACCTTCGTCAAATGTATAGAGCGCGACCAATCCATCCGTGACTCGGGGAGTCGATACTGTCATCGCGTTGACGGTGATGACGACGGTATCGATGCTGGTCGCACCCTGGTTGTCTGTGACGGTAAGAGTGACGGTATGTGACCCCACCGGGAAGCTCGCCATCGGGTTCACCCCGTCCGGAATCGCCACACCGCTGTCGCTGCTCCACTGGTAGGAGACGATGCTCCCGTCGCTATCGCTGCTCCCTGATCCGTCCAGGGTGATAGACTCGCTGCCGTTGTCGTCGGCGTCCGTCACCGTCTGGTCCACCCCAGCATCCGCCACAGGCGGTTGGTTGGCTGGCGGCGTGTAGCCGTTGACCGTGATCACCACTGTGGCCGTATCCGTAGCCCCCTGGTTGTCCGTCACCGTCAACGTCACCGTGTGAACCCCCACAGGGAAACTCGCCGTCGGGTTCATCCCGTCCGGAATCGTCACACCGCTGTCGCTGCTCCACTGGTAGCTGACGATACTCCCGTCGCTGTCACTGCTCCCTGATCCGTTCAAGGTGATGAGCTCTGCGCCAGAGCCATCGGCGTCTGTCATCGTCTGGTCCGACCCAGCGTTGGCCACGGGGGGCTGGTTGACCGGCGGCGAAACGTTGGCCGGTTCGAGCACAATATCATCGAACCAGAAGACATCCCCGGGACGTCCGCTGGTCAGCCAGAAGCGCAGACGACCGTCGTTCACGACGCTGGATACGCTGCTGTCGAACTCCAGGGTGAATACCTGCCACTCGCCAGTGAGGCTGGCCGTGAATCCGTTGATCCCGTAGTTGTCTCCTCCCTTGTGCTTGTGCAGGTACACCTGGATGTTACGGTTCACATTGGCCTTGGCCGCAAACCGCAGCCGATAGCGGGTATTGGGCTCCACACTGACCCCCGTTTGGTAGAGCTGAACGTTGTTCCCCTTGGCCTTGACGGTCACCTTACCCGCTTTCGCACACTGGTAGGCCGGCGAGATCGCACTGAAAGAACCGCTCCCATTGGTGTAGAACTTCCAACTGGCCGTCCCTGACTCGAATCCCGGATTGTCAATGAGATTGGCTGCCGACGGCGTGCAACTTCCAGCGCCCGGACTGACCGTGATCACCGCCGTGTCCGTCCCGGTCGCTCCCTGGTCGTCCGTCACCGTCAACGTCACCGTGTGGGTCCCTACGGGAAAGTCGGCTGTGGGGTTGACGCCGTCCAGGATGACCACGCCTGTGTTGCTGCTCCACTGATAGGAGACGATGTTCCCGTCGCTGTCGCTGCTCTCTGAGCCATCCAGCGTGATGTTCTCACCCCCATTGTTGTCGGCGTCCGTCACTGTCTGGTCCGGGCCGGCGTTGG
>JAJRVT010000424.1 GCA_024277175.1 Chloroflexota bacterium | reverse complement strand
CCTACGCACTGGTGCGCCGGGACGCGGACGTCATGCGCCAAGTGGAGTGGATGGGCGTGGTCCTGGACGAGGCCCAGAATATCAAGAACGCCAACACCAAACAGGCCCAGGTCATCCGTAGTCTCTCGGCCGGTTTCCGGCTGGCTCTCACCGGCACGCCCGTGGAGAACCGGCTGTCGGAGCTATGGTCGATCATGCACTTCCTGAACCCCGGCTTCCTGGGCGGGCAGCGGACCTTCCGCAAACGGTTCGTGCTGCCCATCGAAAAGTATGGCGACGAGGACGCGGTCCAGAAGCTGCGGCGGCTGACCGGACCCTTCATCCTGCGCCGGGTCAAGACCGACCCCACGGTCATCACCGATCTGCCGGAGAAGCAGGAGGTGAAGGTCTACTGCCACCTGAGCGAGGAGCAGGCCACCCTCTATGAAGCCGTGGTGCAGGACGCACTCCAGGCCATCGAGATGCAGGCCGAGGATGACATCGGCCGCAAGGGGATGGTGCTGAGCATGTTGATGCAGCTCAAGCAGGTGTGCAACCACCCCGTCCAATACCTGCACCAGGCCGAGACGTACAACCCCTTCGAGGACAACAACCGCAGCGGCAAGTTACAGCGTTTCCACGCCCTGCTGGACGAGGTGCTGGCCGAGGGCGATCGCCTGCTCCTCTTCACCCAGTTAACGGAGATGGGCGGGCTGCTCAAGCGTTATATCCAGGAGCGCTTCGGCGCGCCGGTTCTCTATTTGCACGGCGGGGTGCGCGCCAAAAAGCGGGCCGAGATGGTGGAGCGTTTCCAGAGCGAAGACGGGCCGCCGGTCTTCATCCTTTCGTTGAAGGCGGGCGGGACGGGGCTGAACCTGACCAACGCCAACCACGTCTTCCACTTCGACCGCTGGTGGAACCCGGCGGTGGAGGATCAGGCCACCGACCGCGCCTTCCGCATCGGCCAGACCCGCAACGTGCTGGTGCATAAGTTCGTCTGTTTGGGCACCCTGGAAGAGCGCATCGACCGCATGTTGGAAGAGAAGAAGGCGCTGGCGGACAGCGTCGTCGGCTCCGGTGAGCACTGGCTGACGGAGATGAGCACGGCGGACCTGCGCGAGTTGGTGAGATTACGGGATGGATAATGGACCGCGGTCTATCGAGGATAGCTTATGAGTTGGCGATATTATCAATACTACGAACCGAAACCAACCATCGAGACGGATGCCGGCATCAAGGCCAAGAGCAAACGCGGCGCGTTCGTGAAGAATTGGTGGGCGACGCGCTGGATCAAGGCCATGGAGCAGGTGATGGATCGGGGCCGGCTGAGCCGGGGCCGCCGCTATGCGCGCAAAGGGCAGGTGCTTTCCCTGGAGGAGAAGCCCGGCAAGGTGACGGCCAAGGTGCAGGGGTCGCGCAGCCGGCCCTACAACGTCAAAATCGAAATCAAGCCGTTGACCGCCCGCCAGTGGCGGCAGGTAATAGATGCGCTGGCCGAGCGGCCCATTTTCATGGCCCAACTGCTGGCCGGCGAGATGCCCCAGGATATCGAGGAGGCGTTTACGGCCGCCGGTCTCTCCCTCTTTCCGACCTCGGAGGGGGAATTGACCCAGAGTTGCAGTTGCCCTGACTGGGCGCCTGTCTGCAAGCACCTGGCGGCTGTGCATTACATTCTGGCCGAACGCTTCGACGAGGACCCGTTCCTGCTCTTCCGCCTGCGGGGAAAATCCCAGGAGGACCTGCTGAAGGCGTTGGGCAAGCGCGGGGGCGCGACTCTGCTGCAGGAGGAGGCCGGCCCAGAATACGAGCCACCGCCGGCGTTGCCCGCGGCCACAGACGACTTTTGGGGTGTAGGACAAGGCCTTCACTTTCCCGTAGCGATCGAGCCGCCGCCCGCCCCCTATCCGGCCTTGACCCGTCTGGGCCCGCCGGCGTTCATGGAGGAGATCGAACAGTGGCTGGGACCGGCGTACGACGCCATGTCAGAGGCGGCCATCGCCAGCGTCATCGACGAGGACGCTGAGACGCCCCAGGAAAATGGCGAGGAACCGTAGGCGCGGCTTGCAGCCGCACGATCTCGCATATCCCACACTCTCGCTTGTCAGGGGCAGTGCGGCTGCAAGCCGCGCCTACCTGCGACAGAAGAAATCTGAGGACGAATCGACATGAAGTTAGCAGAGACGCTGGAACAGTGGCGCAGTGACGATCTGAAGAAGTATGTCACGCTCCTGGGCGGGGACAGTCGCATCACCCGCAAGGCGGATCGGATCAATTTCATCTGCCAGGCGCTGTTGGACAAGACTTCCCTGCGCTATCTCTGGGGACAGATGGATGAGATCAGCCGACGCGCGGTCTCCGTCGCCTTCCACAACGGAGGGGAGTTCAACCAAACCGCTTTCGTGGCTCAATATGGTCACATGCCGCCGCGTCCTAAGAAAAAGAGAAGCACTTGGTCCAGCTATTATAACAAAGAACCGATCCTCTTCGATCTGTTCGTGATCGGGGGACGGCTCCCGGATGACCTGATGCCGCTGTTGACCGATCTGGTCCTGCCGCCGGAACGCTTTCAGCTCGAAGGCCTGGTGGAGACGCCCACCCAATATGACAACGGCCGCTGGGTAGAGGATGTGGTGGCGGTGGAGACGGAGCTCGTTGGGCGCACCGATCTGCTGACCTATTTGCAACTGCTGGATCAGCAACAACTCCGCTTCAGTGACAAGAGCAAACGGCTGACGGCCGCCAGCGTGCGTAAGGTCATGGCCAATCTCATGGCGGGCGATTTTCGTGAGACGCCGGAGAAGGTGACGGTGCGCACGACCATCCGCCCCACCGGCCTGGACGTCTTCACCCAGGAATCGGGATTGGCGACGCGCACCGGCAAGCTGACCAAGGCCGGTCGCACTTACCTGCGCACCCAGGACCCGG
>JAJRVT010000423.1 GCA_024277175.1 Chloroflexota bacterium | reverse complement strand
GCGGCTATGACCGGGCCAGGATCGACGATGGCTGGCTCTTCCGCTTGCCCGCAAGCTGGACCGATGCCGACACCATCAACCTGCGGGTGGTGGTGGACCCCCGTCAGGTCTACTCGGATCCCAACCGGGGCAACAACGAAAAGAGTGGTAATTTCACCTTCACAGGCAAAGCGCCGGTCTGCACCGTCTTCGTGCCTGTGCGCACCCATTCCCCTTACGCGTCCACGGGCAACCCCAACTTCTGGCCCATGATGGACCTGGCCAAACGGCTCTGGCCCACCCGGGATTACTGGGCCTATCATCAGAACAGCGACATCGCCGAGACCCAGGTCTGCTGGTGGGGTCCCATCCCGCACCCCTGCTTCGGCCCCTATGAGCTGCCGGACGACGACACAAAGGTGCTGATCTCCCTCAACATCCGCGACTTCTTCTCCGACGACCCGGACCGCTGCGATGACGCCAACGCCGAGACCCACTACGTGGGCATGGTCCACAGCAGCACGAACACCAATGTCGATGGCGGCGTCGAACTGGGCGTGGCCTACCGCAACGACAACGTGGCCTGGGTCAAATTTCCGGCCGCCAGCGACGCCCCCCGCTCCTCCAGCGACTGGAACTTCCCCGACCCCGGCATCACCCTGGCCCATGAATTGGGCCACAACGTGGGTCGAAAACATGTGGACTGCGGCGGGCCCGAGAATACAGACTCAGGCTACCCCTATCCCACAAACCAGTTGGACAACATCGGGCCTGACAACCACTACGGCTTCGACATCAACTCCCGCACGCCCATCCCCCCCAACGGAGCCAAGGATCTGATGAGCTATTGCGATCCTGTATGGACCAGCGACTATACCTGGACGGCCATCATGAACAGGCTGAACGGAGCGGGAGCCGCCAGCGCCGCTCAGGTTCAGGGGCCCGACCTACCCAACGTGGGGAACATCGTCTACGTCAGCGGCCTGGTCACGCCCACCGCCAGCCAGGGCGAACTCAACTACGCCTGGAGCTACCCGGCCGTCAGTATGAGCAATGGCATGCTCCGCAAGTGGCAACGGGCCGCGGCTCCCGAAGCCGGAACGACGGCCAGCCAGGCGGACGGTCCCGCCGCCCACGACTACAAACTGCGCCTGCTGGACGCCGGCGGGGCCGTGCTGACCGAGCGCACCGTCACCCCCTTCGAAGGGCTGGACGGCGGGAGCCCCGCCCAGGGCTTCTACCTGACCTTCCCCGCGCCCGCTGGCGTAGCCAGGATGGAACTCATGGATGGCGCCACGGTGCTGGCCGCGCGGGAGCCAGGGCCGGCCACGCCCGCGGTCACCGTCCTGGATCCCCATGGCGGCGAGACCTTCGACGCCAACATGACCATCATCTGGGAGGCCAATGACCCGGACGCAGGGGATGACCTGCTCTACAGCGTTCAATACAGCCCCGATGGCGGCGCCACCTGGCGTTCCATCGCCACAGACCTGCCCGGTGGAGACTCCAGCACGGTCACGCTGACCCTGACCAGCCTGGTGGGCCTGCCGGGCAGCGCCCCTGGCGGCGGGCGTATCCGGGTCGCGGCCAGCGACGGCTATAACACCGGCCTGAATGAATCCGCCGGCTTCACCGTCACCAACCGCAAGCCGGAGGCCTACATCGTCTCCCCGGCCCCGGGCCAGACGGAAACGGCCGGCGACCCAGTGATCCTGCGAGGAGCGGGCGCGGATGAAGAGGATGGCGGCCTCAGCGGGACTTCCCTGAGTTGGACGCTGGACGGCGCGGCCGTGGGAACCGGCGAAGAGGTGAACGTCAGCGGCCTTGCCCCCGGCTCGTACGATGTGGTCCTGACGGCCCAGGATTCCACAGGCGCCACGGGGACAGCCCAACGCACCCTAACCATCTCCCCCCTGGCCCCGCCCCTGGGATCCACGCCGAGCCTGGATGGGTTCTGCGACGACAACGCCTATACCGGCGGCGTCACCCTGCAGCTCAAGCCCTATAGCAACGGCGGCCAGGCCACGGTCCATCTGCTGCGCACCAGCGACTATCTCTGGGCCTGTTTCACCGGCATGGATCAGTCCAGCGGCGGGCCGGGCGGCTTTGCCGGCCTGCGGGTGGATGTGAACGACAGCCGGGACAGCCTGGCCCAGGCCGACGATTACGGCTTCTTCGTGGGCGAGGATGGCAGCGTCTTCACGTACGCGGGAGACGGGGCCGGCGGCTTCGCGGACCCAGGTCCCGGCGGGCTGGCCGGCCAGATGAGCGCCAGCGGAAGCCTGTGGCAGGCGGAACTGCGCATTGACAAGGGTGTGCTGGGCGGCTGGGATCACATGGTAGGCATAAATCTGGGCCACTACTGGGTCCGTTCCCAGGGAGACGACTATCACTGGCCCTACGATTCAGGCTGGAACCAGCCCGACAAGTGGGCCAAGACCGCGCTGGGCGACATGCCCCGGCTCATTAGCCTACAGCCTGACTCGGCCACAGTGGGCGAGTCAGGATTCGACCTGGTGGTCACAGGAGAGAGCTTCGTGGATGGGGCCCAGGTCCTCTGGGACGGCGCGGCCCTGCCCACCGTCTTCGGCGACGCCACGGTGATGACGGCCACGGTGGACGCGGCCAAACTGGGCGCGGCCGGCGTGGTGACCGTGGATGTGCGCAACCCCGGTTCCGGCGAATTCGTCTCCAACGGCCTCCCCTTCCAGGTCAACAACCCGGCGCCGGCCATCACCGAGCTATCGCCCAGCCGCATCCCGGAGCACGCGCAGGGCTTCACCCTGACGGTCGATGGGGCGAACTTCGTGAACGGTGCCACGGTCTACTGGAACGGTGCGCCCCTGGCCACCACCTTCGTGAGCAGTTCCCGACTCCAGGCGTCGATTCCCGGGACGGAACTGAGTCCGGCCGGCGCGCGGGGCGTCTCGGTGGTCAACCCCGGGCCGGGAGGCGGCGCATCTAACACGAAGGTTTTCGTCATCGACAACACCCAGCGAATCTTCCTGCCGGTTGTGGCTCGCTGAGATTGGATAGAACGCGGGCGTCTATTCAGGCGAGACCTGTTGGAACGCGGATTTTACCGAATGGAGCCAGATCTTCACGGATTTTCAGTGAAAATCCGTGAAGATCTGCGTTTATCAGCGTAAATCCGCGTTCCAATGATGGCCACTGAATAGATGCCTGCGTTGTAGAAACCCTTTCCCTTTGTTACAATCCTCGCCATGAACCTGCTGACCATCGAAAACATCTCCAAACAGTACAGCGAGCGGGTGCTCTTCGAAGAGGCCAGTCTGCTCATCAACCAGGGCGACCACATCGGCCTCATCGGCGTCAACGGCAGCGGCAAGAGCACCCTCCTGCGCATCGCCGCGGGGCTGGAGTCGCCCGACAGCGGCTCGGTGACGTCACCGGGCGGTGCGCGCATCGAGTTTCTGGCCCAGGAGCCGGCGCTGGACGATGAATTGACGGTACTGGAGCAGATCTTTCAGAGCGACTCGCCCCAGATGCAACTCCTCTACGCCTACGAGCAGGCCGCTGACGCGCTCCAGCGCGCGCCGGCGGACGCCAACCTGCAACAGCGTCTGATGGCACTCTCCGCCGATCTGGACCGCACCGAAGGTTGGGCCGCGGAGGCCAACGCCAAGGCCATTCTCACCCGGCTGGGCATCGACAATTTTCACGACAAGATCGCCACCCTCTCCGGCGGGCAACGCAAGCGGGTGGCCCTGGCCCGCGCCCTCATCGACCGGGCCGACCTGCTGATCCTGGATGAACCCACCAACCATATCGACGCCGAAACCGTGGCCTGGCTGGAGGATTACCTGGCCGCCACCCCGGGCGCGCTGCTCATGGTCACCCACGATCGCTACTTCCTGGACCGGGTGGTCAACCGCATCGTGGAGGTGGACCGGCGGCGGCTGGTCTCCTACGCCGGCAACTACACCCGCTATCTGGAAGCCCGGGAAAAACGCCACGAGCGACTGGCCGAGGAGGAGAAAAAACGACAGAAGTTCCTGAAGCGGGAGCTGGAGTGGATGCGGCGCGCGCCCATGGCCCGGGGGACCAAACAGAAGGCCCGCAAGCAGCGGGTGGAAGAACTCATGCGTCTGAGCTATGACCGAGGCGAGGATCGGGTCTCCATAGCCCTGGCCAGCCGGCGTCTGGGCAAGAAGGCGCTGGACGCCACCGGTCTGGTCAAACGGTACGGCCAGACCGCGGTGGTGAACGGCGTGGACCTGCACCTGGAGCCAGGCGACCGCATCGGCGTCATGGGACCCAACGGCGCCGGCAAGAGCACCCTGCTCAACCTGCTGGCCGGCAAGCTGGAGCCGGATCAGGGACGGATCCGCTGGGGCGAGACGGTGGTCCTGGGCTACTACGACCAGCAGAGCCAGGACCTGGACGACGCCAAGCGCATCATCGAGTTCATCCAGGACGAAGCGCCCCTGATCCAGACCAAGGATGGCGACCGCATCGAGGCGGCGCAGATGCTGGAGTGGTTTCTCTTCCCCCGGCCCATGCAGTGGGCGCGCATCGGCAGCCTGAGCGGCGGCGAACGGCGGCGGCTCTACCTCCTGCGCACCCTGGTCCACCAGCCCAACGTCCTCCTGCTGGACGAACCGACCAACGACCTGGACATCCAGACCCTGGCCGTGCTGGAGGAGTATCTGGACCACTTCGCAGGCTGTCTGATCGTGGTCAGCCACGACCGCTACTTCCTGGACCGGACGGTGGATCATCTGCTGGCCATGGAAGACGGCAAGCTGGGTCCCCGTTACCCTACGCCATACGCCACCTTCATCCGCATGCAACGGGAGGCGTCCGGTGTAAAACGGGAGGCCAAGCCCGCCCCTGTCAAGCCATCATCCCGAAGCAATCGGAGCCATCGCGCCCGCAAACTAAGCTGGAAGGAAAGCAAGGAACTAAAATCCCTGGAAGCAGCCATCGACAAATTGGAAGAGACCCGGCGCGGGATCATGGACGAGATGAACGCCTGCGGGGACGATTACGTGCGCCTGCAAGCCCTGGCCGCGCAGTTGGCCGATGCGGACGCGCGCCTGGAAACGGCTATGGAGCGCTGGATGGAGTTGTCCGAATTGGCAGAGGAGGGATAGAAAAAAAATCCATTTTGACCCGCCCAACCCGCTGGCTATTGGGGCTTGCCTGAATAGATGCCAAAATGTATGGATTGACAATCATACGCTTGCTCATTATACTAACAAGCGTTATTTCTTTAGGGGAGGAGGCTCCTGCACAGCGAACATCGCCCCCTGCTCCCGAACCCATCTTTCCACTTTGCGATCACTTCACAATCTAGGAGGTGAAGAATGGTAAACAAACGTTTATGGATCGTATTCAGTCTGCTTCTGGCGCTGACTCTCGTGCTCGCCGCCTGCGGCGGCAAACAGCCCGCTACGCCTACGGAAGCTCCGACTGAAGAGGCCGCAGCACCGGCTGAAGAGGCTGCAGCACCGACTGAGGAAGCTGCAGCACCGACTGAGGAAGCTGCAGCACCGACTGAGGAAGCCGCAGCACCGGCTGAAGAGGCCACAGCCCCGGTTGAAGAGGCCGCAGCACCGGCTGAAGGCTCTGAAACCCCGGCCGAAGAAGCCGCCGCCGAGACGGAGCCTTCCGCCCGCACCGGCGCTTGGGTCGATTCCCTGGTCTTCACCGTTCAGGAAGACGCAGATCTGGCGGTGGCGCAGTTGGAAGGCGGAGACATCGACATCTACGCCTACTCCGTGAGCGACCCTGAACTCTTCAAAAAGGTCAAGGAAAATCCGGATCTCAACTACGCCGAAGCCTTTGGCGCCTACACCGAGTTGACCTTCAACCCGGTGGGCCCCGAATATGCCGAAGGCGAACTGAATCCCTTCTCCAGCGCCAAAGTCCGCGAGGCCATGAACTGGCTTATCGATCGCAACTTCATCGTCGAGGAGATCTATGGTGGTCTGGCGATCCCCAAATTCCTGCCCATCACCAGCGCTTTCCCCGACTATGCCCGCTATGTGGACAGCGTCCGCTCCCTGGAATCCAAATACGCCTATGATCTGGACAAGGCCAAGGGGATCATCGAGGAAGAGATGACCGCCATGGGGGCCGAGTTGGTGGACGACAAGTGGACCTACAACGGCGATCCCGTCACCATCAAGCTCGTCATCCGCACCGAGGATGAGCGCAAGGAGATCGGCGACTACGTGGCCAACCAGCTCGAGGCCGTCGGCTTCACCGTAGAGCGCATGTACAAGAACCGCACAGAGGCCTCCGCGCTCTGGATCCGCACCGACCCCGCCGAAGGTCAATGGACCGTCTACACAGGCGGCTGGATCACCACCGCCATCGACCGGGATCAGGGCGGCAATTTCTCCTTCTTCTACACCGATCGCGGCATTCCCGTGCCCCTGTGGCAGGCCTACACGCCCAGCGAAGCCTTCGATGAGGTCTCCCTCAAACTGGAGAACAACGACTTCGCCACCATGGACGAGCGCGGCGAACTCTTCCGCCAGGCCATGGATCTGGCCCTGCAGGACAGCGTGCGCGTCTGGATCGCGGACCAGCTCAGCTTCTCCCCCTATAGCGCTGACGTCTCTGTGACCGCGGACCTGGCAGGCGGCATCTCCGGCGCCCAGGTCTATCCCTACACCGTCCGTCGCGATGGCGAAGAGGGCGGCGTGGTCAAGATCGCGCAGCCCGGCCTGCTGGTCGAACCCTGGAACCCGCTTGGCGGCACCAACTGGATCTACGACACCATGCCTCAGCGGGCGGCTGGCGAATTCGCGGTCATTGCCGATCCCTTCACCGGTCTCTCCTGGCCCAACCGCATCGACAAGGCCGAGTTGGACGTGAAGAGCGGCCTGCCCGTGACCAAAACCCTGGACTGGGTCGATCTCACCTTCGAGGACGAGATCGTGGTGCCCGACGACGCTTGGGTGGACTGGGACGCGGAGAACCAGACCTTTATCACCGCGGCCGACAAGTACACCGAGACCGTCACTGCCAACACCAAGTCGGTGGTCTACTATCCCGAAGGCATGTTCGACACCGTGACCTGGCAGGACGGCAGTCCGCTCTCTCTGGGCGACTTCATCATGGGCATGATCCTCACCTTTGACCGCGGCAAGGAAGCCAGCCCCATCTATGACGAGGCGGCCGTGCCCGATCTGGACTCCTTCCTCAGTCACTTCAAGGGCGTCCGCATCGTTTCCACCGACCCGTTGGTCATCGAGACCTATGACGACCAGTACGCCCTGGATGCGGAGAACAGCATCAGCGACTGGTGGCCCTACTACACCTACGGTCAGGCCCCGTGGCACACCCTGGCCGTGGCCTATAAGGCGGAAGAGAACAAAGAACTGGCCTTCTCCACCGACAAGGCTGACGCGCTGGAAGTGGAGTGGATGGGTCTCCTCAGCGGTCCCAGCCTGGACGTGCTGAAGACGAAGTTGGATGAGGCCGCCGGCGAAGGCTTCGTGCCCTATGCCGCCACCCTTAGCGAATACATCTCCGAGGATGAGGCCGCGGCCCGCTACGAGAACCTGGGCAAGTTCTACGACGAGTACGGTCACTTCTGGGTGAACAGCGGCCCCTTCATCATCAAGGGCGTCTTCCCGGTGGAAGGCTCGCTCGAACTCGTGCGTAACGACGCCTATCCGGATCCCGCCGATAAGTGGCTCCGCTTCTCCGAACCCAAGATCGCGGAGGTCACGCTGGATGGTCCCGGCCGCGTGACGATTGGCGAGGATGCCACCTTCGACGTCGCGGTCACCTTCGAGGATGAACCCTATCCCGCCGATGAGATCAGCGAAGTCAAGTACCTGGTCTTCGACTCCAACGGCGACCTGGTCGCCACTGGCTCGGCCGAAGCGGTGGAGGATGGCGCATATCAGGTGATCCTTGGCGGCGATATCACCAGCGAGATGGACCCCGGGTCCAATCGCATCGAGGTGGCCGTTTCACCCCTCACGGTGAGCGTCCCCTCTTTTGCTGATATGGAATTCGTGACGGTGCCGTAACTGTTGCATCTTCAGGGCTGGCGACAGCGGGTTGCTGCTGTCGCCAGCCCTATTCAATCCCACAACGATCACTGAAATCAACGCGGTGTGTCCAAAACGGGTTAGGCCCAACCTCCGGGAGGCAGTTTGAAATCGCCCAGCCATGGGTGCGCCACCGGTCTCCTCCCGGAGGTTCTCAACTCATTTTGGACACCTCCAATCAACAAGCCTCCAACTCCTTTTGTAGACGCGAGGAACCCTCTTATGACAACACCCCCCCAAGACACCGTAGGCAGAAAGGCCAGGATCGACACCCTGAAGCGTATTGGGAAATACACCGTCATTCGATTCTTCATGCTTTTCTTTGCGGTGACGGTGGGCATTTACCTGACCATTCTGATTGCGAACATGGGTGGCTATGTAGATGAAATCCGGCGGGCGGAAATTCGGGAGAATATCGCCATCAGCATCAGCATGAACCCCGAGTATAAGAAGCTGAGCACCGAAGAACGCAAGCAGTTGCAGAAAAAGCTGGTTGTGCTGGAAGAGGAGCGCTTGGGGCTGAACAAGCCGTTTATCATTCGCAGCTTCACATACCTGAAGGACGCCCTGATGCTGAGACTGGGGCGAGCCATGAATATGACCAGCGACAGCGGCTCGCGGCAGGTCAAACTCATTCTCCTGGAGCGGTTGCCCGCCACCCTGCTCTTATTTGGCACATCCTTCCTGATCAACTTCTTTATCAGTCTCTTTCTGGCCCTGATTCTTTCACGTCGTTACGGCAGTTTCTGGGATCGATTCGTCGTGGGCCTGGCCCCCACCTCGGCAGCGCCCGGCTGGTTTTACGGCATCTTCCTCATCGTCATTTTCGCAGCCTGGCTCCAAATACTGCCCTACGGCGGCATGGTCGACGCGCCGCCGCCAGAGGAACCGCTCCAGTACGCCCTCAGCGTGGCCAAACACATGATTTTGCCCCTCATAGCGTTGGCCATCAGCACCATCTTCCTCAGCATTTACAGTTGGCGGACGTTCTTTCTCATCTACTCCAGCGAAAATTATGTGGAAATGGCCAAAGCGAAAGGGCTACCCGATCGCGCCATCGAGCGCCGCTATATTTTGCGCCCCACCCTGCCCACCATCGTGACCAACTTCGCCCTGGCCATCATCGCCATCTGGTTCGGAGCCATCATCTTCGAGACCGTGTTCAACTGGCCTGGTATCGGGCGGGTATACTTCCAGGCCATCGGCTTGTTCGACATCCCCGTCATCGTCGGCGCCACCGTCATCTACGCCTATCTGCTGGCTATCACGGTCTTTCTGCTGGATATCGTCTACGCAATCGTAGACCCTCGTGTGAAAATATAGGCGAAAGGCATCTATTCAGGCGGAATCTGTTGGAACGCGGATTTGCGCTGATAAGAGCGGATTTTCACGGATTTTTTTTAGAAAAAAATCCGTGAAAATCTGGCTCCATCCGGTAAAATTCGCGTTCCAACAGTAGTTGCTGAATAGTCACGACGAAGGAGAGAATCTGGCGTGAATTTGAATCGATTTCGAGAGATCAGCCGCTATCCCTCGGCCATTGTCGGGCTGGTGATCATCCTCATCCTCGTTGGGATTTCCATTTACACGGTGATCGCCCTCCCCTATAGCGAAACCGTGGTAAAATGGCGCGGCGGCGACCGGATCTGGCAGGACAACCCGCGCACAGTTCCGCCCGCGTGGGTGAACTATTTTCGGTCGGAAAAACTCCCCGAATCCATCATACTGTCATCCAGCGATGAGGGCGTCGAAAAAGAGCGGACGCCGTTGAATGACGAATTGACCGATATTGTCATCACATTCGAATTCGACTACACTGCGGATGAGTTCCCGCAGGAAATCATCCTCTCCTTCACCTCCACCTACGAGCAAAAATCGCCCTACATCAGCCTCACCTGGAAGACGCCGGACGGCCGGGAGATCAACGTGGGTGATTTTTCCATCGATCGCACAGCCAGCAGACGCCTTTCCCAGGATGACAAACTCACCAAAAAGCTGGACGGCCAGACCGCAGAAATCGGCCTCTTCGCCGACCCCAACAGCGAGGAGCTGAAGCCCCTGAAGGGGACGTACCAACTGGAGGTGGCGGGTCTCACCTTTGAACCCGAAAGCGATTTCGACGTCAAAATGGTCATCTACGGCAAGGTGTATGGTCTGGCCGGCACGGACCATCTGCGCCGCGATCTGTTGCTGGGGTTGATGTGGGGCACGCCTGTGGCCCTGGCCTTCGGCCTCATCGCCGCGGTGGCCACCAGCGTGCTGACCATGATCATCGCGGCCACAGGCTCCTGGTTCGGCGGCTGGGTCGATGGTCTCATCCAGCGCATCACCGAGATCAACCTGATGTTGCCTGTATTGCCCATCCTCATCATGGTCGGCGTCTTCTACTCCCGCAGCCTCTGGCTGATCCTGGGGGTCATCATTTTATTGAGCATCTTCGGGGCCAGCATCAAAAGCTACCGCGCCATCTTCATGCAGGAACGGGAGTCGGGCTACATCCAGGCCGCGCAGTCCTATGGGGCCGGGAACTTCCGCATCGTCTTTCTCTATCTCATCCCCCGCATCATCCCCATCCTCATCCCGTCACTGGTGGTGCTCATTCCCAGCTTCGTCTTCCTGGAAGCGTCTCTGGCCGTGCTGGGGCTGGGCGATCCGCTCCTGCCGACCTGGGGGAAAATCATCGATGACGCCCGCACCAACGGCGCGCTGTTGCGAGGCCTCTACTACTGGGTGCTGGAGCCGTCCGTCTTGCTCATGCTCACAGGCTTCTCCTTCGCCATGCTGGGCTTCGCCCTCGACCGCATCTTCAACCCACGGCTGCGAGGAATGTAATCCATGACCGACAACACCTTACTGAAAGTCGAAGACCTGACGCTCTATTTCAAGACCCGCCGCGGGGATGTGCAGGCCGTGGATCATGTGGACTTCGAACTGCCCAAAAACAAGGCCGTCGTCATCCTGGGGGAATCCGGCTGCGGCAAAACCTCCATGGCCAAAGCCATCCTGCGTCTCCTGCCCCGCAACGTCAGCCAGTATTCAGGCAAGATCTTCATCGAAGATCAGGATGTCATGCCCCTGTCCGATGAGGAATATCGCCGCCAGGTGCGCTGGGTGAAGATCTCCATGGTGCCCCAGGCGGCTATGAACGCGCTCAACCCCGTGCTGCGCGCCGGTGATCAGGTAGCGGAACCGGCCATGGTCCACCTGGGTGTGGATAAAGCAGAAGCCTTGGAGCTGGCCCGGGAAATGTTCCAGCGGGTGGGCGTGCCCGAGGATTTTCTCACCCGCTATCCCTTCGAACTCTCGGGTGGCATGCGCCAGCGGGTGGCCATCGCCACCGCCCTGATCACCCACCCCCAATTGATCGTGCTGGACGAACCTACCTCCGCGCTGGACCTGCTCACCCAGGCCAACATCATGAATGTGCTCAAGACCATCAAATGGGAAACCGGCACGAGCTACATCCTGATCACCCACGATATCGCCACCTCCAGCGAATTGGCGGATAAGGTGGCGGTGATGTACGCCGGGCAGATCGTGGAAGTGAACGACGCCGACCGATTCTTTGCCGAACCATTGCACCCCTATTCGCAAAAACTCATGGCCAGCGTGCCCCGGCTCCACGGCCACGACGAACCCGACTTCATCCCGGGCCGGCCGCCCAGCCTGCTGAACCCGCCTACCAGTTGCCGCTTCATCGACCGCTGTCATCTGCGCTTCGACAAATGCAGCGCGGACCCGCCCACATTCTTCGCGGACGGACATCCAGTGAAGTGCTGGCTGTACGAGAAAGAAGCGTCAGACGCAATCATCCCTGATTCATCGAAATGAGAACGAGCCTATGAGCACGGACTTGCAAACGCCTGCGCCCGCGGCGACCCAATCACAGAACGACGACATCCTGCTTTCGGTCAAGGACCTGCACGTCTGGTTCGAGTTGAAGAAGTGGGGGTTCAGTCACGTGGGCTGGGTGCGCGCCGTGGACAACGTCAACTTCGACCTGAAACGGAGCGAAGCCATCGCCATCGTGGGCGAGAGCGGCTGCGGAAAATCGAGCCTGATGAAGACCCTCCTGCTCCTGAACCGCCCCCGGGAGGGCCAGGTCATCTTCGAAGGCAAGGACATCAGCCGTCTGAAAGGGAAAGAGCTAAAATGGTACCGCTCACAGGTGGGCTATGTGCAGCAGGACCCCTACGGCGCGCTGCCCCCCTTCATGCCCGTTCACCGCATCTTAGATGAACCCCTGGTCATCAACGGCGTGAAGGACAAGCGGGAGCGACAGAGGCGCATCCGCACCGCGCTGGAGGAAGTGGCGCTCACGCCCGTGGAAGATGTGCTGAACAAGTACCCGCACATGCTCAGCGGCGGCCAGCAGCAGCGGGTGGTCATCGCCCGGGCCATGATCCTGGAACCCAAACTCCTGGTGGCGGATGAACCCGTCTCCATGCTCGACGCTTCGGTGCGGGTGGAGATCCTGCGCCTACTGCGCAAATTACAGGAAGAGCACAATCTCTCGGTCATGTACATCACCCATGATCTTTCCACCGTGCGCTTCTTCTCCGAGCGCATTTTCGTCATGTACGCCGGCAAGTTGGTGGAGCAAACCCACATCGAGGGGCTGCTGGACAATCCCTTGCACCCGTACACGGTAGCGCTTCTCACCGGCACCTCCGAACCTGATGCAGCGAATGCCCGGAAGTTAAAGGAAGTGCCGCCGGGCGAGCCTCCCAGTCTGGTGAATCCACCCGCAGGCTGTCGTTTTCATCCACGTTGCGCGCATGCCATCGCCGGCGTCTGCGACGTCGACGAGCCGCCCGATTTCGAGCCTGTCCCCGGCCACGTGGTCAAATGCTGGCTGTATAAAGAGGGCAGAACCTCCTACCCGGAAGCGTGACCCAATGCATCGCCATTTCTCCAGTTCGACAAAACTCTGGATCATGGGTGGAGCGCTGGTCTTTCTTGGGGCCGGCATCCCTTTTTTCATTATCCTGGATTTTCTGCCGCTCAGCCCATGGTTACTGGGCCTTGCCGTACTCTCCTCCATTGTGGGAACGTTTCTAGGCTTCTATGCCACGGCGGCCTATGTTCAGACGCGCCGCCGCGGGCCATTTCGTTGACAGATCGTCAGGAATATCTCCAGACAAGATAACGATTCAGGCAGGTTCCGTTGGCAAGCGGATCATCGCTGATGAAAGCGGGTTTTCGCGGAAGGCGCCAATCCAACCATCAACGAAGACGGGCCGGGCAGACAAAACCGCGCCCCATCCTGTGTTATAATCACAGACATGAATAAGACAACTGACAGGCGCTGGCCCGACCCGCTGGAAGCGCCGGACCCGGCTCGGGTCCAGCAGACGCTGGAGGAATTCTGGAAAATCCTGGCCTGGCTCCCCGACCTGTTGGCGCGGGATGAGCAGTTGCTGGCCGCGGAGACCATCTATGCGCTGCGCGCCTTAGTCCTGGAACTGATGCTGGCCCTCAACGGCATCCGGAGACCAGCGGCAAGCGCCTACCTCAACATCTACCTGAGTGAGCGCCAACGGGTCGCTCTGGAGCAAACCCTCGTTGCGCCCAGGGTCGGAAATGAAAGCTGGATCGGCCAGGCCGTGGCCCTAGTGGTCATCTACCGCTGGTACGCTCCCCAACTGGTGGAGCGCCACCGACTCACCTATCCACAGGCGCAGGAAGAGGAAGCCTGGCGTGCGCTGCGCGATGGCGTCCCCGGCTGGCCTGCGCACATCACCAGCGAGTGAAAATAGAACACGAATTTAGCAGATTAAGCAGATTCTCACGGATGATTTCGAAAAAAATCTGTGAAAATCCGCCTAATCCGTAACATCCGCGTTCTATTTAGCCCGCGTTTGAATAGATATGTCGGAAACGATATGAAACTCCTGTATATGGCCCCCTTTGGACTGGGCAAAAAGACCAGTATCTGGGCGCGGACCCTGCCCCTGGCCCGCGAGTTGGTCGCACGCGGGCACCAAGCCACCATCGTCATCCCGCCATGGGACACGCCCGAGGACGCGGGCCACGCGTGGGAAGAGGACGGCGTCACCCTGATCAACGTGACCCTGGGCGGCGGCGTCCCCCTGACCGTCCGGCGCATGTTGGCCCAGGTGGAGCAAGTACAGCCGGACCTGGTCCACATCGTCAAGCCGCGCGCGCACGCCGGGCTGGTCCAATGGCGGCTCTGGAAACGGCGCAACCGCCCGCGCCTGGTGCTGGACGTGGATGACTGGGAGCAGGCATGGGACGACATCAACGACTACGGACGGGTCACGGCCCGCTTCCTGGCCTGGCAGGAGGAGTGGGGCATCCGTCACGCGGACGGCGTCACCGCGGCCTCTCGCTGGCTGGAGGCGCGGGTGAAGACGTATACGCCGGAGACGCCTGTGCTTTACCTGCCGAATGGCGTGACAAAGGAAGAGATTGGAGAGATTGGAGATTGGGGTGGCGGTGGGGAGACGCGGGTGCTCCTGTTTAGCCGTTTTGTGGAGGTGGAGCCGGATTGGTTGGCCGCATGCTGGTTTTCGCTACACGAAAAAATTCCCAATGCACGCCTGATCGTGGCCGGGGCGGCGCTGATCCAGGGGCGGGAGGCGATCTTCCAGCAGGCCATGGCCGAACACGCGCCGGACGCGGCCCGGGCCGTGGAGTGGCGGGGCTTCGTCCCCCGGGACCAACTTCCCGCGCTCTACCGGGAGGCGACCGTGGCCATCTTCCCCGCGGCCCCGGTTCCCCTGCAAGAAGCCAAGTGTAGCGTGCGCCTGGCCACCACCCTGCTCCACGGCGCGCCCGTGGTCGCCAGCGCGGTGGGCGAGCAGGCCCACTACGGCGCGGAAGGCGCGGCCACGCTGGTCCCGCCCGGCGCGTCGCCCCAGGCCTTCGCTGCGGCCACGACTCAACTCATCCGACGCTTACAGGCCGATCCGTCCCTGCGCACCGTCATCACTACCCAGGCCCGGGACCGACTCGCCCGCGTCTACAACTGGCCCCGGCTGGCCGCACAGTTGGAGGCGTTCTATGACCGTCTCCTCTGAACGACGACCGACCCCGGACAGCTCCTGGTCACAGCGCCTGTTGGCGCTCCTGATCACGTGGGGACCGGCGCTGGCGATCATGGCCCTCATCTTCCGGCTAAGCAGTGACCCCGATCTGGGCGGTCCCGGCTGGGTGACGGCCCTGGCCTACCGGCTGCTGAACGGCTGGGATGGTCTTGCCCGCTTCGACCCCCTGCTGGATTTGGCCGACCACTATATCTCCTGGGGCGCACACTTCACCTTCTACGCCGGGCTGGCCCTGGCCCTGCTCTGGGCCTTGCGCCGCCAGTGGCCTAGCCTGGCTCATCCCGCCTGGGCCGCCTGGCTCCTGACCACCCTCTACGGCATCAGCGACGAATGGCATCAGTCCTTTGTCCCCAACCGCGCACCCGACTGGCGGGACGTGGTCACAGATATGGCCGGCGCGGCCGTGGCGTTGGGGGCGCTTTGGGTGGTTAGATGGGTGGTTGGGCGGCGGGGCGACAAGATGACAAGATGACAGGGTGACGGTGCGTTCGATCTTCTACCTCTGTAGATTCTCTCTTTGATGTCAAGTCCCTAATTGACGAAATGTGAGAGCAAACGGATAAAGAACAAAGGTTTAGATTACATAACGCATAGGTCATCAGGCAGGCATCGCCAACGCCGGGTCAAAGGGACGATCAGAGCGG
>JAJRVT010000422.1 GCA_024277175.1 Chloroflexota bacterium | reverse complement strand
CGCAATGCCGATCAGTTCCCCCACCCGCTGGCGCACGGTCTTGCCGTGCAGAGAGGCCACGCCGTACTCGGTGACGATGTAGTGGACGTCGTTGCGGGAGGTGACCACGCCCGCGCCCGGGGCCAGCATGGGGACGATGCGGCTGACGCTCCCACCCTTAGCCGTGGAGGTGAAGGCGATGATGGGCAGGCCGCCCTTGGAACGGGCCGCGCCGCGGATGAAATCCACCTGACCGCCCACGCCACTGTAGAAACGCGTACCGATAGAGTCAGCGCAGACCTGGCCCGTCAGGTCCACCTGAATGGCCGAGTTGATGGCCACCATCTTCTCGTTCTGGGCGATGCGGAAGGGGTCGTTGACGTAATCCGTGGGGTGTAACTCAATGAAGGGGTTGTTGTCCACGAAAGTATAGAGCCGCTCCGAGCCGAAGAGGAAGCCGGCGATGACCTTGCCCGGATGGAAGCTCTTTTCCAGGCCGGTGACCACGCCCTCCTCCACCAGATCGATCAGCCCGTCAGAAAACAGCTCGGTGTGGATGCCCAGGTCACGGTGTCCACCCAGGTTGCGCAGCACCGCGTCCGGGATGCTACCGATACCCATCTGCAAAGTCGCGCCGTTGGGGATCATGCCGGCGATGTGCTCACCCACCTGCAAGTGGACGCCCGAGGAGCCGCCCTGGGGCGCTTCGGGCAAAGGATAGTCCACTTCCACAATGTGGTGGAGGCGGCTGACATGGATGAAGGCGTCACCCAGGGTGCGGGGCATGCGCGGGTTGATCTCGGCCACGATCACGCGTGCAGACTCAGCAGCAGGCTTGGTGGTTCCCACCTCCACGCCGAAGCTGCAAAAACCGTGCTCGTCGGGCGGGGAAAGCTGGATCAGGGCCACATCGATAGGCAGCGCTCCGTTGCGGAAGAGGTCTGGGATCTCGGAGAGAAAGACGGGTGTGAAGTCGGCCCGGCCCGCCTGCACAGCCTTGCGCACAGGCGCGCCGATAAAAAGAGCGTTGTGACGGAAGGAGTCGGCGTACTCTGCACGTACATAGGGAGCGTCTGCAAAAGTGAGAATATGAGCGACCTCCACATCACGCAGCTCAGGCGCGCGCTGGATCAGGGCGTCAATCAGGACTTTGGGCACGCCTGCACCGCCGCCCAGATAGATGCGCTGGCCTGACTCAATGCACGCGATCGCGGTCGTGGGGTCGGCCACCTTACGGCGATAGATATTGTCCCAGTTCATGCGGCTTCTCCCGCGGGTAGTTTATGTTCCAGCGGACGCCCCAGCGCGGCTGCAACCTGGGCGTTGGCCAGCTTACCCTCGCATAGGTTCACCCCCCTGGCAATGGCTGGCATCTGGGCCACGGCCGCGGCCCGCCCATGTTAGCCGATGGCTCGCAGATAGGGCAACGCGGCGTTGGTGTGCGCGTAGCTGGCCGTGCGCGCCACCAATGCAGTCATGTTGGGGACGCAGTAGTGGATGACGCCTTCGCTCACATAGGTGGGGTAACGCAAGGAGGTGGGCCGGCTGGTCTCCACACAGCCGCCGCTGTTGATGGAGAGATCAATGATCACCGAGCCATCGCGCATGCCCTGCACCATCTCCTTGCTGACGATGACCGGCGCGCGCTCGCCCCGCAGATGAACCGCGCCGATGAGCACGTCCGCAAAGGCCACTGCACGGCGAATGTTATAGTTGTAGGCGATGGTGGTGGTCACCTGCCCGCCGAAGAGATCGTCCAGATACTGGAGACGGCGCAGGTCCCGATCCAGAATGGTCACCTGTGCGCCCACGCCCCGAAACGCGCGCGCGGCGTTGCTCCCCAGGACGCCGCCGCCGAGGATGACCACCGCGGCCGGCGGCACGCCCGGCACGCCACTCAGGAGCACGCCCCGCCCGCCCCGATCGTTCATCAACAGCCGGCCGGCGATGACGGGCGCCAGCCGGCCGGCGACCTCGCTGGTGGGCAGCAACACGGGCAGGCGGCCGTCGTCTTCCTGGATCATCTCATAGGCGATGGCGGTGATGCTCGCTTCCTGGCAGGCCTGAAAGAGGTCCGCCGAGGCCACGGGTAGGTAGAGGAAGGAAAAGAGGGTCTGGCCGGGGCGAAAAAGTGCATGCTCATCGGCCGTGGGGCGAGCCACTTTGGCCACCACGTCAGCCCGGCCCCAGGCCTCGGCCGCGGTGTAGACGATCTGTGCGCCGGCCCGGCGATACTCCTCATCGTCGAAATCGGCCTCGCTCCCTGCATCGCGCTCCACATAGACCGTGTGGCCGGCCCGGGTCAAACTTAACACGCCCGCGGGCGTCAACCCCACCCGACGCTCGCGGTCACGAACTTCTCTGGGGACGCCGAATTCCATCGGATGCCTCCTATGTATTTAAGGATAACTGCGATGGAACGCGGATTAGGCGGATTGAGCGGATTCCTACGGATTTTTCAAAGAAAAATCCGGCTGTTTCCGCCTAATCCGCGTTCTATTATTCATCTCTATGTTACCACATCATCCCTCAACGCACGCGAGCGTGATAGCGACCCACGATCTCCTGGCCGGCGGGGCTGAGCGCGAAATCGATGAACTGGCGCACCCAGTCCGCACGCTCGCCGGCGGAGGAGGGGCCGGTGATCAGGTAGAGGGGCTGGGCCAGAGCGTAGCCTTGCACCAGCAGGTTGTCGACCGTGGGCAGTGCGCCTTCGACCGCGACGACTTTCACCTCAGACGAACGCGCGTCTGCAGACGAATCAGTCCCAGACCCGGGGCCATCTCCCAGCAGGTCGGCCACATACGCGCGCGAGACGTAGCCGATGGCCAGGGGATCGCGGGCCACGAAGTCGACCACGGCCGCGCTGGTGGGCATCACCACCGCGATCAGGGAGACCGGTTCATCGCCCATGACCCGGGCGTCGAAGAGTGCGCGCGAGCCGCTGCCATCCTCCCGGCTCACCAGGGCCACGCCGCCGGCCACGCCGCCCAGTTCGGACCAATCGATGACGCGCCCATTGTAGAGGCGACGCAGTTCCAACAGGGTCAGATCGTCGATGGGGTTGTCCGGGTGAATGATGACCGCCAGCCCATCCAGGCCGATGGGCGTGCGCAGCAGGTCATCCGCGGGGGGCATGGCGGAATCGGCCTGGCCTGAGTCGGTGGAATCCACAATGTCGGGCGGGAAGAGGGTGCTGGCGGCCAGATCGACCTCGCCCCTGGCGGCCGCGGCCTCGCCCAGCGCGCTGCCGCCCCCGCGCAGATCGAAGACTACGCCAGGGTGCTGGCGGGAAAACTCCGCACCCAGCTCCCGCAGGACAGGCTGCATGGCCGTAGCCCCGGCAATGGTCACGGTCACAGGCTCCGGCTCGCTCACCGCGGCCTGCTGGCACCCGGCGAGGGTGAAGGCCGCAAACACGGCCAGCGCAAAGACGACGCCCATCCCCGAAAACTCATCAAAGCGAAGAGGAATGGAACGCGGATTAGGCGGATTGAGCGGAAACAGCCAGATTTTGAAGAAATCCGTGTAAATCCGCTCAATCCGTGTTCTATCCGTTCTATCGCGCCGAGACACCGTCAACCTCCAAAGCCGGTCAGACTCAGTCCGATGACGGCCACGCCGACCACGATGCAGTAGATGGCGAAGGCGTAGAGGCTGCGGGTGCGCAGGTAGGCCAGGAGAAAGCGGATGGCCAGCACGCCGGTGATGGCCGCGGCCAGGAAGCCGACGATCAGCACGGCGGCCTGGCTCGCCACCTGGCCGGGATCAGTCTGCACGGCGTCGGTCAGTTGCAGCAGCCCCGCGCCCAGGAAGGCCGGCGTCCCCAGCAAAAAGCTGAAGCGGGCCGCCTCATCGCGCCGAATCTTGCGCGCCAGACCGGCGGAGATGGTGCTGCCGCTGCGGCTAAGCCCGGGAAAGATGGCCAGAGCCTGGGCCAGGCCGATCACGACGGCATCGCCCCAGTTGAACTCGTCCAGCAGACGGGGCCGCGTCATGTTGCGCGCCAACAACTCGCTGCCGACGAGTAGCGCGGCGGTCACCAACAGAAAGACGCCTGCGATCAGAGGGCCTGCGCTTTCGGCCGCAAAAAGCTGCTCGATCTGATCCTTGAAGAGCAGGCCAACGGCCACCACCGGGATGGAAGCGGCGACGATGAACCAGGCCAGGCGCGCATCGGGATCGGCCAGGGAGCGAGAGCCGATGCTACGCAGCGCGGCCATGAACAGATCCCACAGATCGCGCCAGAAGACGACAAAGATCGCTGCCAGGGTGCCCCAGTGGAGCATGGTGTCGAAGAGCAGGCTCGGCGGGCCCCAGCCAAAAAGCCAGGGGATGATCACCAGATGACCGCTGCTGCTGACGGGGATGAACTCGGTCGCGCCCTGCACAATGCCGAGGACGATGGCTTGAATCATTTCCAACATGAGATGCTCGTTTTCGCTGAAAAGAACCGGATGGGATGGCAGGTTTAATAGAAAGCGGATTGAACGGGTTGGGCGGATATCGGCCGAATTTTTTAAATCCGTGTAAATCCGCCCAATCCGCGTTCTATCAGATTGCTCACCACAAAAAAAGACGACAGACGTCGGATCAACGGCGCTGGGGCGAGATCAGCTGCGGCGTCGAATCTGCGGTCTATCGCCAACCGGGTCTATGCTACCACATCCTGGGGCGCGTCTACAAGATCGGAAAGAGAGGAGCGAATACACGCAACTCAGCGTCACCCTGTCATCTTATCACTCATAGCCGCCTTCCGCCTGGCCCGCTGCTCATGACGCACAGCCTGGTTGCTGATCTGAAAACGAGCCAGGAACGCCTCGCGGAAGGCGTCGAAACGCCCGGCGGCGATGGCCTCCCGGATATCAGCCATGAGCGTCATCATAAAGTGCAGGTTGTGAATGGTGCCCAGGCGCAAAGCGGTGATCTCCTTAGCTTTGTAAAGGTGACGCAGATAGGCCCGGCTGAATGTGCGGCAGGTGTAGCAGGTGCAATCCTCCTGCACCGGACGCGGGTCCTCGGCGAAGCGGGCGTTGCGCAGGTTGATGCGGCCCTCAGGCGTGAAGAGGGAGCCGTTGCGCGCGATGCGGGTGGGCAACACGCAGTCGAACATGTCGATGCCTCGATGCACGGACTCGACGATATCCTCGGGCGCGCCTACGCCCATGAGATAGCGTGGCTTGTCCGCGGGCAGGGCCGGGCAAGTCTCGTCCAGGGTGGCGTACATCTGCTCCTTGGTCTCGCCCACGGCCAGCCCGCCCACCGCGTAGCCGTCGAAGTCCAACTCACCCAGGAAACGCGCGCTCTTCTGGCGCAAGTCGGGGAAGATCCCCCCCTGGACGATGCCGAAAAGGGCCTGATCGGGCCGATCATGCGCGGCCTTGCAGCGCTCGGCCCAACGGTGGGTGCGCGCCAGTGCGGCCATGTTGTAGCCCCTGTCTAGGGGATCGGGGCACTCGTCCAGCACCATGGCGATGTCCGGACCCAGGGCCTGCTCGATGGCCATGACCGACTCCGGCGTGAAGTGGTGGATGCTGCCGTCGATATGGCTGCGGAAGGTGACGCCGTCATCGGTCAGCTTGCGCTGATCTGCCAGGCTGAAGACCTGGTAGCCGCCCGAATCGGTCAGGATGGGGCCGTCCCAGGCCATGAAAGCGTGCAGGCCACCCATGCGCTCGATCAACTCGTGGCCGGGACGCATGTAGAGGTGGTAGGTGTTGGCCAGGATCAACTGCGCGCCCAGTTCGGTCAGATCGCGCGGCTCCAGGGTCTTGACATTGGCCAGGGTGCCCACCGGCGCGAAAGCCGGCATCTGGATGGCGCCATGGGGCGTTTCGAACGTGCTCAGCCGAGCCTGGCCGTCAACTTTATGACAAGCAAAATGGAAGTGTTCATTCATGATGGGGTACTATACCACATTCCGGGAATGGGATGGCAAGATTCCGCAGGCCCAAGCATTCCTGTCCCATTCCCGGAATGCTGACGCCTGGTAGAGCAGCCTGTGCGGTTACAAACTGCACCTACCAGGCGTGAACAACCATCCCCGCGCGGGTCCACGCGTCACGAAGACCGTCGGGCAGGGATGCCCGACCTACGCAGCGCGGCCGCGCTGTCCCGGCCCTGCTGGACGCAATCGGGGACGCCCAGCCCGCGATAGGAAGCGCCGGTGATCGCGATCCCGGGCGGCAGGCTGCGCTCGATGGCGGCGACCTGATCCAAGTGCCCCACATCGGCCTGGGGATAACTGTTGGGCCAGCGCCCCACGTCGAAGCCCAGCGGCCTGGCCCTGATCCCCAGCAGGTTCCCCAGCTCATACATGACCAGGTCCCGCAGTTGCTCGTCATCCAGCGCAATGGTGTAGGGCGCGCCGCCGCCGAAGAAGACCCGCATGAGCGCATAGCCGGCCGGCGCGCGGTCGGAGAACTTGAGGGAAGTGAAGGTCATGGCGTCGATCAGTCGCCGCTCGCGGCGGGGAATCATGAGGCCACTCACCGGGCGGGGCAGATGCAGATCGGCCTCCCGGAAGACCAGGGTAATGGTGCCGATGTCCACGTGGGGGATGCGGGCCAATCCGGCCGCGCTGGTCGGGGCCACGTCCCGGAGCAGGCGCGCGGTCACGTTGGCCGGGGTGGCGAAGATGATGGCGTCCGCCAGCAGCGATTCGCCGCCAGCCAGGGTCAGGCGGTAGCCGCCGGCGCCGTTATCCAGCGCTTCGATCGTGGTCACGCCGCTGTTCAGGCGCAGATCCCACGCCAGTTGATCGATCAGTTCGTCGACCAGCACATGCGCCCCTTCGCGGAAGGTCATGAAACTGGGCGGCGTGACCTCGCCCCGGGCTTCAGCCAGCTTGCGGGCCTGGACCTTGGCGCGCATACGACTGATGGAGGCCCACACCAGGCTGCCGCTCTCCCGCTCCATCTCGCGCATGACGGGCGCGGTGGTGAGGATGCTCTGGCGCTCCGGGTCGGTGTTGTAGATGCCGCCCAGCACGGGGCCCAGGAACTTGTCCAGCGCCTCCCGCCCCAGACGCCGGGTCACAAAATCGGCCAGGGACTCGTCGCCGTCATCCATGCGTGGGGGGACGAACGGCTCCTGCAACATGCGCAGCTTGCCCCGGGTGGAGAGCAGGGGCGAGCGGATAAAGGCCCCGGGCGACATGGGCAGGTGTACAGGCTTGCCGCCGTCCAACACGTAGATGTTGTGGGTTTCGCTGCCGGGATCGATCACCTGATCCTGCAAGCCCAGCTCACAGGCCAGATCCCAGACCGCGCGCTTGCGGGTGACGAAGGACTCCGGCCCCGCGTCCACCACGAAGGGACCCACCCGGCGCTCGCCGTCCTGCACATAGAAGCGATCGGTG